>JBDOIE010000200.1:0-15791 GCA_041082245.1 Chloroflexia bacterium
TGCCATCGGGCTGGAATTCGATCCGGGTTTCCCCGTGCAGGCAGCGGATGAGCGCCTCCGGTGTGTCCAGCGCGATGATCCGGCCGTGATCGATGATCGCGACCCGATCGCACAGCCTTTCGGCTTCCTCCATGAAGTGGGTCGTCAGGAACACCGTCTTGCCGCGTGCGCGGATCTCCCGCACGAGGTCCCACATCGCACGGCGGGCCTGTGGGTCCAGGCCGGTTGTGAGCTCGTCCAGGAAGACGATCTCGGGGTCGTTCAGGAGAGCGAGGAGGATGAACAGGCGCTGCTTCTGGCCGCCGGAAAGGCGTGCAAACGGGGAGTTGCACTTCTCGGTGAGGCCGAAGGTCTCGAGGAGCGGTCGCCAGTCCACCGCCTTCGGGTAGAAAGAGGCGAAGAGGTCCAGGGCTTCCCAGACTTTCAGGCGAGCAGGCAGGTTCGATTCCTGCAGCTGAACGCCGATGCGTTCGCGAAGGATGCGGCCGTCCGTCTGCGGATCCAGCCCGAGCACACGGACACGGCCTCCGTCCGGCCGGCGCAGCCCCTCGATGCACTCGATGGTCGTCGTCTTTCCGGCCCCGTTCGGACCGACCATACCGAAGATTTCCCCCTCGCGCACTTCGAAGGAGACATCGTCCACGGCAACCGTCGAGCCGTACCGCTTGTACAGATGCTCTACCTCAATGACTGCCATCGCCTGCTCCGTTCCGGAATGCCCCGTCGGAGCCGTCCGGTGCTGGCTCTACTGCCGTCGTTTCGATGCAGCACAAACGGGACGGGGGGCTTTCCTATGTTCCAACGAAGCGTACGGGCGCCTCCGGCGGTCGAGTACGCCGTGCCCGGGGAGCAAGGCGCGTCCTCGCCCCCGCATCGAGACCCCGAAGGCGCTGGCCGGCTTCGCCGGTTGAGGAACGGGGCGCACAGCGAGCCGCGTATCGAAACCCAGAAGCCGGCCCGCGTATCCTGCGGGCCGCCCCCATGACCTCCACGCGGGGCGCCCGGGATCTCGACGCATCGTTGTCCAGCCGCTCCGTTGGAATGCAGGAAACCCCTCAGCGGGATGGTGTGCCACGGTTGGCAACCGCCGGCTCCTGTGCTACAATGCAACACCGTAGGTAATACGCAGGAACGAGTTGGAGGGTTGCATGCTCGAAGCGGATGCGATCCAGCGCATCCTGCCCCACCGCTACCCGTTTCTCCTCCTGGACCGGGTGCTGGAACTGACGCCGGAACGGGCCGTGGGGGTGAAGAACGTGAGCGCGAACGAGCCGTTCTTCGCCGGCCACTTCCCGGGGCGCCCGATCATGCCGGGCGTGCTGATCCTGGAAGCGCTCGCCCAGCTGGGTGCCGTGGCCGTGCTCAGCCGCCCGGAGAACCAGGGGAAGCTGGCCCTGTTCGCGGGGCTCGATCGGGTGCGCTTCAAACGGATGGTGCGTCCCGGGGACCGCCTGGAACTGGAGATGGTCCTGGAGCGGATGCACGGGCGCATCGGCAAAGGCCACGGGACGGCCCGGGTCGAGGGGGAGCTCGCGGCAGAAGGCGATTTCCTTTTTGCCCTGGTGGATGCCGCCTGAGGGCTGCTTCCAGGAGGAAGCGCTTGGGGTCCGATTCGCGCTACGTGTCGCTGGAAGAGTTGCTCCGGCAGGCCCGGGATGCAGCCTCGGCCGGAGACCGGGTGCGCGCGGAGTCGCTGTATCGTCAGGTAGTCGACCGCTCCCCCGGGAACATCGAGGGGTGGCTCGGGCTGGCCGCGGTCGTGGAGGATGTGGCCGAACGGGAGGCCTGCTACCGGCGGGTGCTGGAGCTGGATCCGGGCAACCGAGAGGCAGCAGCTCAGGTTCACGCGGAGTCCCAGGACAGCGAAGAGCCGCTGCGGTGTGCGTTCCACCCCGACGTGCCCACCACGCTGCGCTGTAGCCAGTGCGGCCGCCCGATCTGCGCCCGGTGCGCGCGCCCTTTCCCGGTGGGACAGCTGTGTCCGCTGTGCGTCCGCGAGCGGCGCCCGGAAGCGTACCGGCCGAGCGCGGTTCAGCTGCTTGCGGCCGGGGGAGCTGCAGCAGGAACAGCGGCCGTGGCCGGCCTACTGGCTGCCTTCATCGTGGGGTGGGGGGTGATCGTTTCCCTCCTTGCGGGTCCGGTGGCCGGAAGTGCGCTCGCCCAGGTGGCTTTGACCGCGGCCGGGCGAAAGCGCGGCCCGGCCGTCCAGGCCGTGGTCGGTCTTGGCGCGACGATGGGTTCTTTGATCGGCGGAATGCTGGTATTCGGAGTGGGTGTGGCATTTCACCTTCCTTTCCTGCTCTTTGTGGGACTGGCGGTAGCCTCCGCGGTGGCCTGGCTGCGATAGGAAGGGGAATGGCTCCCCCATAACAAGATGAGGAAAGGCGCGCATGGAAACGGGATTTTCCCCCCAACAGGTGTCCCTGAACTGTCCGGTGTGTGGCACGGCGCTGCAGGCGGAGGTCTACACCGTGGTGGATGTAGGCCTGGAGCCAGGATTGAGGGGCCGGTTGCTCCGCGGCCGGCTGAATACGATCCTTTGCCCCGTGTGCGGTGCCGAGGGGTTCATCGCGGCCCCGCTCCTGTACCACGATCCGGACAGAGAGCTGCTGGTATTTCTTGCGCCTCCAGAGGCGGAGATGAACGATCAGGAGCAACAGCACCTTCTTGGGCAGCTGACGAACCAGGTCATGGCTCGTCTGCCCCCGGAGAGGCGGAAGGGATACCTGCTGCTTCCGAAGGTCGTGCTGACGCTGGAGGGGCTGATCGAAGCGATCCTGCAGGCCGAAGGGGTAACGCCGGAGATGATGGCGGCCCACCGCGCGCGGCTGGAATTGCTCGATCGTCTGCTGCAGGCGCAGGGAGACGAAGAACGCCTTCGCCAACTCGTCGAGGAAGCCGATGAGCAGATCGGCTTCGAGTTCTTTGCCGCGCTGGGGGCCTACATCGACGCGCTCTACCAGGACGGCCGGCCGGACGAGGCCTTTCCCCTGGAGACCTTGCGGGAGCAGCTGTTCGCGCTCAGTTCCTACGGCCGCAAACTGGCCGCCCGGATCGCGATCGGCTCACCCGTGTATCCGCCGCTGAGCCGCGAGGAGCTCCTGGAGAAGATCCTCGCCGCGCCTACGGAACAGGACCTCATCGAGCTCGTGACCTGGTACCGCTCGGGGGTGGACTACCTGTTCTTCCAGATGCTGAGCGAGCGGATCGAGGAAGCCCGTGGGGCAGGGCGGCAGCAGGAGGCGGAGCAGCTGGAAGCGTTGCGGGGACGCCTGCTTTCGCTGACGGAGCAGCTGGACGAGGAGGCACGCCGGGAGCTGGAGAAGGCGGCGGCATTGCTCCGCGAGTTGCTCGCGGTCCACGATGCCGAATCGTTTATCCGCGAACGGCTCGGCGAATTCAACGAGGCGTTCTTCATCGTGCTCGGGGCCAACCTGCAGGCGGCCGACGAGGCCGGGGACGAGCGGATGCGCCAGCGATTGCAGCAGATCGGGACGCTCGTGCTCCAGGTGGCGCAGGAAAAATTGCCCCCGCAGGTACGCCTGATCCGGCGGCTGCTGGCGGCGCCGGATGCTGCCGCGGTGGAGGCGCTGCTCGGGGAGAATCGCTCGATCGTGACGGAGCAGCTGGTCGCGCTGCTGCGCGATCTCGCGCAGGAAGCCGGGGAGGAGAAAACGGCGAACCGGCTGCGGGAGCTGGCCGAGCAGACAGCTGCCTGGCTCGGCCGCGCCTGAACGCCCGCGCGCCGGTCGCGCGACTTCGGATCAGTTTTTCCCCACGCGTTCCAGGATGCCCGATTCCTCGGGCGGGGTTAGGGTCGACGGCGCTTTCGGGTAGAAGGTGATCTGCCCCTCTACCGCGTCGATGACGATCGTGTCCCCGTGGCGGAAGCGCCCTTGCAGGATGGCCTCGGCGAGCGGGTCCTCCACGAGGTTCGCGATGACGCGTTTCAGCGGGCGGGCGCCAAAAGCGCTGTCGTAGCCCAGCTCAGCGAGCAGGTTCACCGCGGCGTCCGTGATCTCGAGGGCAAAACCCGCCTGCCGCAACTGCTCCTCCACGCGGCGCAACTGCATACGGGCGATCTGGCAGATGTGGTCCGGGTTCAGGGCGTGGAAAACGATGATCGCGTCCACGCGGTTGAGGAACTCCGGGCGGAAGAGGTTGCGCATCTCCGAAAGGACTTTGTCCTTCATCGCTTCGTATTCGCGCAGTTCGGCCGCCTGGCGGTCGCTGCGCGAGGCGAAACCCCAGGTCGCGCCGCGGATGATCTGTTCGGCGGCTACGTTGGAGGTCATCACAAGCACGGCGTTGCGAAAGTCCACCTTTCGGCCTTTGGCGTCGGTGAGGCAACCGTCCTCCATAATCTGGAGGAGCATGTTGAACACATCCGGGTGGGCTTTTTCGATCTCGTCCAGGAGGACGACGCAGTAGGGCCGGTTGCGGACAGCGTCGGTCAGCTGGCCGCCTTCCCCGTAGCCGACGTAGCCCGGAGGTGCACCGACCAGGCGGGCGGTGGTATGCCGCTCCATGAACTCGGACATATCCACCTTGATCAGCGCATCCTCGGTGCCGAAGAGCACCTCCGCCAGGGCGCGGGCGAGTTCGCTCTTGCCTACCCCGGTGGGGCCCAGGAAGATGAAGGAGCCGATCGGCCGGCGCGGGTCCTTCAGGCCCGCGCGGGCCCGTCGGATGGCGCGGGCCACGGTGCGGATCGCCTCGTCCTGCCCGACGATGCGCTTATGCAGCTCTTCTTCCAGGCGCAGGAGGCGTGCCGATTCTTCCTCCGTCAAGCGGGTGATCGGGATACCCGTCCACATCGCGACGATCTCGGCGATATCGTCGGGCGTGACGACGGGCAGGTTCTGATCGCTTTCCACAAGGCCGCGGCGCAGCGCTTCGATCCGCTGGCGGAGGCGGTTTTCCTCCTCCCGGAGGGCGATCGCCTCCTCGAAGTTCTGCTGCTCGACAGCTGCCTCTTTGCGCCGGCAGATCTTTTCCAGTTCCTGGAGCGCCTGGCGGAGCGGGGTCGAGCCTCCGGAGCGGTACATCCGCACCCGGGCGGCTGCCTCGTCCATCACATCGATCGCCTTATCGGGCAGATGCCGGTCGCTGATGTAGCGCGCGGAGAGGTAGGCAGCAGCCTTCAATGCCTCGTCGCTGATGCGCACCTGGTGGAACTGCTCGTAGCGGGAGACGATGCCGCGCAGGATGGCGATCGTCTCCTCGACGGACGGTTCCTCCACGTATACGGGCTGGAAGCGCCGCTCGAGGGCGGCATCGCGCTCGATGTACTTCCGGTAGTCGTCGAGGGTGGTGGCTCCGATGCACTGGATCTGTCCGCGGGAGAGGGCGGGCTTCAGGATGTTGGCGGCATCCAGGCTTCCCTCGGCGCCGCCGGCCCCGATGATCGTGTGGAACTCGTCGATGAAGAGGATGCTGCGGGTCTGCCGCGCCTCGTCCACCACGCGCTTCAGCCGTTCCTCGAACTGGCCGCGGTACTTCGTCCCGGCGACCACGGCCCCCATATCCAGCGCGAGCAACCGCCGGTCGAGCAACTGGTCGGGCACCTGGCCACTCGCGATCCGCTGGGCCAGCCCTTCGACGATGGCGGTCTTGCCCACGCCGGGCTCGCCGATCAGCGCCGGGTTGTTCTTCGTGCGGCGGGAGAGGATCTGGATCACGCGCTCGATCTCGGCTTCCCGGCCGATCACCGGGTCCAGCCGGCCGGCGCGTGCGGCCTCGGTCAGGTCGAGCCCGAGGGCGTCGATGTACGGGGTCTTGCTCTGGGCGGGCTGCGGGCTGGAAACGCGGGCCGGGACCTCCTGCAGCACCTGGAGGATGCGGCGGCGCACCTCGTCCACGTTGGCCCCGACGTTGTCGAGGATGCTGCTGGCGACGTTGTCGCGGGCGTGCAGGAGGCCCAGGAGCAGGTGCTCCGTGCCGATGTAGCTATGGTTCAGGCGGCGCGCCTCGTCGACGGCGTACTCGAGCGCCTTCTTGGCCTGTGCCGTCAGCTCGCGCTCGCCGGTGACCGGCCTCTCCGAGCGGCCCACGATGAACTCGATGGCGTTGCGCACCTTCTCCGCGTCCACGCCCATCTCCCCGAGGATGCGTGCGGCCACCCCCTCGCCTTCCCGGATCAGCCCGAGGAGGATGTGCTCCGTGCCAATATAGCGATGGTTGAACGCCTCGGCCTCTTCCTGGGCCAGGCTCAGGACCCTACGTGCGCGCTCGGTAAACCGGTCCAAGGGACTTGCCATAGGGCACCTCCATAAGAAGGCAACTGGAGGTCTGCTCTCCCGGCCGCGGGCCTGGCAGAACGCCGTCCACCTGTTTGCCCCGGCAAGCCTGGCGACCTCCAGCGCAAAGGTCCAGATGTTCGAAGAGGGCGCTAGCCGATTCCCTCCACGTCTGTTTCTGCCGACGCGCTCTCTTCCAGAGGCTCGTCGCCGATCTCATGCCGGGCGCGCCGAAGGCTCAGCCCGATCCGCTTGTGCACGGGGTCGATCCGGATCACCCGGAGGGTAACGCGATCCCCTTCCCGCACCACTTCACGCGGGTGGGAGATCGGGGTATCGGACAGCTCGCTCAGGTGGATGAGGCCCTCGATCCCCTCCTCAATACGGGCGAAGGCACCGAAAGAGGCCAGCTGGGTGATCTCGCCCTCGACGAGCTGTCCCAGGTAGTACCGTTCCGCGATCGTTGCCCACGGCTCGGGCTGGGTGCGGCGCAGGCTCAGGGCGATCCGCTTGCGCTCGCGGTCGATCCCCATCACGTACACCTGGACTTCCTGCCCGACCTGAAGCACCTCCCGGGGGTGCTCGACGTGTCCCCAGGCCAGTTCGGAGAGATGGATCAGGCCGTCGGCGCCCCCGAGGTCCACGAAGGCGCCGAAGTTGCAGATGCTGCTGACAACGCCTTTGTAAATTCCGCCGACCTGTAGCGAATCGAGCAGCTCTTCTTTGCGCGACTCGCGGTACTCCTGCTGCGCCTGCCGCTCCGAGAGGATCAGGCGGTTGCGGCGGCGGTTGATCTCGATGATCTTCAGCCGGATCGGCCGGCCGACCATCTGGGTGAGCGAATCCGGGCGATCGCTGCGGTTGGGTGCACTCGCGCCCACGACCTGCGAGGCGGGGATGAACCCACGCACGCCTTTCAAGTTCACGAGTAAGCCGCCCTTGTTGTATCCGTCCACGACCGTCTCGATGAGGGCCCCCTGCTCGTAGAGTTGCTCCAGCCAGCGCCAGGTCTTTTCCTGCCGTGCGCGATCGATGGAGAGGATGGCCCGCCCGTCTTCGTCTTCCGGCTTGAGGACGAAGACAAAGATCGAGTCGCCGACCTTCAAACCGTCCAGTTCCCCCGCCTGTCGCGCCTTACGGAACTCGCGGCTGGGGACAATGCCCTCGGCCTTGGCACCGATGTCGACCAGGATCTCGTCTTCATCGATCTGCATGACCACGCCCTCGAGGATGTCGCCGTACTCCATAGGGGAGTAGACGTGGTCTGGGCTCTCCATGAGCCGAAGCCACGATTCCATATCGGAGGCAGCCTCGGCACACAGCGGAGAGGCGGGCTCTTCCTGAGCGCTCTGTGCGGCCTGCTTCAGCACAGGACCGGTTTCCGTACCCATGGGGCTGTCGTTTTCCATCCTGATTCCCTCGCTGCGAAGCGGTGTGGACGAGACGGCAAGAAGCGGCCGGGTACCTCGTCCCTGCTTGGATTATACGAGATTTCCCCGGAAAACGCAAGTGTTTGCACGCACCGCGGAAATGGGGTATAATGCAAACAATCAGGGCCCGGCCGGCCCGTAACCCTCAGGAGCTTGGTCGATGCCGTCGGTCCGAACGCCTATCGAGTACTGGATTCCCCCTTCCTTTTCCAGGAAAGGGGGCGTTTTTTTGGACGTGAGCGAGCAGGAGGTGGGCCTTGGAAGGAGAAGCACAGGAACGCCGGATCATGTCCTCGGAGGAGGTGCAGCGGGCGCTGAAACGCATCGCCCAGGAGATCATCGAGCGTAACGGGGGCGCCCAGGGGGTCGCGCTGGTTGGCATCCGGGCGCGTGGCGTCCCTCTGGCAGATCGGCTGGCGCGTGCGATCGCCGAGTCCGAGCAGGCGGAGGTGCCGGTGGGCGCGCTCGACATCACCCTTTACCGCGACGACATCGCCATCCGGCCGGACCATCCCGTGGTACGCCGCACGGAGATCCCGTTCGATATCGAGGGGCTGACGGTGGTGCTGGTGGACGACGTGCTCTACACCGGGCGCACCATCCGCGCGGCGATGGACGCGTTGATGGACCTGGGTCGCCCGCGGCGCATCCAGCTGGCGGTGCTTGTGGACCGCGGACACCGGGAACTGCCCATCCAGGCAGACTTTGTCGGGAAATACGTCCCGACGGCACGAGACGAGGAGGTGGTCGTCCACGTGGAAGAGATGGACGGGACGACGGACGTGCGGATCGTGAGGAGGAAGAACCGATGACGGAAGCGGCGGTGCACTCGGGGAAGCGACGGCATGTCCTCGACCTGGACGACTTTACCCCGGAAGAGTTCGAAGAGGTGTTCAGCCAGGCCGATGCGATGGCCGAGGTGCTTGCGCGCCCCATCGCACAGGTCCCGGCGCTCCGGGGTGTGACGGTGGTGAATGCATTCTACGAGGCGAGCACGCGCACGCGGATCTCCTTCGAGCAGGCGGCGAAAGCGCTCTCGGCCACGGTGGTCAACTTTACCGCCCAGTCCTCGAGCGTGGTCAAGGGAGAGTCGCTGGTGGACACTGTGCGCACGCTGGAGGCGCTCGGGGCGGACGTGGTCGTGCTGCGGCACGCGATGTCGGGAGCGCCCTACCTGGTGGCGCGGCACTTTTCCGGGGCCGTGCTCAACGCGGGCGACGGCCGGCATGCGCACCCGACGCAAGGCCTCCTGGACATCTATACGATGCGCCGGCACCTGGGGCAGATCCGGGACATCCGGGTCGTCATCGTGGGGGACATCCTGCACAGCCGGGTGGCCCGTTCGAACCTCTGGGGCCTCACGAAACTGGGTGCCCAGGTGATCCTGTGCGGGCCGCCCACCCTGGTCGGGCCGGCCTCGTACTGGGAAGCCGTTTTCCCGAGCGTACGTGTCTGTTACGAGCTGGAGAAAGCGATCGCCGGGGCCGATGTGGTGATGGGGCTGCGCCTGCAGAAAGAGCGCCAGGAGGGAGGCCTCCTGCCCACCCTGCGGGAGTACATCCGCCTCTATTGCCTGACGCCGGAACGGCTGGCCCTGGCCGCTCCGCATGCGCTCGTGATGCACCCTGGCCCGATGAACGAGGGGGTAGAGATCTCCCCCGAGGTGGCGACCTGTGCCCAGTCGGTGATCGAGGAACAGGTGACGAACGGGGTAGCGATCCGGATGGCGCTGCTGTATATGCTGGCCGGACGGAAAGGCGAGGCGTAGGAGGAGGCGGCGATGCGTCTGTGGATCCGTGGTGGTTGGCTAATCGACCCTTCGCAGGAGCTGAACGAGGTGGCCGACCTGGTGGTCGAAGACGGCCGGATCGCGGAGATCGTCCGCCGGGGTGCGGAGGGCGTGTCCATCTCGGCGGATCGCGTCCTGGACGCCTCGGGGTGCGTCGTTGCCCCGGGTCTGATCGATCTCCATTGCCATCTACGGGAACCGGGCGATGAGGACAAGGAGACGATCGCTACCGGGACACGCGCCGCAGCGCACGGTGGCTTCACCGCGGTCTGTGCGATGCCGAACACGACGCCACCAGCGGACACGGCCGCGGCAGTACGGCAGCTGCGCGAGATCGCTGCACGGAGCGCGGTGGTGCGGGTCCTGCCCGTGGGCACGGTGACCAAAGGACGAGCGGGAAAGGAACTGGCGGAACTCGCGGAGCTCGCCGAGGCCGGGGCGGTGGCCTTCTCCGACGACGGGAGCCCGGTGGTCGACGGCCGCCTGATGCGTCACGCGCTGCTCTACAGCACGATGCTCGGCAGGCCCATCCTTTCCCATTCCGAGGAGCGGGACCTGAGCGCCGATAGCGATATGAACGAGGGGCCCTATTGTACCGTGCTCGGGCTGCGCGGCAACCCGGCGGCGGCGGAGGTGGCCGCGGTCGCCCGGGAGATCGCGCTCGCGGAGCTGACCGGGGGGCGGATGCACATTTGCCACGTGAGCACCGCCGGCGCGGTCGAATTGATCCGCCGGGCGAAGGCGCGCGGGGTGCCGGTCACCGCGGAGGTCACACCGCACCACCTTACGCTGACGGACGCCTGGGTGGCCGGTGGAAGCCTTGCGCATCGCCTGGCGCTTCCGGAGAGCGAGCCGCTCATCCCGGTGCCCCCCGAGCTGCCGCCCTACCACACATCGACGCGGGTCAGTCCGCCGCTTCGGACGCGGGCCGACCTCGAAGCGCTGTGGGAAGGATTGCGCGACGGCACGATCGATGCGATCGCTACCGATCATGCACCCCACACCTGGGTGGATAAGGAGTGCGAGTTCGGCTACGCCGCACCGGGGATATCGGGCCTGGAGACGGCGCTTGCCCTGGTACTTCTGTTGCACCGCAAGGGGATCGTGGACCTGCCAGTGCTGCTGCGCGCGCTCACGTCGAACCCGGCGCGGATCCTGGGGTTGCCATACGGGACGCTCCAGGTGGGCCGGCCGGCGGACGTCGTGATCTTTGACCCGGAGGCCGAGTGGGTGGTCGATCCGGCGGCCTTTGTCTCGAAAGGGAAGAACACGCCGCTTGCCGGGGTACCGCTGCGCGGCCTGGTGCGCTGGACGCTTCTGGAAGGTCAGGCGGTCTGGGGGCCTCCGCCGGAACCGGGCCGCTGAACCGTGGGTCCGGGGGAAACTGCCGTTGTCGGACGACTTTCGCCTGAAGTTGACCCTCTTTCTGGGCGGTGTGCTGCTCCTTCTCGGAGGGGTGGTGCTCGTCGCCCGGTGGTGGGGCCGGCTGTACCGCGAGGTGGAGGCAGGGCGTGCGGCACTCGCGCGGCGGGTGCTCAAGAACAGCCTGGCGCCGATCGTCGCGAACCTGATCAACAAGGCGATCGACTTTGCCTTTGCCGTCGTGGTGCTGCACTACCTGGGCGTGGAGGGGAACGGCCGGTACGCGCTCGCGGCGCTCCTCGTGGGGCAGTACCTGACGACGGTAAGCGACTTTGGCCTGGGTATCCTGGCCAGCCGCGAGGTTGCGCGCAACCACGCGGCAGGGAACCGCTATCTATGGAACACGACCTGGCTGCGCTGGGCGCTGGGCGGGCTTTCCCTTCTGGTCATCCCCGCGATCGTTCGCCTCTACAGCCTGACGCGGGAGCCGATGCATCCGGATACGGTTGCTGCGCTCTGGCTCCTTGGGGCAAGCCTCTTCCCGGCGGGTCTTGCGGCGGCGGTGAGCTCGCTTTTTACCGCATATGAGCGCATGGAGGTCCCGGCTTTTGCCGCGCTGCTCACCAACGGCCTGAAGGTTTTCGCCGGGGTCGGTGTGCTGATCGCCGGGTGGGGCGTGGTGGGACTGGCGGCCTCGGCCCTGGGAGTGACGCTGGCGAACGCGGGGCTTTTTCTCTATCTGCAGTACCGGCTCCTGTTCCCACCACGGCCCGAGCTGGACGTGGGCCTGTGCCGCTGGATGCTGCGCGAGGCGTTCCCACTGCTCCTGAACAACCTGCTGTTGCTCGTCTTTTTCCGTTTCGATACCTTTCTCCTGAAACCGTACCACGGGGACCGGGCCGTGGGGGCTTACGACGCGGCCTACAAGTTCCTCAACGCCACCACCGTGATCCCGGCCTATTTCACCATCGCCCTCTTTCCGCTCTTCTCCCGCTATGCGCTGGAAGACCGGGCGCGCCTCGGCCGGGCGTATCGCCTGGCGCTCAAGGTACTGCTATTGCTTGCGTTTCCCATCGCGGTGCTCACGAGCGTCTGGGCGCGTGAGCTGATCGTCCTGGTCGGGGGGAAAGACTTTATCGCTGCCGGTTCGGCTACGGCCCTGGCGATCCTGATCTGGTTTCTGCCGCTCAGCTACGTCAACGGGGTCACGCAGTACCTGCTGATCGCGCTGAACCGGCAGCGCTGGATCACCGGGGCTTTCCTGATCGCCTCGGTGGCGAACATCGCCGCGAACTGGGCGACGATCCCGCGCTACGGCCTGATCGCCGCAAGCGTCATCACGATCCTCACGGAGGTGGTGCTGCTCCTCTGCTTTTGGGGGATCGTGCGGCGGGAGATGGGGCAGCTTCCGCTGTGGGAGGTCGGATGGCGACCGGCTGTAGCGGCGGCGGCGATGCTGGTGTCCGTGGCCGGCCTGTACCGGCTGGGCTATGGGCTGGTCGGACTGCTGCTCGGCGTCGTCCTGTACGCGGGAGTGCTGGCTGGCCTTCGCGTGCTGAGTACGGAGGAGCAGGCAACCCTGCGTGAGATGCTCCCGGCCCGATGGCGAGCACCAAAGGAAAACGCCGGCCTGAGCGGCCGGCGGACCTGAAGTGGTGGAGCTGAGGGGACTCGAACCCCTGACCCCAACACTGCCAGTGTTGTGCTCTCCCAACTGAGCTACAGCCCCGCAAAACCTGGTGGAGGCAGGGGGATTCGAACCCCCGACCTCTACAGTGCGATTGTAGCGCTCTCCCAGCTGAGCTATGCCCCCAAGCGGGACGTACCAAAGTTAAGTATACGGCAAGGGGCAGGCTTTGTCAAGTTGAACCTTGTCCCGGATTGGGGTATAATGCGTGTGAACCTACCGTGGCTTGTCGTAGAGGGAAAACGGTGTCCGCGCTGGCCGAAATCTACCAGGAAATCGCCGTCTGTACGGCATGCCGCCTGCACGAGTCCCGCACCCGTCCGGTGCCGGGCGAGGGTCCGCCGGATGCCGAGATCCTGTTCATCGGCGAGGGTCCGGGCTACTACGAAGATCAACAGGGCCGTCCGTTTGTGGGGCCCTCGGGCCAGCTTCTGGAGAAGCTGCTCGCTTCGATCGGCTTGCGGCGGGAGCAGGTGTACATCACGAACGTGGTCAAGTGCCGGCCGCCGAATAACCGCGACCCGCTTCCCTCCGAAATCGAGACCTGTGCCCGTTTCCTGGACCGGCAGATCGAGGCGATCGATCCACGGATCATCGTAACCCTGGGCCGGTACTCGATGGAGCGGTATTTCCCGGGAGCCAAGATCTCCCAGGTGCATGGACGGGCGCGGCGGGAAGGGCGGCGGGTCTATCTTCCGCTCTACCATCCGGCCTACATCCTGCGCAACCTGAGCGTGCTGCCGGAGGCGGAAGCCGACTTTCAGAAGATCCCGAAGCTGCTCGCCCGGCTGAAGGCCGTGCTGGCGGAGGAAGGAGCGGCAGGAAACGAGCTGCCGCCCGAAGAACCGAAGCAGCTGCGCCTGTTCTGAGACGGGATGGCGATATGGAAACGACGATCTATCGGCTGGGTCGGGCGGGTCGCCGCATGGCGTACCTGCTGATGGCAGGCGCGATCCTGATCTGGGGCTTTGCCCTGTGGACGCTCAAGAACACGCTGCACATCAGCCTGCGAAACCTGGGTCCCAGCCTGCAGGAACTGGGGCAGCGCCTGGTAGGCGCCCAGGGAGCAGCACCGGTGACGCCCGAGGAAGCGGTCCCGGCGGCAGTCATGCTGGTGCTCGTCCTGATCGTGCCCCTGCTCATCTGGAACCTCCTTGAAGAGCTGAACGCTTCCTTTGTCGTGGAAGCATCGGGGATCACCTTCCGCTCGCTCGGGATCGAACTGCACATCCCCTGGGAAGAGATCGTCGCCCTGCGGCCGGTGGAGGAAGAAGCCGAGGATCGGCTGGACGAACTCGTGTTGCGGAACGCGCACCTTTCTTCCATCCGCAATCCGCTGGTGCGTTTCTTGCACCGTCAAGCCTACGGCGGACGGCGCCTGCCCCTCTACGGAGGGTTGGAAAAGAGGGAGGAACTGATCGCACAGATCCGTGCCCACCTGGCTCCTGAAGCGGCCGCCCCCGCGGAAGGAGGCCAGGTTCCAGGGGCCGCTTGAGGCAGAGGATGACACAACCGTTGCGGGTGATCCCCCTCGGTGGAGTCGCCGAGGTGGGACGGAACATGTGGCTGTTCGAGTACGGGGATGATATCCTGGTGGTCGATGCCGGGCTGATGTTCCCGGCAAGCGACATGCTGGGGGTGGACCTCGTCCTGCCGGACGTTTCCTACCTGAGGGAGCGGAAGGAGCGCATCCGCGCGCTGGTGATCACCCACGGGCATGAGGACCACATCGGCGCCCTTCCCTACCTGATCTCCGACCTGGGTACTCCGCCGATCTATGCCACACGGCTAACCCAGGGATTGATCTCGGTCAAACTGCGCGAGGCGGGACTCCATCGCACCTCGGAAGTCCGGGAAGTGCGCGCCGGGGACGAGGTGCAGATCGGTCCCTTCCACGTCGAGTTCTACCAGGTGGCGCACAGCATCCCGGACGGCGTAGGGCTGGTGATCGGCACGCCGGCGGGGCTGGTGGTGCACTCCGGCGACTTTAAGCTGGACTATACCCCGGTCGACGGCCGGCCGACGGACACCGCCAAGATGGCCGAGCTCGGCAAACGGGATGTGCTCGCGTTCCTCTGCGACTGCGTGCGGGTGGAATCGCCGGGCTATACCCCGCCGGAGCGTGCCGTGGGGGAGACGCTCGACACGATCTTCGGCCAGGTGGAAGGACGGATCATCATCGCCACCTTTGCCTCGAACATCTCCCGCATCCAGCAGGTCTTCGATACCGCGTACCGCCACTACCGTAAGGTGGCCGTCGTCGGGCGGAGCCTGGAAGCAAACGTGCGCATGGCCCAGGAACTGGGCTACCTGGAAACGCCCGAGGATACCCTCCTGCGCCTTTCCGACCTCCTGCGCCTGCCGCCTTCGGAAGCGGTGATCCTCTGCACCGGAAGCCAGGGCGAACCGATGTCCGTGCTGAGCCGGATCGCCAACCAGGATCACCCGCAGTTCCAGATCCGGGCTGGGGACACGGTGATCTTTTCCGCCAGCCCGATCCCGGGAAACGAGGAATCGATCCACCGGGTGATCAACAGCCTCTTCCAGCAGGGCGCCGAGGTCATCTACAGCGCCCTCGCGCGGGTGCACGTTTCGGGGCACGCCAGCCAGGAGGAGCTGAAGCTGGTGCTCAGCCTGGTGCGGCCCCGCTACCTCGTTCCGATCCACGGCGACTACCGCCATATGGCGCTCTTTCGCAAACTGGCCCGCTCGGTGGGGTATCGCGACGAGCAGGTCCTCATGCCGGAAAACGGCACCATCCTGGAGTTCCGGGACGGAGAGGGGCGGATCAGCGGCAAGATCGCTTCCGGCAACATCTTTGTCGACGGACTGGTGGTGGGGGAGACGGGGCACGTGGTGGTGCGCGACCGGCAGGTGCTCGCACGCGATGGGATCCTCATGGTGGTGCTGGCAGTGGATCGACGTACCGGGCGTGTGGTTGCGGGCCCCGACGTGGTGTCGCGCGGCTTTGCCCTGGGGCGCGAGGCAGAAGAGCTGCTGGACGAGGCGCGCGAGGTGATCCTCCAGGCGTTCGACCACGGGGGCGAAGTGCCTTCCGACTGGTCGTTTGCGAACCGGAAGATCAAGGACAGCCTGGCCAAGTTCCTGTACCGCAGGACGCGCCGGCGTCCGATGATCCTGCCGGTGGTGATGGAAGTGTAGGGGCCCCATGGGCAAGCGACGTACGATCCGCAAACACACCGGTGGCACGCCCAAAGGGCGCGCCACACGCCGACGGACGACGTCCAGGTCGCGCCGGTCCGAGGGGCTGAAGCTCGAACCCC
>JBDOIE010000239.1:0-1675 GCA_041082245.1 Chloroflexia bacterium
AATCCGCCCCCCGGGCCGATCCCCAATCCGCCCCCCCGGGCGGATTCCCAATCCGCCCCCCGGGCCGATTCCCAATCCGCCCCCCGGGCGGATTCCAAATCCGCGCCCCCGGGCGGATTCCCAATCCGCCCCAGGTACGGGCGGATTCCAAATCCGCCCCACGGCTGCGGCAGTTGCCTCGGGCCCCGTTCCGTTGTATAATCCGCTTGGCCCCAGGACGGGACCATTTCATACCGGCAAAAGGTTCTCCCGGCGTGGCCTGCTGCCGGTGTGGCGGTAAAGGCTCTTGAAGATCGCCGCATACCCCTTCTAGCACAGGGTGGCAACGGTGACCGAGCGGATGCCCGGACCGTCGCGCTGCGGGCACCCGGCGGCTCGAGGTGCTTCCCGCCCTTTCACGAAACGGTCCTTCGGTCGCCGCCGAAGGAAAGAACGGACAAGGAGGTATCACATGCGAAATTCCCGCTGGATGCTCACCGTGCTGGCGCTGGCGGCTCTGTCCGTAGGGCTGCTACCCGGTATCACCCCGCACGCTGCCGGGGGAACCGAAGCCGGTCCGCCCGGGCAGAATCCGACGGACCTCGTGGTCGTCCGGCTCTACTTCCCGGACCGGGATGCCCTGAACGCCATCGCTGCCGAATACGACGTCTGGGAAGTGCACCACGATTTGGGGTATGCGGTGCTGCTCCTTACGCCGGAGGAGTACGAAACCCTGCAGCGACAGGGTTACCGCATGGAGATCGACGAAGAAAAGACGATCGAGGCCCGCAACCCCCTGGGGATCCCCGGTTACCCTTGCTATCGCACGGTGGAGGAGACCTACCAGACACTTGAGGAGCTCGCGACGAACTATTCCTCACTCGCCGAACTGGAGGACATCGGCGACTCCTGGGACAAGGTAATGCCCGGAGGTAACCCCGGCTATGACATCTACGCCCTGCGCATCACAAACGAAGACATTACGCCGCTCGAGGACAAGCCCACCTTCTTCCTGATGGCCGAAATCCACGCCCGCGAGTACACCACCGCCGAAACGGCCACCCGCTTCGCCGAGTACCTCCTCCAGAACTACGGCACCAACCCCGAAATCACCTTCTTCGTGGACTATTACCGGACCTACATCGTGCCGATGACGAACCCCGACGGGCGCAAGATCGCGGAAGGCGGCACCCTCTGGCGCAAGAACGTGGACAACGACGACGGGTGCACCAACCCCAGTTCCTGGGGTACCGACCTGAACCGTAACCACTCGTACCGCTGGGGCTGCTGCGGGGGCTCCAGCGGTAGCCCGTGCGCGGAGACCTACCGCGGTCCCTCGCAGGCCTCCGAACCGGAGACTCAGGCGATCCAGAACAAAGTGCTCACCCTCTTCCCGGACCAGCGTGGACCGGGCGACAGCGACCCCGCGCCGAACGACGCGACCGGCATCCTGATCACGCTGCACTCGTACAGCGAACTCGTGCTCTGGCCTTGGGGCTGGACCTACAGTGGGGCCCCCAACGAGGCCCAGTTACAGACCCTTGGGCGGAAACTGGCCTGGTACAACAACTACACCCCAGAGCAGTCCAGCGACCTCTACATCACCGACGGCACAACGGACGACTGGTCGTACGGGGAGCTCGGGATCGCCTCCTTCACCTTCGAAATGGGGACCCAGTTCTTCCAGGCATGCTCG
>JBDOIE010000020.1:0-1456 GCA_041082245.1 Chloroflexia bacterium
ACGCTCCCGGAAGGCACGCGACGCTTCCTGCTGCGGACCATCCGGACGCTCCAGACGACCCCTCCCGCGGGGCTGGGGACCACGATCGAACGGGAGTAGGGGTTTCTACGTTCACACGTTCGCGCGTTCGCACGTTGCCACGTTTACGCGTTGACACGTCTGCCCGTTGGCGCGTTCGCACGTTGGGGGGGTGCATGTCTGCCCATTTGGAGATCGAGAGCTGTAATACCGAAGTACACAGGCGTCGGCGCGTAACGCGGGAACGCGCTAACGTGTAGCGTATGAACGCAATAGGGCGGAAAGTTCTTGAGCGTCTTGCTCCGAGTACATATGGACCGCGAAACGAACCTCGCGACCATATTCGTCCGGACCGAAGAAAGAGACGGCCCGTGTTCCGGCCATTTGATCCACTCCTGTGCGGTAGGGAAACAGTACGACCTCCAGACCGCCCTTGGCCCAGCCTTTTCCTACGTCGACCTCGCGGACAGAGGTTCCAGGAAACTCGAGCGCTTCGAAGCACCCGCCGGCCTCGAGCGCCTGGAGTTCGCCCAGACCTGGCCATAGGCCTGCGCCGCCGATCGAGATCGCGAAGCTGAGCAGGAACGTCCCGATCCCTACCAGCAGCCAGCGCCAGTCCAGCGCCACAATCGCGGCGACGAGGGCGGGTGGCACGAGCGCAAGCAGCAGGCCCTGCGTCCATATCCAGGTCGCGTACAGGCCCAGGGAGATGCGCGGCCCCGCCACAGCGATCCGGTCCGGGTACAGAACGATGCGCACCCGTCCAGCAAAGCGCGCTCCCACACGGTAGGCCCAGCCGTCAAAGGCCCGCGCCCCTTCCGGTGCGGCTGCCCCGACCAGGCCGGATTCGAAGGGTGTCGCACGGCGCAACACCGCTCGGACGGCCGCGCGGCGCGAGAAAAGCCGCACCAGCGCCCGGAGCATCCAGGTGAGGGAAGCCAGCGCGGCTGCAGCCGTCACGACTCCCTGCCAGGTTTCACGGAACATCGGGCTCACTTCCTGCGCTATCATCTGTGCTTTGTGCTGGCCGAACTTGCTGCCGTTTTTCGCCTGCGAGAGAGGGTGTCGTCTTGCCGGACATCTGGATGGAAAGCCTCGCGGTGGCGACTTCTTCGGGTAGGCAGGGACCGCTCACTTGGCTGGGCGGAAGCCTGGGGCATATTCTCAGTGTCGGAAGTGCCGCCGGCCGGTGAAAAGCATCGCCAAACCCAGACGGTCGGCGGCCGCGATCACCTCCTCGTCCCGCACGGAACCCCCGGGCTGGATCACCGCGGTTACACCGGCCTCCGCAGCGACCTCGAGGCCGTCCGGGAACGGGAAGAAGGCATCGGAAGCCAGGACAGCGCCCCGCGCGCGTTCGCCGGCTTTCCAGACCGCGACGCGCACCGCATCCACGCGGCTCATCTGGCCCGCGCCGACCCCCACGAGCGCAGCGCCA
>JBDOIE010000038.1:0-1517 GCA_041082245.1 Chloroflexia bacterium
GGCCTCGCGGCCAGCGTGACTGGGCCTGCGGAGCTGCCCGCGCGCGTGTGCGCGAACTACGAGAACGACCCGCGGCTGGAACGGCTCAGATCGTTCCTCGAGGGATACCAGTGCCCTGCCGCCGAGCACGCCGAGGAATTCCTTTTCGCGGCCGATCTGCACGGGCTGGACTGGCGCCTGTTACCGAGCATCGCTTTCGTCGAAACGGGGGCGGGCAAGACGGCTCAGGGAAACAATCTGTTCGGCTGGGACTCGGGCAGGCAGGAATTCGAGACGCCAGTGCACGGGCTCCACTGGGTCGCCTGGAGGCTGGCGAAATCCGAGCTCTACGCCGGCAAAAGCACGCGCGCGCTCTTGCGCACTTACAACCCCCGCCCCCGCTATGCGGAGCTTGTTCTTGCCGTCATGAACCGGCTCGGCTCCGGGGACCAAGCCGACCTGCTCAGCCCTCCAGCAGGCGGATGGCGGCGTACAGCCCGCCGAGAATCAGCACAGTAACGACGACTGCCAGACCCCACTTCAGCAGCCGCTCAGCGGGAGTGGACTCCGCCGCGACGTCCCGCTTGATGTGCTCGTCCAGGCTTTCAAACATGGCCTCACCTCCTGACGCCGGAGCGCCGTATGAGACCGGTATGAAGACAGCAATATTGTAGTACGGCTGGATGGAGAAAGCACCCGCAAAGATTGCATGATCTGTTTCCCCGCGCCGGGGCGAGCCTGAACTGGCTGGAGCCAGCCGCCCGATTTGCCGCCCACTCCCGCCTCCGAGGTTCTGCCTTTCCCGACTTTGTCGGGCCCCCGGGGGTGTTGGCGCGCGGGCCGAGGCCTGAAGCAGCGCGCTGCCCGGCGAGACGGTCTGGCCTGAGCGAGTGCGAATCAGCGCGAATGTGTCGCCCGGCCACCCGGGGAAGCTGCACCCCGACAGGAGAGAGCAGCGGCGCTCAGATCCCGAGAATAGCCTTGTGTCCTCAGGAAGCGAGGACTATACTCGAGTGCGGGCTCACCGGGGCGGCGACAGCCAGAAACCACCCACGGGAGGAGGGCGAAGGACCGCGAGGGGGTTGCCTGTCCCGTTCCCAACGAGCGGAAAGGGGGCCGCCATGGGCAGTGAAACCAGCCTCAGGATTTCACCGCCTCCGCTGTTGCTGTCCACCGGGGAAGAGGCAATGAAGACTGCCGCGCGACTGAAGGGTGAGGCCCAGCCGGTAACCTTCAGCGCCGGCGGCCAACCCTGGACGCTACGCCCGAATACGGTCTATGCCGCCAGGGGATGGCTGCTGCTGAAAGTGGATACGAGTTGGGCTCCTCCGAAAGTTCTTTTCATGGAGGATGACCGGCTGTACGAATGGTCGGCTTCGGACTTCGTGCGGACGATCGGTTTCGATGCCATGGGCCGAGGGGCACAGAAGGCCATGGGCATGGTTACCCTCGCCGAGTGGGAAGCTGCCCTCCTGACGGGAGCCCTGGTGCCCTGGTACACGACTCTGCTTGTGAGCGCCGGAGGCCTGGCCCTCTTT
>JBDOIE010000050.1:0-2318 GCA_041082245.1 Chloroflexia bacterium
AGAACCGGCCCGTACGCCGCCCGGCTTCCGGCCCGTTTGACGCGCCTCCCCCGCCCGGGTATAATGGGCTCACAAATCCCGGCTGCCCCATCGTTGCCCGGAGGCAGCTGTCTATCCAGGAGAAGGCGATGCCGAAAGTCCAGCCGCGTATCCTCAAGGGGACCCGCGACTTTTTGCCCCGCACGATGATCCTGCGCCAGCACGTGATCGACACCCTGCGGCGCACCTTCGAGCAGTTCGGCTTCGAGCCGCTGGAGACGCCGGCGCTGGAATACGCCGAGACGTTCGAGGGGAAATCGGACGCCGAGGTGGACAAACTTCTCTACCGTTTCGTGGACCATGGCGGACGAAGGGTAGCGCTCCGCTACGAGCTGAACGTGGCCCTGGCGCGGGTCGCGGCCATGTATGCCAACGAATTGGCATTTCCGTTCAAGCGCTACCAGATGGGCCCGGTCTGGCGGGCCGACAAACCCCAGAAAGGGCGCTACCGGGAGTTCTGGCAGTGCGACGTCGACATCGTCGGAAGCGCGTCGATGCTGGCCGACGCCGAGGTGCTCTCCGTCCTCTACACCGCGCTGCAGCGGCTGGGCTTCCCCGAGTTCACCATCCGCCTGAACAACCGCAAGATCCTCTCCGGGCTGGGGATCCTGGCCGGGGTGCCCGCCGAGCAGACGGGGGGCCTCTACCGGGCGATCGACAAGCTGGAACGGGATGGCGAGGACGCGGTGCGACGGCTGCTCCTCGAGGAGGGGCTGAGCGAAAAAGTCGCCGGCCGGTTGCTGGAGACGGTGCAGATGCCCGGGGGCGGTCCCGAGGTGCTTGCCGAGCTGCGCCGTTCCTTCGCTGAGATCCCCATCGGCCTGGAGGGGGTAGCCGAGATGGAAGAGCTGCTCCGGCACCTGGAAGCGCTCGGCGTGCCCGCAACGCACTACCGGCTGGACCTGAGCATGGTGCGGGGCCTCGGCTACTACACCGGCCCGATCTTCGAGACAGTCGTCGAGCGGCCGCGCATCGGCGCCATCAGCGGCGGCGGACGATACGACCGCATGGTGGGCCTCTTCGGCCCGGACATGCCGGCCACAGGCGTCTCCCTGGGGCTGGAACGCATCCTGGACGTGATGACGGAACTCGGGATGGTGGACCTTCCTTCCACGGTCGTGCAGGCCCTGGTCACCGTCTTCGATGCGCAACACGTGGCAGCCTCCCTTGCGCTCGCCCAGGAACTGCGCCGGGCCGGCGTGCACACCGAGGTGTACCTGGAGCCTTCCGCGCCCCTCGGCCGGCAGTTCAAGTACGCGGACCGCAAAGGGATCCCCTTCGTGCTGGTCATCGGGCCCGACGAGGTCGCGGCCGGTGTCGTCACGCTGAAGGATATGCGGAGCGGGGAGCAGAGGAGCCTCCCTCGCGACAAGGTGAGCGAGGCGATCCAGGGAAACAGGCGGGTTCCGGAAGACAGGGGTTGATAACGAGGCAGGAGGTGTCCCTTGATCACCCGGCACGAGATCGATGCGCTGAGCAACTATCCGGCCGGCGAAGCGCCGGTGGTCAGCTTTTACCTTTCCTTCGATCGGCACGAGCGCGAGGAAAAGGCCCCCTTCACCGAGCTCAAGAACCTCCTGCGCATCGGGCAGGAGGAGATGGCCAAATGGCCCGAGGCCTACCATGTCCCGCTGGCCCTCTACCTCGCCCGCATCGAGGAGACCGCCGAGGAAGAGCGCGGGGGACGGTCGCGCGGGCTGGCGATTTTCGCTGGGGAGAACCTCTGGCAGGTCTACCGTCTCCCCGTTCCCCCGGGAAACCGGATCGTGATCGACCGCACGCCCTACGTCAAGCCGCTCATCCACCTCTACCGGGGGCACCCGCGCTACTGCACGGTGCTTGTGGACAAGGAACGCGCCCGGCTTTTCCTCATCCAGATGGGGGAAATCCAGGACTACTCGATCGTGCTCGACGAGGTGCCGAAGCACCACGAACAGGGAGGATGGGCCCAGGCCCGGTTGCAGCGGCGCCATGAGGACGCCGTGATGCACCACCTGAAGCGCGCTGCGGAACTGACCTTCGAGTTCTTCCAGCGGGAAGGGTTCGACTATCTCCTCCTCGGGGGAACGGAGGAACTCACAAGCGCCTTCTTCGAGCGGCTGCACACCTACCTCCAGGAGCGCGTTGTGGCTACCCTGCCCATCTCGACGAACGCGAGCGGCGCCGAGGTGCTGGCGGCGACCCTGAAGGCGATGGAAGAGGTCGAAGCCCGGCTGGACGAGGAGCGGATCGCCCGGCTCAAGGAAGAAGTCGGGCAGGGGCGACTGGCGGTGGCCGGC
>JBDOIE010000055.1:0-2659 GCA_041082245.1 Chloroflexia bacterium
GAGAGCCCACGGCGAGGACAAAGCCAGCGGCCAGTGAAAGGTTACACCTTGCAGGCATCCTGTTGCTGCTGATCTAAGCCATTGGAGCAGCGGTCGCAATTGCTTCCGGAAGAGGCACAACTCCCAGAGCTTGGGGTACCATTGACGTAATACGTGCAGGACTTGTTCGTGCATCCGTCGGCGAACACACTGTCCGTGGGCAAGCTCAGTGCGAATGCCAATGCAGCTATGGAGGCTCCTAGCACAGAAGTACCGTGTTGCTTCAGCGTCATTTGTCGAGAAATCTCCTTTCTTAGAGATATAATTTTCCGCTATAGCGGCTGGCCGTTCACGGGCTAGTATATTCTAGCGTAGGTTGGGTGGGTCTGTCAAGTCCCAGAATTCTCCTGTCGCGGCAACGTGAGAAGTTCCTATATGGGCAAAGTAGAAAGTTCCTGTTGACAGCCGATGGGCTGAGGGATGGAACGAATCGCGATGAGCCAAAAGGAACGGGACTGGTTGCACTGGCTGAAGCGGGTGCAGGAAGGCGAGATCACGCAGCGGCAGGCGGCGGAGTGGATGGATGTGAGCGAGCGGTGGGTGAGGGAGCTGGTGCGGCGCTACGAGCGGGTGGGCGACGGGGTGGTGGTGCACGGGCTGCGGGGGCGGGCCTCGAACCGGCGGATCGAGGAAGCGAAGCGGGAAGAAGCGATGAAGCTGCTGCGGCAGCCGGACTGGCATGATTTCGGGCCGACGTTTGCGAGCGAGCAGTTGGCCAGGTGCGGCATTGGGGCGAGCAAGGAGACGGTGCGGCAGTGGATGATGGCGGCGGGGCTGTGGGAGAGCCGGCGGCGGAAGGTGAGGGAGGTGCACGAGTGGCGGCCGCGGCGGAGCGCGTGGGGGGAGCTGGTGCAGTGGGACACGTCGGAGCACGACTGGCTGGAGGGCCGGGGCGAGCCGGTGCGGTATCTGGTGCGGATGATCGATGACGCGACGAGCCGGAGCTGGGGGCGGTTTGTGGCGAGCGACAGCACGCGGGCCAACATGGGGGTGCTGTGGGAGTACCTGGAGCGGTATGGGCGGATGGTGGATGTGTACACGGACCGGCACTCGATGTTTGTGGTGGCGCGGAGGGGGAGGGAAAGCGAAGACGAGTGGCGTGCGGCGGACCGGCTGACGCAGATCGGGCGGGCGCTGCGGGAGTTGGGCATCGGCTGGATCGGGGCGCTGTCGCCACAGGCCAAGGGGCGGGTGGAGCGCAGTTTCGGCACGGACCAGGACCGGCTGGTGAAGCTGCTGCGGCTGGCCAGGGTGAGGACTCTGGCGGAAGCCAACCGGTTTCTGGAGCAGGAGTACTGGCCGGAGTGGAACGAGCGCTTCGCGCTGCCTCTGGAGGGCGTGGCGAATGCACACCGGCCGCTGACGGCGGAGATCGATCTGGGGGCCAGTTTGAGCCATGTCGAGACGCGGGTGATCGACAACGACTACACGATCTCGTTCGCTGGCCGTCGGTATCGGATCGCGCGGCAGGACGTGCAGGCCGGGATGAAGCGCCAGAGCCTGCGGGTGGAACTGCGGCTGGACGGAACGCTCAAAGCCCGGTATGAAGGCCGCTACGTAGAGATCGCTGAGTGCGGGCCGCCGGCGCCGGCTGCGCCTGCGGCGCCGCGCAAGCCGCCGCGCCGGAACCACAATGCCGGTGGCAAAAGCCGGTGGATGGAGGGCTTCTGGGAGCGGCCCGCCCCGCCGATGTGGCTGGCCATCGAGGAGTCCAACCGCCATGGCTGAAGCGGGGCCGCAGAGGGAATTCGAGCGCCGGGCCGAAGCGGCCCGGCGGGCTTCGCGCCTGCTGTGCCCAAAGCCTCGCTCGGAGGCTTCACCCAAGCAATCCGTCTTCCACGAAAAAGCCCCGCGGACAACCAGGAATCGCTCAACGATTCCCGCTTCCAGCGGGGCTTCTACCGATTGCTCCGGAGCCAGCCCCGTCGCTTCGGCTTTGGGCATCCGCGCCAGGCGCGACCCCGGCGCGGCTGACCGAACATACCACGGGCGGCCCAAACCACCGCTCAAAACCGGAACTTTCTACTTTGCCCGAAACCGGAAGTTTCTACTTTGCCTTGACACAGACAAGCGCGGCAGCCTGCGGACGGCCCTCCGGCTCTGTTCCAATGACAGGGAGAGCCCCTTATGCTGTCTTTCGACCTTGACGCTGTGGAAGCGCGCGTTCTGGGATCCCTGTCGGAGAAGGATCTCGCGACGCCGGAATATTACCCGCTCTCTCTGCACGCCCTGACCGCCGCCTGCAACCAGAAGACGAACCGCAACCCGGTGGTCCAGTACGAGGAATCAGACGTGCTGGCTGCGCTGGCCCTTCTGGAACAGAAAGGCTGGGTTTTGTCTGTCCATGAACAGGGCAGCCGGGTCACGAAGTACCGCCACCGCCTGGTCGAGCAGCTTGGCCTGCGGAGGAATGAACAGGCGGTGCTGACTCTTCTCCTGCTGCGCGGGCCGCAGACAGCCGGCGAGCTGCGCACGCGCGCCGAGCGGCTCTACGATTTTCCCGACCTCGACTCGGTGCTGAACGTGCTGCGGCGGCTGGCCGAGCGCGAGCCGCAGCCTCTGGTCCTGCAACTGGAACGCCTGCCGGGGATGAAGGAGAACCGCTGGGCGCACCTGCTCT
>JBDOIE010000091.1:0-7054 GCA_041082245.1 Chloroflexia bacterium
AGGCGAGGCCGGATTCGCCTGCTCCTGGAGCGCGGACTGGTCGGCCTGATGTCGCGTCTCCCCGGCCTGGGCCGCGGCGGACGCTTCACCCGCCAGGTGGCCGTGACCCTTTTCTCCCAGGTACTGACGCTGGGATTTGCCCTGGCAACGTCGGCTATCATAGCCCGCTGGCTGGGCCAGGCCGGGAAGGGGATCGTCGCGCTCGCGCTGCTGGTGCCGGGACTGCTGGTCCTTTTCCTGGAAGGAGGGCTGGCCGCTGCCAATACCTACTTCGCGGGCTCCCGCCGGCTCGGGATCGATGCTCTCGCCCAGAATGCGCTGGCGTACTTGCTCTTGGTGTTGCCCTTAGCGGCGGCGGTGTTTGCGGTGTTGTTTTTCACCGGGTGGTTGGGGAAACTGGTGCCCGGGGTGCCGCTCTGGCTGTTGCTCATCTCGGTGCTGGAATTCCCCTTCCGGTTGCTGATCAGCGCGTTCTCCGGGATCCTGCGAGGGCTGCAGCGCATCACCCTGGTGAACGTCGTGACGCTGCTGGACGGCCTGATCACGCTTCTTTTTACAGTGCTGCTCGTGATCGTCGTTCCGATGGGTCCCGCGGGAGCCCTCCTGGCTTCCCTGGCTGCGGTGCTGGTGAACACAGCCTGGGTAAGCGCCCTGGTGCGCCGCCACGGCGGCCGTCTTTTCCCGCGCTGGAGCCGTCCGGTGGTGCAGGCTACCCTCTCTTACGGCTTGCGGGGATATGTCGCCAACGTGCTCGCGTTTTTCAACTACCGGCTGGATATGCTGCTTGTGAACGGGTTCTTGGGCCCTGTAGGCGTAGGAATCTACAGTGTCTCTGTGCGCTTGGCGGAACTGTTGTGGTATTTGCCGAACGCGGTGTCGTTTGTCCTTTTTCCGAAGGCAGCAGCAACCTGGGCGAGGGAGATGAACGCATTTACCCCGCGGGTCCTGCGAGCTACGCTGGCCTTAACCGCGGGTGGCGCGTTGGTCCTGGCGCTTCTCGGCCGGCCGCTGATCCTGGCGATCTACTCTCCGACTTTTGCGAGCGCTTACCTCCCGCTCCTTCTCCTCCTCCCGGGCGTAGTGCTCCTTGGAGGAGGCAAGGTGCTGTCGAACGAAGTGGCCGGGCGCGGCTACCCTCACTACAACTCGTGGAGTTCGGCCGTAGGGCTGGTGATGACGGTCTTGTTTGACCTCGTACTGATCCCGCGCTACGGGGTCCCTGGGGCATCTTTGGCGTCCACGCTAGCCTATGGCTCGGTGTTTGTCGCGTCCCTGTTCCTGTACCGGCGAGCGAGCCGCCAAAGCGCGGTACGGGAAAGTGCGCAGCCGGCGAGCGCCGTTTCGGAGGAGGACCGTGTTTAGGGCGGCTGCCCCTGCGCCGGACTCGAATGGACGAGCGGAACGGCGGGTACTGTGCATCGCTTATCATTTCCCGCCAATGGGTGGGATCGGTACGCAGCGTACCCTGAAGTTTGCGCGTTATCTCCCCGAGAGCGGTTGGATACCGGTCATCCTGACGGCCAGGGAGCCCGGTGCAGGTCCGGAGGACAGGTCCCTTTTGGCCGAGGTACCCCCGTTCGTCTCCGTCCATCGAAGTCCGGTTTTCCGGTTGCCGGGATGGCTACCGTGGCGTGTCCGGAACTGGATTGCCCGCTGGCTGTTTCTGGTGGACGAGCAGCTCGGCTGGCTGCCCTTCGCGGTGTCCGTTGGAAAGCGCATCCTCTCTTCCGGGAAGATCGATGCCCTTTTCTCCACGGTGGCTCCTTTCACGGCTCATCTGATCGCTCTCGCGCTTCACCGGAGCACCCGGCTCCCCTGGGTAGCCGATTTTCGTGACCTCTGGGTCGGCAACCCTGCCATGCGTTTTCCCACCCCGGTGCATACACGGATCGCGAGTTCCCTCGAACGGGCGGTTATCTCGGAAGCAGCATGGGTAACGGTGGTGAGCGAGCCGATGCGGGAAGCGCTCTGCTCGCGCTATCCAGACCTTCCGCCGAGTCGGGTCGTTTGCCTTCCGAACGGGTACGACCCGGCCGATTTCGTCGGGGTGGAGCCGCTCGGGCAAGATCCTGCGCGTTTTACGCTGGTCTACGCGGGCTCCTTTTACGGAGCGAGGTCGCCGAAGACTTTTTTCCAGGCCCTCGCGGGCGTGTTGTCCGATGGAGTCGTCCCGCGGGACCGGATTCGCGTCCGCTTTGTGGGAAACATCGGTCAGGCTGCACGGCGGGAGATCAGCGCGCTGGGCTTGACCGACGTGGTGGAGGTGGTGGGGTATGTTCCACACCGGCAGAGCATCGCTTACCTGTTGGGCGCAGATGCCCTGCTGCTGGTCGTCGCCGCGGGTAGCGGCAGTGAGGTCGTGCTTACGGGGAAAATCTTCGAATACCTTGCTGCGGCAAAGCCGATCCTGGCCCTGGTGCCGGCCGGTCCAGCGGCGGACCTGATTTGTAGCGCCCGCGCCGGAACGGTCGTGGACCCGCGGGATGTTCCGGCGATCGGAGCCGAGATCGCCGGCTTCTATGCGCGGTGGTGCCAGGGGGAGCTCCGGTGCACGCCGGACCCCACGGTCGTCGCGCGATACGATCGGCGATGCCTTGCAGCCGCGCTGGCTCGGTTGCTCGACGAGGTTACCCGGGAGAGGTCGTGATGCGCAGCACTCCCTGTGCCCTGGTGACAGGGGCTGCCGGTTTCACGGGACGGCATCTGGTTGCGCACTTGGCCAACTTCGGATACCGTGTGACGGGAGTGGACGTCCGGGATTGGCCGGCGGCTCCCGTACCGTTTCAACGCTGTGACCTGTTCTCCTCGCAGCTCGAAGAAGTAATGGCGCAAGTGCAACCACACGTTGTGCTCCACCTGGCGGCGCTGACGGACCCCACACTGCCGTTTGTAGACTTCTTCCGGGCAAATGTACTGGGCACGTTGCGCCTCACCCAGGTGCTGGCCCGACACTGTCCACGAGCCCGCATCCTGGTCGTCAGTTCGAGCGCGGTATACGGTGCATCCTCGTCCAGCGGGTTGCCGCTGGATGAAGAGGCGGCTTTCCGACCGGTATCGGCCTACGCCTTGAGCAAACTGATCCAGGAGTTTGTCGCAGTGCACCAGGCGACGGAGCACGGGCTGTGCCTGATCAGGAGCCGAACGTTCAATATCACCGGGCCCGGCGAGAGTGAACGCTTTGTGACCTCTGCCTTCGCCCGACAGATCGCGGAGATCGAGGCCGGTGGCCAGGAACCAGTCATCCGAGTGGGCAACCTGGAAAGCGTGCGCGATTTTACCGATGTGCGGGACGTTGTGCGGGCGTATCGCTTGCTTGTGGAGCTGGGCAAACCTGGCGAAGTGTACCACGTCTGCTCGGGCCGCGGGACATCCATTCGATGGGTGCTGGATTTCCTTCTTTCTCTGAGCATACGCCGGGATATCACCATCGCATTTGACGCGCAACGGTTTCAGCCCGCTGACGTTCCGATCCAGATCGGAAGCAATGCCCGGATTCGGGCGTGCACCGGCTGGCAGCCGGAGATCCCGCTGGAGCAAACCCTCCAGGATGTGCTGGAGTACTGGCGAAATCGTGCAAGGGTTGCGTTGGGGGAGCCCAGATCCCCTTAGAGGAGTTGAAGAATGGATTGGCACGGCAAGAAAGCGCTGGTAACCGGTGCCGCAGGGTTCATCGGTAGCCACCTGGTGGAGCGGTTGCTTCAAGAAGGAGCGTCTGTGCGCGCCTTTGTCCGGTACACGTCGCGGCAGGATATCGGTTTGCTTGCTTTCCTTCCTCCTTTGCTGCTGAAGGAACTGGAAATCGTTTATGGGGACTTGCGGGACGCGGAAGCCGTACGGGAAGCCGTGCAGGGAATCGACGTGGTGTTTCACCTGGGGGCACTCATCGCGATCCCTTACTCCTACCTGCACCCGCGCGAGGTGGTGGAAACGAACATCCTGGGTACACTCAACGTGCTCCTTGCGGCTCGAGATCTCGGGGTGTCCCGCGTAGTGCATACTTCCACGAGCGAGGTTTATGGCACGGCACAGTATGTGCCGATAGACGAGAAACACCCCCTTCAGGGTCAATCTCCATACTCCGCCAGCAAAATCGCGGCGGATCGTCTGGCAGAGAGTTTTTACCGCTCTTTCGGCCTTCCTGTCGCGACTTTGCGTCCGTTCAACACCTATGGCCCCCGCCAATCGGCCCGAGCGGTCATCCCGACCATCGTGACTCAGGTGGTGGCCGGCCAGGAAGTCAAACTGGGCGCACTCGAACCACGGCGTGACTTTACGTTCGTCTCCGATACCGTCGAGGGGTTCCTGCGCATCGCTTCCGCACCGGGAGTGGAGGGGGAGGAGATCAACCTGGGGACCGGGCAAAGCATCCGCATCGGGGACTTGGCCCATAAGATTATGGAGCTTGTGGGGCGCAGGTTACCGATCGTCTGCGAGGAAAAGCGCCTGCGTCCGCAGCTCAGCGAAGTGATGCACCTCCAAGCCGATTCTCGCAAGGCCCAGCGCCTCTTGGGGTGGCAGGCGCGGGTTTCCTTGGACGAAGGTTTGCGGAGAACCGTCGAGTGGATCCAGGAGCACCTGACCCTCTATCGCCCTGGGGAGTACGAGGTGTAGAGATGAAAGCTGTTATCTTGGCCGGGGGTCGCGGTAGAAGGTTAAGCCCGTTCACAACCATCTTGCCCAAGCCGCTGATGCCGATCGGCGATGTGCCCATCCTCGAGGTCGTAGTGCGCCAGCTCGCCCGGGCCGGCTTCGAGGAGATCACCCTGGCCGTGGGCTACTTGGCAGAACTGCTCATGGCCTACTTTGGAGACGGCCACAGGTGGGGGGTGCAGATCCGCTACTCCCGGGAAGAACGTCCTCTGGGAACTGCCGGCCCCTTGGCCCTCGTGGAGGGACTGACTGAGCCGTTCCTGGTGATGAACGGGGACCTCTTGACCAATATCGACTACCGGGCACTGTGGGCATACCACTGCTCGCGCGGTGGCATTATCACGATGGCGATTTACCCGCGTGCTGTCCCGATCGACCTGGGGATCGTCCAGGTCGACGACGACGGGTGGGTATACGGCTACATTGAGAAGCCAACCTACCACTACTCCGTGAGCACGGGCATCTATTGCTTCGAGCCCGGTGCCCTGCGCTATATTCCGCGCGGTGAACCCCTGGATCTGCCGGACCTGGTGCTGAAGCTGATCGCGGCTGGCGAACGGGTGGCCGCTTACCCGTTCAACGGCATCTGGCTCGACATCGGCCGGCCGGACGACTACGAGCGAGCCCTGGCCGAGTTCGCCGCCCATCGGGCCGAGTTCCTGCCTGAGGAGGTCCCTTGAGGCTTTGCTACGTTGCGAACCCGAACAGCATCCACGTGCGGCGCTGGGTGAGTCACTTCCTTGCTCGCGGCCACGAGGTACACATCGTCACCTGCCGCCCGGTCGAAACGACACTTCCTGAGGGGGCAGCCTTGCACCGGCTCCACGCCCCCAAAATTCCCCGGCTCCGGAATCTCGCCGTAGGCCTGGCGGTTCGCCGTTGCATTCGCACGCTCCAGCCCGATGTCGTGCACGCCCATCAGGTCAGTCCGGACGGCTGGCTAGCGGCGATGGCCGGCTACCATCCCCTGTTGCTCAGCGCCTGGGGGTCGGACCTCCTGCTCGCGCCGCGCCGTGCCTGGCGATACCGGATGCTGATCCGGTGGGCGCTCCGGCAGGCGGATGCGATCGTCTGCGTTTCGGAAACGCTCGCCCAGGCGGCACGTAGCTTAGGAGCAGATCCAGCACGCGTGGAGGTCGTTCCCTGGGGAGTCGATCTTACCGTGTTTCATCCCGCGCCACGTTCGATAGCCGCGCGCCACGCCTGGGGATTGGAGACAGGGCCGGTGGTGGTCAGCGTGCGCGCCATGCGCCCCCTGTACAATCCCCTGGTGATCGCGCAAGCGATCCCTCACATCCTGTCGCAAGTGCCCAGGGCGCAGTTTGTCGTCCGAACCTACGCGGCCGATGCCCAGTGCCTGGCACGTTTCCGTTCGCTGGTCGCCCAGGCCGGTGCAGAAGAGCGTGTTTCCTATGTTGGCGAGCTTCCGGACGATCGGGCCATTGCCGAGCTCTATCGGGCCAGCGATATCGCGATCTCTGTCCCTTCGTCGGATGGCTTACCCCAATCCGTCTTTGAGGCGATGGCCTGCGGGGTTGTACCCGTGCTGAGCGATCTGCCCTCCCTGCGCGAGTGGGTACGGGATGAGGAAGAAGGGCTGTTTGTGCCTGTCGGGGACGTCTTGGGACTCGCGGAAGCCGTGGTGCGCTTGCTGAAGGATGCGGACCTGCGGGCACGATTGCGTGCGAACGCGATCCGCCTTGTCCAAGAGCGTGCGGATGCCCGTAAAGCCAAGCAGCGGTACGAGGAGATCTACGAACAGCTCGCTCGGGAAAAGTCGGTCCACCGATGAGCGCGCGCGTCGTAGTGTTCAGCTCGGTCCATTCCCCGTTTGACGGCCGCATTTTCCATCGCGAATGCCGTACCCTGGCTGCGTCCGGCCATACCGTAACGCTCATCGCCCCGGCAGATTTTGACCGGCAGCAGCGCGACGGGGTCACCGTGCTAGGCGTGCCGAAGCCCGCCCGGCGCCTCGGGCGCATCCGCACCTGGTGGCGGCTCTTCCGCGAGGCTCTGCGGCTGGGCCCCGATGTCGTCCATTTCCACGACCCTGAGCTCCTGCTCCTCGTTCCCCTGTTCCGCCTGTTGTGCGGAAGGCGCGTGCGCCTCGTCTACGACGTCCACGAGTACTTTGCCGATGCGGTGCGCGTGAAGCACTGGATTCCCCGGCCGCTGCGGCCGGCCGTGGCTTGTCTCGCCGGCCGGCTGGAGCGCTTTCTCGCGCACCGCGTGGACGGCCTGGTCCTGGCCGTGGAAGGGCAGGCTGCACTTTTTCCCGGCTTTCGCGGCCCCGTGGCCGTCGTGCGGAACTTGCCTCTGCCACCGGCCAACCCGAAACCCCATCCGGCGCTGGATGTGCGGGCCTTTCGGCTGATCTACGTGGGCCTCATCCTGCCCCAACGCG
>JBDOIE010000122.1:0-15206 GCA_041082245.1 Chloroflexia bacterium
CCCGGGTGCCGTCGGCAACCGGGTTGCCGTGCCGATCCTCCACGCGCGAACGCAGGGTCGCGGTAGAAACGCCGTCGGCGACGAGCACGTCGGGTTGCACCGTGAGCGAGAGCGCCGCCGGCGCAAGCGGCAAGAACCAGACCTGAGCACTTCCTGCCACCGCGCCACTTTGCGCGAGGATATCAGAAGGTCCAGCGCGAACTCCGGACGTGAGGATACCCTCAACCATCCCTTCCCAGGTGGGCGCGACTGTCGGGGTCAGGATACCCAAGGACGCGCTCAGGGACACGGGCGTGCCGTCAGAGACCCGATGGCCCCACCCATCCTGCACCAGCGTCTGCACAAGGGCCTGGTGCCCCTCCACCGGTATACTCGGCGGGATACCCGTCACCGAGATCGTCGCTGGGCTCCCCGGTACGAGGAATACTTCTGTCCAGGCCGATACACCTTCCGCCCACGCGGTCACCGTTGCCCTGCCGGTCGCAAGGCCGGCCGTCAGCGAAACGTGCGCCGTTCCGCTGATCGCGAGCGAGCGCGACGGAATTTCTCCCAACGTCGTGCCAAACTGCACCCAAAGGGTGCCTGTGACCGGTTGTCCCGACGCTGAGCGCACGGTTGCGGTGACCTGTGCCCGGCTGACGCCGTCCGCGAGGAGCATCTCAGGACGGACCTCGAGCGCGATCGTGAGCGAGGGTGGGTCTCCGAAGCGCACCTGTGCACTCCCGGATGCCCCACCGCTGGCGGCCACGACCGTTGCCCACCCGGGCTCGCCCACACCCCGCAACGTCGCGTAAGCCCGGCCGGCCGAAGTGTGGGCCACCGTCGGGGAGAGGACTCCCAGGGTCGTGTCCATCTCCACAAGGGTCCCGTCCTGCACCGGATGTCCCAGGCGGTCGCTCACGCTCACCGTGACTGTGACCGTCCCTGTAGTTGCAGTCGCCGCTGGCTCGACCTCCACGTCCACGAAGCTGGGTGCCAGGGGCATCTGGGGGAGTGCAAGCTGATACCAGGCATCTCCCGCTGCGATGCTGACCGTAGCAGTGGTGACCTCGGTCCCAGCGCGAAGCAGTGCTTCCGCACGGCCCAGGCGAGTCGTACGGCTGAGCGCCTGAGTTCCCCCGTAGAAACTTCCGGCATCGGTGAGGAAGTTTACCACGGTCCCGTCCGGAACGGGCAAACCAGCGGCATCCTGTACCCACGCCTGGATAACGGCCATCGACCGTCCGTCAGCCGGCAGCCACGCGGGGACGACGGTCGCTTCCACCCTGCTAGGAGGGCCGGCGACGATGAGCGAAATCGTCCGATCCGCGTTGTCTGTGAGGTCATCGCCTGGGCTGCTCGAGCGCACAGAAGCCTGGTTGACGACAAAACCCGGTTGCGCGCCCATAGCGATGAACCCGGCGATGGTCACCATACCACCCTGCCCGGGCGCAAGGTCGCTAACGTTCCAAGAGAGAGGGTTCCCCAATCGCGGTGTCAGGGTGATCCCTTCGGCGTACACCGTCGGACTGATCACGACTCCCGGGAGCGTATCCGTGAGCACTGCGTGGTGCGCCGTCGCCGGTCCGTTGTTCTCCAGGTATAGCGTGTACGTAATTCGGTCCCCCGGATGCAGTGGGCTCGTCGGTCGTACCTCCTTGTCCAGCCGGAGGTCGGAAGGCAACAACGGGACGGCAATTGCCGGGTCCCCCAGCAGCAAGAAGGTATCGAGGAGCTCCAGGCTCGACCCAGACGCGTAAAGCCGCAGTTTTCCCGCAAGTGTCGCTGGCCCCAGATGGGGTTCGTCGTCCTGAAAAAGGGTCTCGAAAAAGCCTTCGTCCAGAAAGTGGTGTCCCGTTGCGACTCCCGGACCCGTGGGAGACCAGCTCGCGACCCACCCCTTTCCGGCTGCCCGGACGTACACCTCGGCCATACCGTAGTAGTTCGGGCTGGGCCGCGGATCGTCGTACAGGCCCTCGTAGCAGGTCATCGGGAGCGCAATCGGGTAGTACGGGCCGTTGTGGAGATCGCTCAAGTCCGGGATATCGAGCAGACGTTCCTCGGCCCAGAGCTGAACCCCTGCGTGCCCGACATAGTTCACGAGCAGACGCCCTTCGTTGATCGCCGCCACGATGGCATTGCGTGCGACGACCGAGGGCCTCTCGTACGGATGCGTGACCCCGAGGTAAACCCGCTGCGCCTCGTATGGGGCCGGGTAGTATCCTGCGATCAGGGCGTCCGAGAGCACGTCAAAGTTGCCCGCGCTGTCCGCGTTGTCGGCGACAAAGAGGCTCCTCGCTCGCCAAGGGCCTGGCGGTAGCGCAGTTTCGTACTGTACGATCTTGTCCACAATGGCCTGTGCTTCGCTGGTGGTGTTGACGGGCAACCGCCCCAGGTGCATATCCGGGACCGCGTCGTCTCCGCTCAGGCAAACGTACCGGTTGTCCGCAGCCACCTCGCCGATCCACGGGTCGACGAAGGCCCGCGGCGGTGGGATCAAGTTCTCGACCCCGAGGCCCAGGTAGTTCTTGTAGTCATAATGTCCGTCCCCCAACAGCACTACGTAGGAAGGGGCCGGTGGAGCCCAAGTGCCGTACGTATAGAGCAAGAAGTTGTGGATCGCATCCGGAACCGCGCGGCCGTAAGCAAACGCATCGTATATCGCACGGGTGGTCACCACGCGGGCCCGCTGTCCCTGCGCGGCGCGCAGCGCTGCGAGGGTGCTCGCCTGCACCGCGAACGCTTCGTGGGTAACGACCAGGTAATCGGCGCCGTTCGCGGGGTCGCGCAGGTCCGTGGGCTCGGCGGCCGTGATCGATTCCGGGACAAGAAGGTTCGCCGCGACCACCGCGTGGTAATGCACGGTTCCCGCCGTGGTGTCCTCGAAGCGCAGCTCGTAGCTTCCTCCCGCTGGGACGACGGTGCTGCTCACGAGCACAATGGGCCGGTCCGGATCGGTGATGTCCCACAGCAGCACGTCCGGTTCAGGGAACCCCGCCACATGGTACTCGTAGTTTGCTGCGGGTCCCGTCCAGTCCAGTAGCCCTCCCTCCGCGGCGAACAGCCTGCGCTGTTGCAGTTCTACCCAATCCACTGCGACGAACTCTACGGAGGCTCCTGTGTCTCCGGGACACACCAGCCGTACGGTATTGCCCGTAGGCTGAAGCAAGGAGGAGGGCAAAGACACGGTCGGCGTCAGCTCTTGTTTCCCGTCCCACCACCATTCGCCGACCGGCACCCCGTTGAACAGGGCGCGGAGGTGGTGGTCCGGGTTCACGGCGGCCACAGAGGTCAGGCTATAGATGTAGAAGCGCAACGTTGCAGTGTAGGCCTCGCTGCTCAGCGCGTGAGGGGGAAAGGTATAGTCGCGTTGATAGACCCCTCCCTGGGGAAAAAGGTAGTTCCAGAACCAGTGGTCGTGATCCGGCCTCCACGGCGCATATGGGTAGTAGAGGGCGTTTTCCTCGCGCCGCTCGGGGAAAGGGAACCAGAGAGGAACCGGGGCAGTACCGTGTGGCGGCACCGGCCGCGTGGAGATCCGCAGCCCCGGCTCCCCTCCATAGGTGAGCCAATACACCTCGGTGGCCGAATAGCGGGTGCCGGTCAGCGGTTGCCCGTAAAAGAGCAGCTCATCCTCCGGGTCGAAGCGCCCGTCATCCTCGCCGGACACCCGGATGGCCACTTCTTCCCCGTAACGGAAAAGGCGTAAGGTGCGAGGGTCCAGCGTGTCCACAGGCAGTCCAGCGGACTGCAAATCCCCGTACGTCAGCCGGTACACCCCGGCCCGGCGGACGGGAATCCTGTAGCCCGGGCTAGGGGGAAGTGGAGGAAGATCGACCTTCGGTGTATCGGCCAGCCGCCAGGCACGTGCCTGCTGGTAGTTCAGGAGGTTTGCCGCAAGCAGACGCTCGAACGGTTCTGGCTCCGGGATCGCGGACATAGCACCCATCTCGCCAGAGAAGACGATCTCCACGCGCACATAAGAAGAAGAGAGCAGCTTCCCTTCCGCCGGCCGGTACCGGAGCGGGTAGAAGGTGAGGGGGATGAACCGCTGGTGCCGTACGAATGCCGGCTGCCCCGACACTACCGGGGACTCGGGGAACGGAGCCTGCCACAGGTACACCGTCCCCTCCCGCAGTACGAGCCGCGAAGGCCGGGGGTAAGCCTCCTCTGCTCCGCTGGGGAGCGGCTCCATCTCGAGCGTGGGCACGGGCCGGATGCGGAAAGCCCCCTGCAGGGGCGTCTCCTGAACCTCTTGCACGTGTAGGTGGACCTCGACGCCGGGCGGGATCCCGAGGAGCACCGTGCACGCCGGTAGCTCGGGTTCACCGGGACGGCCGCCAGGAGGGCACCCGGGCACCTGCAGCACGTCGTAGCCCAAGGGGTCATCCAGGGAACGTTCCAAGCGGTACTCGGGGGCACGCCATTCGACCACCAGGTGGCGCTCGCTTGCGCTGACCAACGTGGCCCCCGCGTTGAACGGCGGGACTGCCTTCTCCTGGTCGCTCTGAACTGGAAGGGGCGCTGGACACAGCAGAAGCAAAAGGACGACAATGGGCAGGGCTGCTCGGACCTTCGGCACGGGCGCACCTCCGTGGCCTGCGACTTCCCCATCTCCGGGGCATCGTAGCACAGTTGCCGACCGGTGTCAAAAGCCGGCGTCCGTGGTTGCCGCGCCTGCTTCGCCGGTGTATAATTCCGGCGACGGAGGCTGAGATGGTCGAGCTCGAAGTGCGTGTCTATGCCACCCTGAGGCGTTACCGGCCCCAGGCTCCGCTGGACGCGGGCGAGCGGATGCTGGTTCCCGAGGGCATCACGGCAGGCGAGCTGATCCAGAGCCTCGGAATCCCGCTGGACGAAGTCCACGTTATCTTCGTCAACCGGCGTGCCCGGGGTCTCGAGGCGCCTCTCCAGGCGGGAGACCGGGTCGACCTCTTTCCTGCTGTCGCAGGTGGTTAGGCGCCTGCCAGTCCGTCTCGGGTCGGCAACGCGTAGCCGTGGAGGAGGTAGGCGATGACGTTCGTGCAGGAGCTGCGCCGGCGCGCGCGCCTGCTGCCTGGTCCCGGAGGGGAATCTGTGCCCACGGTCGCCCCTGAGCCGCTCGCCGAGCTGTCCGCTATATACGGGCTTGGGCTTCGCGAGGCGGAGTTGCGGGCGATTGAGGAACGGGTGCTTCCCGAACGCTACCTTCGCAATCTGGGACTGCTCGGCTGGGAAGGGCAGCGCAGGCTCCTCGAGGCGTGCGTCGCGGTGGTCGGGTGCGGTGGTTTGGGAGGCTACGTGATCGAGGGACTGGCGCGGAGCGGAGTGGGGCGGCTGATCGTGATCGACGGGGATGTCTTTGTTCCGCATAACCTGAACCGGCAGCTCCTGAGCTCGCTCGTCACCCTTGGCCGGTCAAAGGCAGAGGCCGCTCGGGAACGGGTGAGCGTGGTGAACCCGGCCGTCGAGGTCCAGGCACACACGGTCGTGGGAACCGCCGAAACGCTTCCGCAGCTCCTCCAGGGGGCAGAGGTGGTGGTGGACGCGCTGGATAGCCCGCGCGATCGGCTCGTACTGCAGGAGGTTGCTGCGCGGCTTGAGATTCCCCTCGTCCACGGTGCGATCGCCGGGGCGCTCGGGCAGGTGACGACGGTCTTTCCGGGGGATGACACGTTGACCGCGCTCTACGGGGGCAGCGAAACGGTGGAGCGCGGTGCCGAGGCGCTGCTGGGCACCCCTGCGATGACGCCGATGCTCGTGGCTGCCTGTCAGGTGGGCGAGGTGATCAAGCTGCTTCTCGGCTGGGGCCGGCCGCTCCGGGGCCGTGTGTTGTACCTCGATCTGGAGTCGGGGGTAGTCGAGCAGTTCCGACTCGGCCGGCCGGAGGCCTGACCCGTGGCGGAAGGAAAGATCATCGGTGCGCTGGCGCACCGGAGGGAAATCGAGGCAGCCCTCAGGGCCGCGGCGCGCGCTCGGACCGAGGCGGAAAGCCGCCGCTACCTCGAACGGCTCTCCGCTTTCGGTAACGATGTGCTGCCTGTAGTCGTACAGGCGCTGGACACTACCGACCCCTGGATGGTCCGCGCACTTGGACGCGCGGTTGCACAGATAGAGGACCGATGGCGTGCTGTCGAAGCGCTGCGACGGGCGGTGCTTGCCCCGGACAGCACGGACCGCCGCCGTGTTGTGGCGATGGTGCTGTTGGATCAGTTCCTGGGGTACGCTCCGGACGACGAGCTCTTCGCCGCGTTCGGCAACCCAGCAGACGTCGCGGTGCGCGGTTTTCTCCAGGCTCGCCCGGAAGAAGGACCCGCGTTGCGGCTGGATTACCTGTCTATCCTCCATACCCAGCCGTACGGCGAGATCGTCGCGGCGCTGCGCCGCTTCGAGGAGCAGGGAGGGGAACGGTCGATCGAAGCGTTGCGATTTTTCGCGCTGGATAGCCGCGAATCGATCGCGCACAGCGCGCTCGAGGCGCTGGGGCGCATCCGCGACCCCGCCGCCTTCCAGGCGCTCGAGGTGGTGTTGCCGAACCTTTCCGCCGAGCGGCGCGCGCTTGCGGAGCGGATGGAACGGAAGCTGCGTCTAAGCGGGGTACCAGATGCGCCCCTGCCGCTTCCGCCCGCGGGCGAACGTGTGCTGATCACACCCCTGGATGGAGCGGGCATGCGCCTTTGCCTGGTGCTCTCGCCCGAAGGGGAGGGGTATCGCGCGCTCCACCTCCACCTGGACGATGAGAACGGAATCCAGGCCTGTTTCGAAGCCGCGCTCAAGTGCGAGGATTTGCCGCCTCCCGCGGCCGAGGGAACGGTGCACGCGGCGTCTGCACCCTGGCAGGGAGTCTTTTTCCTGGAAACGGGGCTGGCCTACCTGCGCAGGGTACTCTCGCGTGCCCTGGAGCGACATTGGTTCGGGGACCGACCGCTGCCGCTGGAGTACCGCTTCTACTGCGATCGCATCTGGGGGCACTCCGTTCCGGCCCAGGAGTTCCCGAAGGTGCCAGTGCGCCGGCCTGCTCCTTCGCAGACCGACGTGGCTGGCTTGCTCGCTCATCCCTACTTTCTGTCGTGGTTTGCCGAAAGTCCGGCCATCGTCGAAGCGGCCCGTCGCCTGTCGTATGCCGACGTCTCGCGATCCGTTGGACAGGCAGCGCTCGCGGTAACGGTCATTTCCCTCGTGCAGGACGAGTTCCCTCCGGACCGCTGCCGGGCGTACGCGCGGCGCCTGCGCGATATGGCAGAATGGCTTACTCTGGCTGGCCGTCCGGAACTCGCGGCGATCGCGCTCGCGTCGGCAGAAGAGATGGACGTCGGGCTACCTGTGCGCAGCGTGTTCGCACTGACGATGGTCCAGAAGGGGTTGCTCATCGCCCTGGGGCAACTGCGCAGGGAGCGAGAAGGGCGCTGATGCCCGAGGCTCTGGAGCTGGATCGTGTGGCACATGCGCAGGTCGGCCGGGCCGAACAGGTGCACGCTGTGCGGGGCAACGCGACCCCCCGTTGCCTCTTTTCTCGGCGTCTGTGTACACTGTCTCCGTGGGGGAAGCGAGGATGCGATGCGGTTGGTCGAAGCCGCGCACCGGGAGAGCCGCGCTGCGTTCGGCCTTACGTCGCAAGTGCCTGCCGGCCCCGGCGTAACGTGTGGCCTGTGTGTCCATTCCTGCTGCATTCCGCCCGGCGAGACCGGCTACTGCGGTCTGCGCGAGAACCGTGAGGGTCGCCTCCACCACCTGGCCGGCACACCGCGCGCGGGCCTGCTGCACTGGTACTATGACCCCCTTCCGACAAACTGCGTGGCCGACTGGGTGTGTGCCGGCCACCAGGCCATCGGCCGGGTCAACCTGGCCGTCTTCTACGGGGCCTGTAGCTTCGACTGCCTGGGTTGCCAGAACTGGCACTACCGCCGTCTTCGCTTGGATAGAGACAGAATGAGTGCTGAGGAGCTCGCGGCGCGCGCGGACCGGCGCACCGAGTGTATCTGTTTCTTCGGTGGCGATCCCACACCGCAGATGGCGCACGCGCTCGCCGTGGCGCGGGTGCTCGCGGCCCGGGGAGTGCGGATCTGTTGGGAAACGAACGGAAGCATGGACCCGCGCCTTCTCGATCGCGCGCTCGATCTCTCCTTGCAGAGCGGCGGCATCGTCAAGTTCGACCTGAAGGCCTGGGACGAACGCGTTCACCGGGCCCTGACCGGTGCCACAAACCGGCGTACGCTGGACAACTTTGCCCGAGCCGCCGCCCGTTTTCACGAACGGCCCGAGCCTCCGCTGCTCGTCGCGGCAACCCTGCTCGTCCCTGGCTATGTAGACGCCGTCGAAGTGCAGGGGCTTGCCCGTTTCATCGCTTCCCTTCACCCGGAGATCCCCTACGCGCTCCTTGCGTTCGCGCCCGCCTTTTTCTTCTCCGACCTGCCGACAACGTCCCGTGAGCACGCAGATGAAGCACTCCGGATCGCACAAGAAGCCGGCCTGCGCCGAGTCAGGGTGGGGAACCGGCACCTCCTCGGGCCACCCTACGGATAAGGGCTGGAGGGCCATACGCAGCGTGATTCCCCTGTCGGTCTTCGTGCGGGGTGATTCGGTGCCCCAGGTTACGCTTCAAGCATCCGTCCCAGGAGCTCTTTGACCAGCTTTGCTGCCACCATGGCGGTTAGCCCCAGAGGGTCCCGCAACGGGTTCAGCTCGACCAGGTCCGCACCGACGATCGGCCCCGGCAGACTTTGGAGCAGGGAAAGTAGCTCCCGGGTAGTCAGGCCTCCTGGCTCTGGGTGTGAGACCCCCGGCGCGCAGGCGGGATCCAGGACGTCCAGATCGAGGGAGACATAGAGGGGACCCTGGGGCACGAAAGGCGTGCGGCCATTCCAGTGGCGCATCTCGTGCACCTGTACCCCGAACCGTGCGGCCTGATGGCGCTGGTGCGGGTTCATCGTGCGGATGCCCACCTGTGCCAGGCGTATCCGTGGTTCCTCCTCGAGCAATCGGGCAAACGGGCACGCGTGGGAGTACCGGTTGCCCGCAAAGGTATCGTAGAGGTCCGGATGGGCATCGAGCTGGAGCACCTGGAGCGGACCAAAGTGTGACCGGTAGGCCCGCAGGACCGGGAGCGCGACCGAGTGATCGCCTCCCAGTACGAGCACCTTCGTGCCCTGTGACAGCAACCGTGCGACGGCGGCTTCGATTTCCGCGAACGCCTGCTCCGGGGCAGACAGAGACAGGTCGCCAGCATCGTAGACGAGCGGGTGATCCGCAAGGTCCAGGCCGGATTCGGTGCACAGGTTCGAGGACCCGCACAGGAGCGCTTCCCGGATACGTCCGGGCGCGAGGGCTGCCCCGCGCAGGAACGAGGCATTCTCGTCCAGAGGTACCCCGAGCAACACGACTGCGCCAGGTGGCGCGGGTTCCTGGTCACTGGCCCTTCTCATCTTCGCCCCCGCGGAACGTTGTTGCCCCGACGCTTTCGTACGCCTCGAGCGTTTCCTGAGCCGCTCGCTTCCAGGAGAAGCGGGCAGCCCGGGCGAGCCCCTTTTGCCCGAGTTCGTTCCGAAAGGCTGCGTCGGCGAGAAGCTGTTCCAGCGCCTTCTCCACAGCGACCGGATCGCGTGGATCGACGAGGAGCCCGGCGTCGCCCACAACCTCGGGAAGTGAGGATGTGCGGCCGACCAGCACGGCCGTTCCGCATGCCATCGCTTCGATGGGAGGCAATCCAAAGCCCTCGTATTCCGAAAGAAAGGCAAAGCATGTAGCGGCCGTGTACAGGGCCGCCTTGTCCTCTTCCGGGACGGGGCCAAGAAAGCGCACCTGCTCCCGGATGCCGAGGTTGTTGGCCAGCCCGGGGAGGTCGACGTAGAGGCGCCCGTCCGGACGGTGGAGCGGCCCGGCGACCACGAGCGTGACAGCTTCCTGGGGGTGGCGTTTCTGCCATCGGGCAAACGCCTCCAGCAGCGTGGGCAGCCCTTTTCGCCGGTCCGTGTCGCCCAGGTAGAGCACGAAACGCTCGGACAACCGGTAGCGGCGCCGCAGGGCATCTACCTCCTCGGGGGTTGCGCGGTGCAGGCCGGGTGACGCAGCTTCGTAGATCACGCGGATGCGTTCTCGGGGGACCCCGAGGTGGCGGACGACGTCCTGAGCCGTGTGTTCCGAGACCGCGATCAAAAGGGAAGCGCGGCGGGTTGCCTGCACATCCAGCCACGTGTACGCACGCTTGCGGAGGTTCCCCCGGTATGCGGGAAGCAGCCAGGGAATAAGGTCGTGCACCGTGACCACGACCGGCGTACGGGTCCAAAGGGGCGGCGCCATGTACGGGACGTGCAGAAGGTCCAGGCCAAGGCGTCGAGCGGCGAGGGACAATGCCACCTGTTCGAACCAGAGTTTGGCCGGCCGGCCGCGTGGCAGAGCAGAGAGACCCAGTTCGACCGTGGGCAGGGGCGCTGGGTCGCCCGCGAAAGCGCCTTTTTCGCCGATCAGGAAGAACTCATGGGAGCTGGAAATGCGCGCAAGTTCCGCAGCAAGGTTCCTGAGGTACTGTCCGGAACCGGAAGTATACAGGGGCCAGAAGTGGGCGCTGATGCCGATGCGCATCGCGCGCTCCTCCGTATCCACATCGAGGGGCTCCCCTGCCTCCGACACGCCCGGAGGCAGGGGAGCCCCGGTTCGCTCAGCGGCGAGGCGGCCGGCGTCGCTCGCGCTCTGCGGGCACCCGTGGACGTGGCTGTGGAGTGCCCTGTTTCCGGGCAACCGCTTTTCCTGGCGCTTCCCCTGTCAAGACGGCGCGCCGCGAAAGCGAGATCTTGCCATCCGCGTCGATGTCCGTCACCATGACGTTGATCTCGTCTCCCACGCGGACGACGTCTTCGACGCGTTCGACGCGCCGCACATCCAGTTCGGAGACGTGGACCATACCGTCGCGGTTCGGAAGGATGTTGACGAACGCCCCGTAGGGCATGATGCGGACCACCTTGCCCAGGTAGACGTCCCCCACTTTCGGCTCGCGGGTGAGTTGTTCGATCATCCGCACCGCAGTATGGGCGCCCTGGGCGTCTGGAGTCGTGATGAACACCGAACCGTCATCTTCGACGTCGATCTCCGCCCCCGAGGCTTCGATGATCGAGCGGATCATCTTCCCACCAGGTCCTATGACCGCCCCGATCTTCTCCGGGTCGATATGGAGTTTAACGATGCGCGGAGCGTGGGGAGCCAGGTCGGGCCTCGGCCGGCTCAGCACCGCGTTCATCTTTTCGAGCACCTTCATGCGGGCCTCGCGGGCCTGGGCGAAGGCTTCCTCCAGGATACGGAAGGGAAGGCCCTGGATCTTCAGGTCCATCTGGATTGCTGTGATCCCCTGCTCGGTACCGGCGATCTTCAGGTCCATGTCGCCCAGGGCATCCTCGATGCCCTGGATATCGGTCAGGATCACGTACCCATCTTCGCCACTGATCAGCCCGAGCGCGATCCCGGCCACAGCGGCCCGGATCGGGACCCCCGCGTCCATCAGCGAAAGCGAGCTCCCGCAGACGGATGCCATGGAGCTGGAGCCGTTGCTGGAGAGTACCTCCGAGACGACGCGGATCGCGTAGGGGAACTCGTCCTCGCTCGGCAGGACGCCCAACAGGGCGCGCTCTGCCAGCGCGCCGTGCCCGATGTCGCGCCGTCGCGGCGCCTGGATGGGACGTACCTCGCCCGTGCAATAGGGCGGGAAGTTGTAATGGTGCATATAGCGCTTCTCGGTGACGATGCCCAGGTCGTCCAGGTTCTGTACGTCGCCGGGGGCCCCGAGTGTGGTGACCGAGAGTACCTGCGTCTGCCCGCGTGTAAACAGCGCGGAGCCGTGGGCCCGCGGCAGCACACCCACGAGCGCCGAGATCGGGCGGATATCCCGCGGACCCCGGCCGTCGGGCCGTTCCCCGGTAGTCAGGATGGACCGCCGCAGTTCGTCCTTGAGCAGCCGGTCGAAGATCGCGGCCGCCTCGCGCGCGTTGTGCAGCGCCTCTGCCTCGTCTGCGCCCTGTCCGAAGAAGGCGATCGTCTCCTCGCGCAGCGCGTTCGTTGCGGCCTCGCGCTCCTGCTTCACTTCGTGGTGGAGCGCATCGCGGATTCGGCTGCCCAGCCAGGCGCGAATCTCCTCCACCCGTTCCGGGCGGATCTCCTCGAGGGGCACGGGGCGCTTGGGCTTACCCACCCGTGCGGCGATTTCCTTCTGCAACCGAAGCACCGGCTGCATCGCTTCGTGGGCTAGCCGGATCGCCTCGAGCACCTGCTCCTCGGGCATCTGACTCGCCTCGCCCTCGACCATGACGACGCTTTCTTCGACACCCGCGACGACGAGGTCCAGGCTGCTTTCGTTCTCGACCTGGGGCATCGTGGGATTGATGACGAACGCTCCGTCCACATATCCGACGCGCACCGCGGCCACCGGCCCGCCAAACGGGATGTCCGAGATCATGAGGGCGGTCGAAGCCGCGATCGTCCCGAGCGTGTCGGGCGCGTTCTGCTGATCCGCAGAGAGCACGGTGATGACCACCTGTACGTCGTTGCGGAATCCTTTGGGGAAGAGCGGGCGAAGCGGCCGGTCCGTCAGGCGAGCGGACAGGATGGCCGACTCGCCCGGGCGTCCCTCTCGACGGAAGAAGCTCCCCGGGATCTTGCCGGCGGCGTACATCTTTTCCTCAAAGTCGACGAGGAGCGGGAAAAAGTCGATCCCTTCCCGGGGTTCCTCCGAGGCGACGACGGTGGCCAGGACAACCGTGTCGCCGTAGCGGGCGAGCACGGCGCCGTTGGCCTGTTCGGCCACGTGGCCGGTTTCGATGCGCAGGAGCCGCCCGGCCCATTGCAGGTCGAACCTGTGGGCGGTCCGTTCGCCCACGGCGAACGTTTCGTATTCGAACATGGTGGATCCCTCCTTCGGTTCCCTTCGGGCGGTCGGAAGCAACGGGATCAGCCGAGCTCGCAAGCGCAGATCGGGGGGTTGTTTTCCGGGGGGTTAGGCACTGGGGATCGCCCCTCAAGGGGCCCCTGCGGGGCGCTCGCCAATCCCTAACGCCCCCGGTGTCGACCCGCTGCCCGGTGCTTCCCGATCCCTCCGTTCTGCAAACAACAACCCCCACTGCGCCTGCCGTGGGGGTTGCCCACTGCCTTGCTAACCCGGCCTACTTGCGCAGGCCCAGCCGTGAGATGACATCCCGGTACCGTTCCAGGTTCCTGCGACGCAGGTACGCAAGCAAACGGCGTCGCCGGCCAACCAGCTTCAACAGGCCGCGCCGCGAATGGTGGTCGTGCACGTTCGCTTTCAGGTGCTCCGTCAACTGGTTAATGCGTTCCGTCAACAGTGCGACCTGCACTTCGGGCGAACCGGTATCCGCGCTATGCGTCTGGAACTGCTGGATGATCTGAGTCTTCTCCTCACGCTGCAAAGACACCGCAAGCCTCCTCCGGCCAATCCAGGAAACCTTCTTCTTGCAATTATTATACCACAGGCTTCCGGCCCACGCAAGTTGCCTGCCCTGACGGTTCGGACACAGGCTGGAAAAGAGCCTCCACCCCACAAGTTACTGCCTCATCGTCAGATCGGAAGCCTCTGTCGCCCTGCGGCCAAAACACACGCGAATCCGGAGGAGCGACCGCCGTTTGGCTCTCCTGCCCTACCTTACGGAAGTCGGGCGAGGACACGTTCGGCGATGATCTCCTGGAGGCCGGGCTGGGACAGCTCCTCCAGCTCGTAGCGCACGCGCACGGTTGGCTTGTCGATGTGGAGCAAGCGCCCGAGGTTGATCGGCGTAGCCACGACCACCGTATCACAAGGGACGGCGCCGATTGTCTGCTCCAGCTCACGGATCTGCCTTTCCCCGTATCCCATCGCAGGCAACAAGGGCCCGATGTGCGGGTACTTTCGGAAGGTTTCCGCGATCGAACCGGCGGCATAGGGGCGGGGATCGACGATCTCCGCTGCTCCGTAACGCCGTGCGGCCACGATGCCGGCCCCAAACACCATTTCGCCGTGCGTGAGCGTGGGACCGTCCTCGATGACGAGGACCCGCTTGCCGCGGATCCGTTCTGGCGCTTCCACGAACACTGGGGAGTTTGCCTCGATGACGTGTGCCTCCGGGTTCACGCTTGCGATGTTGGCGCGCACCGTTTCGATGTCCTTGCGGTCTGCGGTGTCCACCTTATTGATCACCACGACGTCGGCCAGACGCAGGTTCGCCTCCCCGGGATGATAGCTGAGCTCGTGCCCCGCCCGGTGGGGATCCGCGACGACGATGTGCAGGTCAGGCCGGAAGAAGGGGAGGTCGTTATTGCCGCCGTCCCAGACCAGGATGTCGGCCTCCTCCTGAGCGCGCTGCAAGATCTCCTGGTAGTCGACCCCGGCGTAGACGATCACGCCGCGGTCCAGGTGGGGTTCGTATTCCTCCCGCTCCTCGATCGTGCAGCCGTAGCGGTCCAGGTCCTCGTAAGAGGCGAAGCGCTGCCATACCTGTTCTTCGAGCCGGCCGTACGGCATCGGGTGGCGCACGACGACCGGCCGTTTCCCGGCTTGCCGGAGGATCTCCGTGACCCGCCGCGTGGTCTGGCTCTTGCCACAGCCGGTGCGCACCGCGCACACGGCGATCACAGGGCGTTTCGCCTGCAACATCGTGTGGTGGCCTCCGAGCAAGCGAAAGTCCGCTCCTGCGGCCAGGGCGAGGGATGCACGGTGCATTACATATTCGTGCGAAACGTCGCTATAGGCAAAAACCACCTCGTGCACCTGAAATTCCTTGATCAGGCGGGGGAGCTCCGACTCGGGGAAGATCGGGATGCCCTGAGGGTAGAGAGGGCCGGCCAGCACTGGAGGGTACGTACGCCCTTCGATGTCCGGGATCTGGGTGGCAGTGAATGCGACGACCTCGTACTCCGGCCGTTCCCGGTAGTAGGTGTTAAAGTTGTGAAAGTCGCGGCCAGCCGCTCCCAGGATGATCACCCGCGTCCTCGCCATGCCGTGCACCTCCTTGTGCAGATTTCCAGCCTCTCGGGAGATTCAAAAAAGCGCCGTCATTATAGCATACTGCCAGGCGTTCGGCAAAGTGGCCTATTTGACAAAAATCAGCCGTTGCCGTATAATGCGGTTGCCAGGGCCGGCGTATCGCCATGTCGGGCCGACGTGGCTCAATGGTAGAGCAGCGGTCTTGTAAACCGCCGGTTAAGGGTTCGATTCCCTTCGTCGGCTTGGCGCATTCGCCCAGGACGTTTGGAGGGGTGGGCGAGTGGCTAAAACC
>JBDOIE010000161.1:0-2165 GCA_041082245.1 Chloroflexia bacterium
CTTCGAGGAGTTCCGCCGTCTGATCGCCCAGGAACTCCAGGTGGATGAGGCGCGGGTCGTCCCCGAAGCCTCCTTCATCGCCGATCTGCAGGCAGACTCGATCCGCCTGGTCGAGCTGCTGCTGCGGCTGGAAGAGGCCGGCATTCACATCCCGCTGGAGGAGGCCTGGGACGTAGAAACCGTGGGGGACGCTTACGCGCTCTATCTTCGCCAGACCCAGGCCGGCCAGGATTTCCAGTCGCTGCCCTCGCTTCCTTAGGGCCCCCAGGACCGCGAAGCCACGCATACGGACGGAAGAACCCGCGCCCGCCTTGCTGGCCACCTTTTGGCTCATACTGCCACGGACAGCGCCGCAGGGGCTCCGAATACCTCTGGTGCCGGTGGTCGCATCCGGTCCGGCATCATGGCGTACGCTACCTCGACTGGCCTTTGCGCAGCCAAAGGGCCGCTCGCGGATCACCTGCTGCTCGGCGACCAACGATTTATACGTCTGCATCAATCCTCCCCCAAGGACCGAGCTCGCGCATCGGACGTGCCTTCAACCTTCAGCGAAGCGCCGCTCTCCGACGTCACAGACTGGCCTGGGCTCCACAGATGAGCCATCCGCGCTTCAATCGGCCAAATCGTCTGCTGGTCTGACCACCTGACTTGACAACCGCGCCGCCACCCAGTATAATGGAGATCGATTTCATGGCGCCGGAGCGACGGTAGGCAGGGTCCACGTGGTCCGATGTCGATCGCACGCCACAAAGGGCACGAGGACAGCGCACGGCGGGGCGTGTGCCCGGATCGTGCCCAGGGTTGACCTCACACCCTTCTTATGGCCAGCTCTGCAGCAAGGGGACGAACACTTCCCCGATTGAAGGAGGAACCCGTGAAGCCCACTTTCCTTGTGCTCAGTGACCGGGAGGTGTGGAACATCCACTGCGCCTCCCTCGACATCCTCGAACATGTTGGCATGGCCGTCCACCAGGACCGTGCGCGCGAGATCCTGCTGGAAGCGGGCGCCGTTGCCGCCGAGGGGGCGCGGGTACGCCTGCCGGCGCGGTTGGTGAAAACGGCTCTGGACCGGTGCGCACCGGTCGTCCTGCTGCACGGGCGAGAGGGCCGGCCCCCGATGCGCGTGGGAGGCGACCGGGTCTACTTCGGCACCTGCGGCTATCCGTCCAATGTAGTCGACTGGCATACGGGCGAGATCCGGGCGCCTCGCCTGAGCGACCTGGAGGAAACTGCCCGCCTAACGGACGTCCTGGACAACATCGACTTTATCATGCCTCCTCTCTCTCCTGACGATGTGCCCGTGGAACTGGTGGACCGCTACCAGTGGATGGCCGCGCTGCTGAATACGCGCAAGCACGTCCTGAACCAGTGCTATGGCGAGGCCGGGTTGCGTGACCTGGTGGCCATTGCCAGCGAGGTCGCAGGAGGGCTGGAAGCCCTGCAACGTGCGCCGTTCGTCTCGCTGCTCGTTTCCACCACGAGCCCGCTGACGCTGCGTGTCGATGCCAGCGAGGTGATCATCGGCGGCGCAGAGCTTGGGCTGCCCCTCTTCATCTTCGCCGGCCCGATGGCCGGTGCCACGGCTCCCTGCTCGCTTGCCGCATCCCTGACCCTCGCCAACGCGGAGGTGCTGGCCGCGATCGTGCTCGCCAAGGCGGTGAACGAGTCGGTCCCGGTGATCTACGCGAGCTGGGCTCGCACCCTCGACATGAAGTACGGAAACGTTACCCTGGGCGCCCCCGAGTTCGCCATCCTCCGCACGGCCGCCACACAGATGGCCCACCTCTACGGCCTGCCCTGTGGCGGCGGAGGCTTGCTCACGGATGCCAAGGTCCCCGATGCCCAGGCCGGTTACGAAAAACTGGGTACGGCGCTTCTCCCGGCGCTGGCCGGGATGAACATGATCTGCGGCGCCGCGGCCTACGGTGCCGAGGTCGTGCTGAGCCTCGAAGGATTCGCGATCGACGACGAGGTCGCGGGCTGGGTGAAACGGGTGCTGGCCGGCTTTGCGGTGGACGAGGAACGCCTCGCCCTCTCGTTGATCGCGGCGCAGGGACCCGGCGGCCAGTTCGTCAAAGAGGAACACACCCTCCGCTTCTTCCGCCAGGAGATGTGGATCCCGGAGCTTTCGGACCGCGAGGGAACCACGGGATGGCTGGAACGCG
>JBDOIE010000206.1:0-3806 GCA_041082245.1 Chloroflexia bacterium
TGTTTGCCCGGCCCTGTGTACACGAGGTGTACCCCTTCCTTCTGCCAGGCCTCGGTAACCTCCGCAGGGCTCAGCGTCCGGCTGAACTCGATGCTGGCTTGCTCGATCGCCTCCTCCAAAGTGGCTTGCTCCGTTTGCACCACAACCTGCCCCTCGACCTGCGATACCGCGACGACCTTGCGCAGGAAGCCGTAGGGGGCGGTTGGACTGACATCTCCCACGATGATGTCCTCAGGCGCCAGCGTTTGCAGTTGCGGCGTAGTTTGCGCGAAGGTGAAGGTGCCCTCCGGGGAGATCGAGACAAGCTGGCGAATCGTCTCTTCTGTCAGAACCTTGGTATTTAGAGGAAAAATCGGCTCGAGGGTGGGCTCGGGCGGCAATTCCGTGACCTTAGGCAGAACTGAGGTGGTCGGCGAAACCGAAGGCATCGGTCTGCAGGCACACACGAGCAAAGCGAACAGCATAACACTTGCTGTTCCTCTCAGCCAAGCGTTACTCATTGCGGTCTCTCCTTTCAAGCGGGATCTGTCCCAGCGTATATCGCCGCACCCGACTGTGGCACAATATGGAAGATTTGCTGTGGGCCGCACTGGCGCCACATAGATGATCGACCTCAACTTTCACGTAATGCAGCCATGCGTGGACGGAGCCCGACAGCTCATTGTCCCTGCGCAACGACACAGCGAAAACCAATGTCGGAGGCCCGAGTAATTGGATGGTCACCACGACGGTTGGCTACTCGTACTCCGTCCCTACCGTGATACCATGAGCCACCACGCCGCACCCTGCCTTCCCCAGAAGCCGGCCCGCTCGGGTTCTCCCGAGGCGAATGCGCGTACCACTCCTTGTCATACCGATCCGCCACCCACTCCCACACATTCCCCGCCATGTCCAAAGCCCCATACGGACTCGCCCCACCCGGAAAGCTGCCTACCGGCGCCGTAAAGTGCAAGCCATCACGGCAGATAGACTCCTCGCAGTTCAGCCGCCATCCCTCAAACTCGTTTCCCCACGGGTAGATGCGCCCGTCCGTCCCCCGGGCAGCCTTCTCCCATTCCGCCTCTGTCGGCAGCCTCCCGCCCACCCACTCGCAATAGGCTTGGGCGTCGTCCCAGGAGACCTGGACCACCGGGTGGTCGTCCAGGGCCCGGGTCTCCACCCCATTAGGGCGCTTCCAGTTGGCTCCTCTCGCGTTGTACCACCATCCGCTCCTGCTGGCTATATAACCCCAACCATCCTTCTCTGCCGAGGTCTTGTGGCCAGTAGCCTGGACGAATCGGCGGAACTGCGCTACCGTCACCTCGGTACGGTCGATCCAGTAGGCGTCCAGATATACCGTGTGCTGGGGCTTCTCATCATCTTCGGTATTAGGGTCGGCGTACTTCGAGCCCATCAGGAATTCTCCTACCGGCACGCACACCATTTCCATACCGTCGACCTCACGTACCCACGTTTGCCCAGCGGTAATGCAAGCCGGGGGTACCTTGGCCTGGGCAATGGCCGTCTCGGTGGCTCTGGCCTGTGCCTCGAACGTGGCTTTAGCCTGGGTCGCCTGCCACCGCCGCTCCGCAGCGTTCCGCGAAAGGGTCAGCGTCAGCCCTACGGCCAGAGCCGCGACGAGAACGGTAACCACAGGCCAGACCCAACTCCGAAAAGTCGTTCTGCGCTCCCCTTGTTCCCTTGGAACCCGGTCCCTCGTTCCGCCTTGCCGCTCCGCGGCAGAGAGAAGCCCTGCTTCGCAACTGGGCTGCGCCGCAGCCACACCCCGCATCGCCCCCGCTGGCGCCCCCGCAGCAGCGGACGCTTCCATCACGACCGTGGGCGTTTCCGGCCACTCGGCACCCCCGCAGGGCAGCGCCTCTACAGCGGACGCAACTACTTCCACCTCCTGCCCCGCCAGCGCCCGCTCCAGCGCCTCGACGAAGGCCTGCGCACTTGGATACCGCCGCGCAGGCTCCTTCGCCAGCGCCCGCCCCAGCACCGCGTCCACCGCCGCCGGCAACTCGGGCCGCACCCCGTGCAGCGGCGGATGCGGCTCGTGCACGATCCGGTACAGCAGCGCCATCGTGCTATCCGCCTGGAACGGCACCCGCCCGCTCAGCATCTCGTAGGCCACCACCCCCAGCGCATACCGATCCGTCCACGGCCCCACCTCCCCACCCGTCGCCTGCTCCGGCGCCATGTACTCCGGCGTCCCTACCGTCATCCCCGTCGCCGTCAGGTGCGTCTCGCTCGCCGCCTTCACAATCCCAAAGTCGGTCAGCGTCACGTGCCCGTCCGGATCCACGATGACATTCCCCGGCTTCACATCCCGGTGCACCACCCCCTGTTCGTGGGCATAGTCCAGCGCCGAGGCCAGCTGCGCGGCGATCTGCACCACCTCCTCCGGCGGAAGCGCCCCTCGCCGCCGGATCTGCTCCCGCAGCGTCTCGCCCGGGAGGTGCTCCATCACAAAGTAGTACCAGCCCCCCTCCTGGCCGACATCGTAGATGGCCACAATGTTGGGGTGGTGGAGGCGGGCGGCAACCCGCGCTTCCCGCAGGAAGCGCTCCACAAACTGGGAATCCCAAACCAGGTGCGGGGCCAGCACCTTGATGGCCACCTCGCGATCCAGCGTAGCGTCGTACCCTTTGAAAACCGCCCCCATCGCCCCACGGCCGATCTCCTCCAGCACCCTGTACCTGCCGAACCGCTGCCCTACCAGCGCTTCCATCTGCAACCCCCATCGAATCGGCTATACCGCGCTCCTCCGGTAGCGCAAGCGCATCCCCTCGCGTCCGGCTCACCCCGCAGGAGGATCGGGACGCGCCGTCCACAAAGGGCGCACGAATACTCGAATCGCCCATTGCCCCCCGCCCCCGACCCCATCCCGCCCGCCCCAGAATCGAGCCCCCTGCCCGCTCCTCCTCATTCGCGTATCCGCGCCGGCTTCGTGCGCAGCCTCGGCGGGAATCCGGATTGGGGCCGTGCCGCCCACGAATGCCGCACGAATAGAAGAATTACGGCCGACGCAACGAGCGCCTGACATCGTCCCGGCCCAACCGCTGCACCGCGCCAGGCCGCACCGGGAAAGATGCGCCGGTACTCCCATCGGCGCCGGTGCTCATTATGTGTTCGTGCCCGATTCGTGCAAGGCCCCCGCGCCCTACGGCACCCCCCACAGCCGGATCGTTCCATCCCACGACCCCGAGGCCACCATCTCCCCGCCCGGGGAGAAGGAAACGCTAGACACAGGGCCCGTGTGCCCCTCCAGCGTGCGCAGGAGCCGTCCGTCCGTAACCCGCCACAGCCGGATGGTGCCGTCATCCGACCCCGAGGCCACCATCTCCCCGTCCGGGGAGAAGGAAACGCTAGACACCCCAGCGGTGTGCCCCTCCAGCGTGCGCAGGAGCGCCCCGTCCGATACCCGCCACAGCCGGATCGTTTCATCCCACGACCCCGAGGCCACCATCTCCCCGTCCGGGGAGAAGGAAACGCTATACACAGAGCCCCCGTGCCCCTCCAGCGTGCGCACGAGCTCCCAGTCTGTAACCTGCCAGAGCTGGATCGTTCTATCCTCCGACCCCGAGGCCAGCAGCGCTCCGTCCGGGGAGAAGGAAACGCTATGCACCCCGCTCTCGGCATCCAGGGCGGGCAAGACCAGCGGCGTAACCGGCGGCCGATGTCCCCCGCCCGGGGAGACGGAAACGCTAGACACAGGGCCCGTGTGCCCCTCCAGCGTGCGCAGGAGCCGTCCGTCCGTAACCCGCCACAGCCGGATGGTGCCGTCATCCGACCCCGAGGCCACCATCTCCCCGTCCGGGGAG
>JBDOIE010000210.1:0-2424 GCA_041082245.1 Chloroflexia bacterium
GAAGACCTGTTCCTGCACCAGTTCGGGCGGGTAACTGACGCCCTCCTGCGGGAGGCAGTAGCGCGGCGGGTCCGTCCCCGGGATCTGCACCACGACCATCGGCTTGTGGATGTTGCAGACCTCGCGCGGCTCTGTGCCCTGGATAAACGTCTCCATCACGCGGGGGCAGGCAGGGCCAGGGAGCTTGCCGGAGACCGCGCACACCTCGACGTCGACGATGCTCTTCGGCCGGCGAAAGTCGTACTGCAACTGCCCGTTTTCGTCCCGCAGGACGTTTTCCAGGTCGGGGTCGGGGAAGTAGGCCAGGCGCAGCTCCTCGTCCGGGAAGTAGCGCGGCAGCCCGACCTGCTCGTCCAGCGGGTGAAAGACCGCCTCCATGAAGTTGTGCCAGATCCGGCCGGCCGTGCGCACGCTGGGGATGCCCCGGGCGTGTTCGGCTCCGCGGGGAGCGCAGTTCAGCGTCATCGGCTCGTTGTTGTTGTTCCCCACCCATACCCCCACGGCGAGGTACGGCGTGTAGCCGATCGTCCAGTTGTCCGCCCAGTCCTCGGAGGTGCCGGTCTTGACTGCGGCCGGCCGGCTCAATTCGAGCACGCTGTGGGGCCCAAAAGCGCCCTCGCGCGCCCTGTCGTCGGAAAGGACGTTCGTGATCAGGTAGGCGTAGAGCGGGTCGACGACCTGCGGTTGCTCTTCCAGCGGCTTGGGCCGGTTGTCGATGAGCACATTCCCCTGGGAATCGGTCACCCGCAGGATCACCTGGGGCGGGACGTAGCGGCCCTCGTTCGCCAGGGTGGAGTAGGCGGTGACCATGTCGCGCAGGTTCACCTCTCCCCCGCCCAGCGTTAGCGAAAGGCCGTAGTACTCGAGGCCGCGCGAAAGCCCGGTGATCCCCATCCGGTGCGCGAGTTCGATCGTTTCCCCTACCCCCGCAAACTGGATCACCTTGATCGCGGGGACGTTCAGGGAGCACCCCAGCGCGTTCCGCAGGCGCACCGGGCCGTGGAACTTGTTGTCATAGTTCTTGGGGACGTAGGTCTCCTGCCCCGGCACCGGGAACTCGGTCTTGACGTCCAGCACCATGGTGGCCGGTGTCCAGCCTTTCATGAACGCCTGCAGGTAGGTGAAGGGCTTGAAGGAGGAACCGGGCTGCCGGTCGGCCAGGGCGGCGTTCACCTGGCCGTCCACCACGTTCGTGGGGAACCCGCAACGGCTCGGTTTCACGAGGTTATAGTCGACGCTCCCGACCATCGCCAGGATCTCCCCGGTAGCGGGGCGCATCGCCACGAGCGCGCCGTTGTTCGCGTTGTAGGCGACGGCGTCCTCCTGGCTCAGGCGGTCGCGGAGCACCGCTTCCCCGAGCCGCTGGTAGCGGATGTCCAGGGTAGTCGTGATGCGCAGCCCGCCGCCGTACAGCTTCTCCGGGCCGATGCGCGGGTCCTTTTCCAGGAGTTCCCGGACGTACATGACAAAGTGCGGGGCCTCGAGCTGGATCTCGGGGCGGGCAAAATGCAGTTCCTCGTTGTAGGCGGCATCGGCCTGGGCCTGGGTGATGTAGCCGTCTTCGACCATACGCCGCAGGACGTGGTACTGCCGGTCCTTGGCCTTTTCGTAACCGCCGGCGAAGAAGGGGTTATACTCTGTGGGGGACCGGGGCAGGCCGGCAAGGAAAGCACACTCGGCCAGGTCCAGCTCCCAGACGTGCTTCCCGAAGTACCCCTGAGCAGCTGCTTCCACGCCGTAAGAGAGGTTCCCGTAAGGGACCTCGTTCAGGTACATCAGGAGGATCTCGTCCTTGCTCCGGATGCGGGTCAGTTCGAGGGCGAGGATCGCTTCCTTGATCTTGCGTTCCAGGCGCTGGGAATAGCGCTCCTCAGGCGGAAAGAGGGCGTTGCGGATGAACTGCTGGGTCAGGGTGCTCCCGCCCCCCTGGATTTCCCCGGTGCGGAGGAAATCGCGTATCGCGCGGGCGATGCCGGCCGGGTCGATCCCGGGGTTCGTGTAAAAATTCTTGTCCTCGATCGCGAGCGTGGCCCAGATGAGCTCTTTAGGCACCTGATCCAGGCTTGTGAGGCGTGTGCGCCGGCCCTCAGCAAAGAGTTCGTAGAGCAGGTAGCCGTTGCGGTCGTAGATCCGGCTCGACTCGAAGACCTGGCGCGTGTTCAGCCGGTCCAGCTGCCCCTTGAGCTGGCCGGCGTAGTAGGTATAGACCCCGAGGCCGGCCGCCCCCGCCAGGCCCACGAGGGAGGTCGCGCCGCCGACCAGCAACCCCAGGACGGCGAGCAGCACCAGCGCGAGCGGAAGGCGGCGCGGTGGCGCGGAAGCGGCACGTGCGTGGCGCCGCAAGAGGAAAGGCGGTGGTGCAGGCGCGCGATGGTTGCGTCGGTTCAGGCGTACGTAACGGATCGCCAAAGCATCCCTCCGAAT
>JBDOIE010000222.1:0-1031 GCA_041082245.1 Chloroflexia bacterium
TCGCACTGGCCCGGGAGATGCGAGCAGCCGAACGGCGCGGCGAGGAACTCGGACTGACCGAGGAAGAGCTGGCCTTTTATGATGCGCTCGAGACAAACGATAGCGCGGTGCGGGTACTGGGTGAACCCGTCCTGCGGGCGCTTGCGCAGGAATTGGCGCAGACTGTGCGTGCCAACGTTACCATTGATTGGACGGTACGCGAGAACGTTCGGGCGCAACTGCGCGTGCAGGTCAAGCGTGTGCTTCGCAAACATGGATACCCGCCCGACAAGCAAGAGAAAGCGAGCCAGACAGTGCTTGAGCAGGCGGAACTGCTTGGGGCAGAATGGGCTACGGCGTAGGCAGACAGCGCAGATTGTCACCTCAGATCCCACAGGCGCTGGATTGCTGCGCGATGACCCAGGGGAGCAAGGCTCGGTGTCGGCAGTAAGGGCGAAGCTGGTGTGGTGGCCGGCCGGGAGGTCGCGCCCTCAGTCGGCTTGCCCAGGGGGTGTTGCCGAGGGCCCGCAGGCAAGGATCGCCAGCAGGAGAAGAACAATTCCCACGAGAATAAGCGCTTTCTTTCTCCCCATCTCCCCACCTCTCTCACAGCCCCTCGACCATCTCCTGCACCCTTCCCGCATCCGGATGCAGGTAACGGGTGGTGGTCACCACCCGCTCGTGCCCCAGGATCAGCGCCAGCGTCGCAAGATCCCCTCCCGAGCGCAGGAAGCGCGTGGCAAAGGTGTGCCGAAGGGTGTGCGGCGTCACCCGCCGGCCCAGGCCGGCCCGCCGCGCTGCCTCCCGCACCAGCCGCTGGACGTCGCGCGCGGTGAGCGGTGCGCCGCTGCGCGATACCAGAAGGGCCAGGGTTTCCACCCCGGGACGCACCTTCAGGTACTCCCGCAGTTCGCGCCGGCACTCGGCGGAGAGCGGTACCCGTCGCTCCTTCCCCCCTTTCCCCCGCCGCACGAGCACCCAGCCCGAGCGCTCGTTCAGCGTCACGTCCCCCAGCTCCAGCGCCACCACCTCCCCCACCCGCAGGCCGGCCC
>JBDOIE010000226.1:0-1300 GCA_041082245.1 Chloroflexia bacterium
CGGCGCCGCCTTTTCCGCCCACCAGCGCAGGGGTCAGAAAACCGCCCAGGGTGGCCAGGATGATGAGGCTCAGCGCGTCGAAGCGCACCGCCAGCGCCACACCTGCGGCACAGACGAGCGCCATCAGCAGGAAGGCCGCCTCGTTGCGGATCACGCCATAGCGCTCCCCTGCCGCCCAGACGGTGAGATACAGCAGTGCCAGCCCACCTCCCATCAAGGCGTCCCCGAACCAGCGTTCCAGCCTGCCGCGCACGCGAGCCCCGGCGGTGACGAGCACGATCCCCGCCGCCGCGCCGATGCCCAGCCGTCCCCACTCACCCAGATACTGCCAGCTGTATCTGAGGAACAGGCCCACCGCGAAGAAGATGGCCAGCGAGCTGGCCCACATCGCTCCCCGCCCCCCGAGGAACCTCTCGAACCGGGTCTGCCAGCTCTCCTGCAGCCCTTCGGCCTCGGAGGTCAATGTAGATTCGGGTGGCGCTTCCTTGGGGGTGAAGCGGGCGTGGGGAACAGGCTCTCCCGTAGTCCCGGACGGCGCCGGGGTCGGCCGGGGCGAAAGAAGGATAGCTGGAGGAGGAATTTCCGGAGCAGGCGGTACGGGCGGCGGACCGGGCACCTCGGGGGGAGGAGGGACTTCTAGTTCCGGGGCAGGAGGTATGTCCGGTGGGGCTTCCGGCACCCTCGGAGGGATTGCCTGTGGCAACTCGGAGCCCCTTGTTCCTCTGGCTCCCTTCTCCAGCGCTTCCAGCCGGGCGGCCAGCTCTTCCACTGCCCGCGCAAGCGATTCGATGCGTTGCCTAAGCGCTTCTTGCTCCCCGCTACTCTCTCCGTTCATCGGCATCCCCTTTCCGGCGCAGATCCGGCCGGTATGCGGGCTTCCTGCCTCTCTTCCCTTCGCGTTGTTCAGAGATCCCTCCTGCTCTTGCCGGGTATCACCGGTTGCCGGTAAGGTGTACGGGCACGCTTGATCGGTGCCCTGAAAGAAAAGGAGCGACACGGAAGAGTTGATTCAACGCACTTTCGTCTTGATAAAACCGGACGGCGTGGAGCGCCGTCTGGTGGGAGAGATCATCGGACGCTTCGAGCGTAGAGGACTCCGGCTGGTGGGGATGAAGCTGCAGACTGTCAGCCGCGATCTGGCCGAGCGGCACTACGCAGTGCACAAAGACAAGCCGTTCTTTGGCGAGCTGGTGGACTTCATCACATCGGGCCCGGTGGTGGCGATGGTCTGGGAAGGCGAGGACGCGGTAAGGCTGGTGCGCACGATGATGGGAGCGCTGAAGCCGGAGGAGGCGCTCCC
>JBDOIE010000227.1:0-1057 GCA_041082245.1 Chloroflexia bacterium
TTCCCCCGCCCGGGCTCCCGGCTCGTGTTCTTTGGCACGAAGTAGCGCTCTCCCCCGGGCGCAGGCACCGCGCACGGGGGGGGCCGGGCACTCAGCCGGTTTTTGTTTTCGACGGCGCGAGGCAGCGGTAGGGCTGCACGTTCGGGAATCGCCCGCTGCGCAGGCGAGCGAGAGATCGGTCCGGCCAGGCTCTTGACGCGAGGCGGGGTCATCGATCGGAGCAGGAGGCATGCCGGCTGCTTGCCCGAGAATCGCCCGCTCCGGCAGGCCATATCTGGGGATCGCCCGTCCTCGCGGCGCCGTGAACACGGGTGGGATGCAGGCCCTGGGCAAGCGCGAGGGAGACACGCAGCCGGGGGGCGCAGCGGGGCAAGGTTGGGGGCCGTTGGTTCAAAAATCGCTTGCCGAGATGCAGAAAACCGAATTCTCTGGTTTTTTTCAGCCAAACACCAAAATACAAAGCACGGCGCTGAACAATGTTCATCCATGCTGGTGTCCGGCGGGGTCATGGGGAATTGGCGGAGAATCGCTGTGCGGCGGGGGAGCGGGCGTGCGGCGCACGGCCGCTCCTGTAGCGCGATGGGGAGGGATCGGAGGGTGGAAAAGGTTGGGCAACCGCCTGGTCGCAGCCCATCGGGCTGCTCCCGCGCGCCTCCGTTCTGGCGGTGGCCGAATGCTGCGCGCGCGAAGGGGAGGTTTCGAAGGGTGGGGATCGTGGTGTTGTGAAATGCTCCCTCGAAACTGACCGAAAGGGAGGGCAGGAGACCGCTCACTCTCGGCGGCTGACGCCGCCTTCGTTCGCGGCACAGAAGCCGCCGCGATCTTCCTCCATGCTGGTGTCCGGCGGGGTCATTGGGGCTCGCTCTCGCGGTCCGGGCAAACGCAGTTGGGATGCAGCCCTCCTGCAAGCGTGAGAGGAAAGCCGCACCGGGCAGTGGAGCGGGCCACGCTATCGGACCATTCTCTCTTGCGGCCCTGCCGTACACGAGCGGGACGCAGGCCTCGGCGGGCGCGAGGGGATCGCGAAGGAGGGACGAGTGACTGCGGGAATGCCAGT
>JBDOIE010000230.1:0-8844 GCA_041082245.1 Chloroflexia bacterium
CCTGCCGGTGGTGATGGAAGTGTAGGGGCCCCATGGGCAAGCGACGTACGATCCGCAAACACACCGGTGGCACGCCCAAAGGGCGCGCCACACGCCGACGGACGACGTCCAGGTCGCGCCGGTCCGAGGGGCTGAAGCTCGAACCCCAGTTGCAGCGCGAACTACTGGGGCTCGGGTTCCTGTTGCTCGCCGTTGTGGCGTTCATCAGCTTTGTCTCAGGTGTCCCGGCGCCCGAGCAGTCTCCCTGGCGGGGGATCGTGCGCTACCTGTTCGGTTGGGGCGGCATCCTGGTACCGCTCGGGTTGGGAGCGATGGGCGTGCTGATCCTCTGGGGGGAGATGCGGAACGAGCCGCGGCTGGACTGGAACGACATCCTCGGGGGAGTGCTCCTCTTTCTGGCCATCCTGGGGTTGCTCGGGTTGCCTTCGGCGCGCGAAGTGGTGCCGGCCCCCGGCAGCGGTGGCGGCATCGTCGGCCACGCGGTGGCGGGCTTGCTCGTGGTGCGGCTGCAGCTCCGTGTCCTTGGGAGTGCCCTGCTGTTGCTGCTGATCGCCCTGGTGGGCAGCATGCTGGCCTTCGATGTACGGGTGCGCCACGTCGTGGCGGGCTTCCAGGCGCTGGGGCGCGGGGCCGCCTGGGTGGTCGGCCGTCTGCGGCGCCGGCCGGCCCCGGTCATCCGCGTCTCCCCCGAGCCCGCTCCCCGTGCGGCGCGTAAGCAGCCGGAACCTTCCGAGGAGGAAGAAGAGGAAGAGGAGGAGGAACCGCCCCTTCCCCGGATCATCGGACGGGCGGAGCCACGGGGTGGCGCGATCGCGATGGCGGCGCGGCCGGCCGGCGAATGGCGCCTTCCTCCGCTCGACCTGCTCGAGGCGGCTGGCAGCGCCGAGGTGAGCCAGGCCGAGATCCGCCGGCAGGCGCGCATCATCGAGGAGACGCTGGCCAGTTTCAACGTGCAGGCGCGCGTGGTCGAGGTGAACTGCGGCCCCACGGTCACCCAGTTCGCGCTGCAGCCGGGGACCGGGGTGAAGGTTTCGCGCATCACCTCGCTCGCGAACGACCTGGCGCTTGCCCTCTCGGCGCCCAGCATCCGCATCGAGGCCCCGGTGCCCGGCCGGCCGGTGATCGGGATCGAGATCCCCAACCCGGCCATTTCCCTTGTGACGCTGCGGGAAATCCTGGAAAGCCCCACCTTCCAGGAGCACCGGGGGGCGCTCAAGATCGCGCTCGGGCGCGATGTCTCCGGCCAGCCGGTCGTGGACGACCTGACCAAAATGCCCCACCTGCTGATCGCGGGGACGACCGGCTCGGGCAAGAGCGTCTGCATCAACGCGCTCGTCGTCTCCTTCCTCTATCAGCACAGCCCCGAGACGCTGCGCTTCATCATGATCGACCCCAAGCGGGTGGAACTCAGCATCTTTCAGGACATCCCTCACCTGGCGTTCCCGGTGGTGACCGAGATCAACGGCCGCCGATCGGGCACCCCGCTGGAGGCCGGGGAGGTCGATGCCCTCAAGGTGCTCTACTGGGCGACCCAGGAGATGGAGCGCCGCTACCGCGTCTTTGCCCGGGAGGGCTTTCGCAACATCACCGGCTACAACAAGGCGGCACGGGCAGAGGCCAACCCGAACCTCCCGGTGATGCCCTTCATCGTGCTGATCATCGACGAACTGGCCGACCTGATGATGGTCGCCCCGGAAGAGGTCGAGACGATGATCTGCCGCCTGGCGCAGCTCGCGCGCGCTACAGGCATCCACCTTGTGCTGGCCACACAGCGGCCGTCGGTGGACGTGGTAACGGGGCTGATCAAAGCGAACTTTCCCGCGCGCATCTCGTTCGCCGTTTCCTCCTCGATCGACAGCCGGGTCGTGCTCGATATGGTGGGCGCAGAGCAGCTGCTCGGTCGCGGCGACATGCTCTACATGGCGCCCGATACCCCCAAGCCGGTGCGCATCCAGGGGAGTTACGTTTCCGATGAGGAGATCGAGCGCGTGGTCGCCTTCTGGAAGGAACAGCGGCCGGAGGAACCCCAGCCGGTATCGCCGGTGCAGCTGAGCATGCCGCTGGCCTGGCGCGAGGAAAAGGAGGAGGAACCGGAGGACGAGCTGCTTCCGGAGGCGATCGCCCTGGTGCGCAAGCGCAGGCGCGCGTCGGCCGCGCTCCTGCAGCGCCGGTTGCGCGTCAGTTACAACCGCGCCGCTCGCCTGATCGAGCTGCTCGAGCAGAAAGGCATCGTGGGGCCGGAGGAGCAAGGCCGGTCGCGGGAAGTGTATCTCCCCCCAGAAGATCCACTCGACTAGTTCGGAGCCCTCTGTGGAAGCGTCCGAAGGTACGCTCTTGCTGGTGAGCGCCTGTCTGCTCGGATGCCCCACGCGCTACGACGGCGGGCATTGTGCATTGCCGGCGCTCCTCGAGCTTGCGGCGCGCGGACTCGCCCTTCCTTTCTGCCCAGAGGTCGCCGGAGGGCTCCCGATCCCTCGCCCTCCCGCGGAGTGCTGCGGCGGCGACGGGGAAGGAGTGCTCGCGGGCACCGCCCGGGTGTACACGGCCGCAGGAGACGATGTGACGGAAGCGTTCCTGGCCGGCGCGCGGCGCGCGCTGGCTGTGGCCGAGCGTCTGGGGATCCGGCATGCCGTGCTGAAGGAGGGCAGCCCCTCCTGCGGCGTCCGCCGGATCTACGACGGGACCTTTCAGGGACGCCTCGTCCGCGGCTGTGGCGTGACGACAGCCCTCCTCCGCCGTCACGGGATCGAGGTCTGCTCGGAAGAGCAGTGGCTTGAGTAGGGGGAAGGTCCGCGCATTCCGCAGGCAGCCTATGCCGGGCACAGCCTCCAGGCCAGGAGGAACATGGGCAGGGCCGCCACGGCGATGGCAAGCCCCAGGCTGATCGCGCGTTCGCGCTCCTGAAAGCGCCGTCGGCGCTCGGCCTCGCGTTCTTCGGGGGAGGGCAAATCGATCGGCCGGCGTGGATGGCGTTGGCTCCGGGGTTCGGCTGGAGCGCGTCCCCCGAGGAGGGCCACGGCTCCTCCGGCCAGGATCACCAGCACGGAACCGTAGAAGAAGGCGTCGGAGAAGCCGCAGGGGGTGCGGGTACGGCGTCCCAGGGCGTAGAGGAGGGTGACGAGCGTTCCCGCGCCGAAACTGATGCCGGTGATGCGGGCGTAGTAACCCAGCGTGCGAAGGAAACGGGGCATCGGTAGCCCTCCCTAATCGTGCCGCCCGCCCCAGAGCGTCAGCCAGAAGCGCTCATCGGCCTGGAGCGGTTCCAGGTCGGGGTCCCGGCGCAGCCAATCGGCGCTTTCGGGCAGGCGTTTGACCGCCTGACGGACGCGTTCCAGTGCTTCCTCGGGCCGGCCCTGGAGCATGGCGAGTACGGCCTGTCCCCACGGGTCCCCCTTTTCCAGAAGGCGGGCCGCCTTACGCAGGTACACGGGGGCGGAAGGCATCCCGCGGCGCGAGAGCAGGCCGGCGAGACGCAGGTAGGGCCAGGGGTCGTCCGGATCGCATTCGATCGCCCGCTGGTAGGCGGCCATCGCCTCGTCCGGCCGGCCCAGAGCATCGAGCACCAGGCCGCAGCCGTAGTGGGAGAGCGCGTCGTCCGGGTCGAGCCGCAGCACCTGCTGGTAAGCTTCCAGCGAGGCCTTCAGGTCGTCGCGCAGGTAGTGCACCAGGGCGAGGACGCGGTGGAAGGCCGGCTCATCCGGATCGAGCTCAGCCGCGCGCGCGTAGGCGGCGGCCGCCTCGTCGTAGCGCCGCAGCCCCTGGAGCACGCCCCCGCGCCCGAAATGTGCCCAGGCGTAGCGCGGGTTCAGGCGCAGGGCCTGTTCGAAGGCAACAAGCGCTTCTCCTGGTCGCCCCAGCGCTTCCAGCACCTCTCCCAGGCCGCAGTGCACCTGCGGGTTATCCGGGTCGTGCGCCAGGAGTTCCAGGTAGAGGGCCAGCGCTTCCTGGTAACGGCCAGCCAAGTAGAGCTGGTGGGCCCGCTCGAGGCGTTCGCTCCCCTGGGAAGTCGCCATAGCCGTTCATCGCCTCCGGCCGGAGTGGGCAGAAGCCACCGCTCCCGGCTTCCAAAGGCTTTCCTACAATCTGTGCTTCTGTTCGGCCCGCTCGAGGTCTTTTTCCAGCCGGCGGACGCGGCGGTCCAGCGTCCAGAGGTACGCAAAGATCCCCAGCCACACGACCAGCGCGACGGCCATCACCACATACAGGGCAGTTTCCTCACCGACCAGCAGCGCTTCCAACCGCTTCCTCCAGTGCGTTCATCCGTTCTTCGGCCAGGGCGATCCGGTTTGCCAGGCGGAACGCCCAGAGGTAGATCCCGGTGAAACCGACCAGCGAGGCCAGGAAGACGAGCAGGGCTTGTGCGTCCATATCGACCTCGCCGCGCACGTTGACGATCGGCTCGGGGTGGAGCCCGGCAAGGCCCGGGAGACGGGGAGCGATAAAGACCAGGAAGGGGACCACCACCAGCCCGAGGACGTTGTAGGCAGCGCTCAGGGTGGCCCGCGTCTCCTCGTCCCCCACCGCGGCACGCAGGGCGAAGTAGGCCGCGTAGAAGAGGAGCAGCACGAAGATGGTGGTCTCGCGCGGGTCCCAGTTCCAGAAGGCTCCCCAGGTGATGCGGGCAAAGATCGAGCCGGTGATCGTCGCAAGCAAACAGAACAGGATGCCCAGGCCGGCCGAGTTCGCCGCCCGGCGGTCGTCCTCGCGTCGGCGCCGCGCCAGGTAGCGGATGCTCAGGACCGAGGAGACGATCAGCGCGAGCACGGTCACCCACGCGGTCGGGATGTGAAAGAAAATGATGCGCGCGCCCTGGCCCAGGGTGCCCAACCTGCGGGCGTCCAGCAGGAAGGCCCCGAGCAACACCGCGACCATCCACACCCCAAGCGCCCATTTCCCCACATCGGTCCACCGTTTCGAGCCCATAGCATATCCTCTCTGTCAAGTTTCCGTCCAGATCGCCGGGAAAAGCATTGCGGACACGGTCCCCATGGCTACGGCATACGCGGAAAGCACGCCCAGGCTGGAGCCGGCGGCGGCCACGCTTCCTCCGGTGAGGGCGATGCGCGCGCCCTCGATGCACTTGATCAGGAGCGGCAGGAGGAGCGGGAAGGAGAGCACGGTAAAGAGCGCTCCCCGGGCGCTCGCCTGTGCCACCATCGCGGCCACCACCGTGGTGACTCCGGCGAGACCCACGTCCCCCAGGAGCAGGACAAGGAGGAAAAGGCCGGGATTGCCCACCTCCAGCCCCATCATCGCGAAGAACAGCGGCACGATGATCGCCTCCAGCAGGAACAGCAGCGCCAGGTTAAACAGGCCCTTCCCCAGGTAGACGGCAACCGGGGGCGCGGCGAGCCGGAGTGCCGGAGCCGTACGGGCTTCCTCCTCGTGGACAAAGGCGCGCGAGAGGCCGGCCATAGCGGCGAAGAACAGGATCACCCAGAGCAGCGCGGAAAGGAGGTCCGGCTCCAGGAAGAGCGGCCCCACGGCAAAACTCACCACGGTGAGGGTGGTCAACGCGAACAGGCCGATGGCGCTCAGGGCGTAGCGGGTGCGGAACTCGGCCCGCAGGTCCTTCGTGCAGATCGCCCAGGCGGCGCGGACCTGTTGCCTTGCTCCGTTCATGGCGTCTCCTCCCCCAGGCGCACCACGCGGTCGCCCCAGGCGACCTCGCGCGGGTCGTTCGTCGCCAGCACGACGAGCCCGTGCTGCCGCTGGTGGGCGAGGATGCGCTCGACCATTTGCGTGCCGGCCGCGTCCAGGTTGGCGCCCGGCTCGTCCAGGAGGAGGACGGGAGGCCGGTGGAGGAGGGCGCAGGCGTACTTGAGCCGCTGGCGCATCCCGGAGGAATAGGTAAGCACGAGGTCGTCCTCGCGCCCGGCCAGCCCCACTTCGGCGAGCAAGCGCAGCGCATCCGTGGCGGAGAGCGTGAGGCCGCGGAGCTGGGCGAAGAAAGCCAGGTTCTCACGGGCGGTCAGCTCGCCGTAGAGGGCTACATCCACGGCCACCAGGCCGATCCGTGCGCGGCGTTCCTCGGGAGAAAGGATGCGGCCGTCCTCGTACAGGAGCACGGCGCCGGACGAGGGCCGGGTCAACCCGGCGATGATCCGGAGCAGCGTGGACTTGCCGGATCCGTTCCGGCCGGCAACCACAAGCACCTCGCCGCTTTCCACCTGCGCTTCTACCCCCTGCAGGGCGCGCAGGCGGCCGTAGCGTTTGCCGATTCCCTGGAGGACCAAACGATACATCGTCCGTGATTCCCGCGTTGTCCCGGCGACCGGGCAGAGGTATCTTATCACGGGGGCAAGATGCTGTCAATCAACGCGGCCTTGACTTTTTCTGTATTTAGTGATATAATAAACAAAAGTCAAGTACTGGGCCTGCTTGATGGGAGTCCGGCTTTCCTCACAATGTCGCAAGGGCTCGGTCTTAAGAGATTACTGGCCTTCACATAATCCCCCAAAGAAAGGAACAGAGGAGAGTTCCTGATAGCCGTTCGCGGGCCGGCGTGCAGGGCATCTCTTCCCCACTGTGCCGTTGTCCCATCGCCGGTAACCCGGGCCGCGTGCCTATGGTCCTCCGCCCCTCCATAGGCTCATTGGTGCCGTCCGTTGTCCTGACCAGCCTGCTACTGGGGGTGTCGCGCCTCGTTCTGGCCGGGCAAAGGCGCGCTTGCATGATGCCCGTTTTGTCAACTGGTTCGGCGCTTGCGAGGAACTTGTTGAGGCTGCCCCGGCGGTCTATGTCGTGACCGCACTTTCCGGCCCAGGGGGTGCCGTAGAGCAGGGTGAGGGGCTTGCCCTGCTGGATGGCTCGGTTCGAGACCATGAGAAGGGAGGTGAGGTGGTATGCACGTGGGACCGAGGAAACCAAGTCAACCGAGCAGACCGATCCACGCACCGGTCGCCAGAATAAGGCGATAGGAGGCAACCCAAATGGTGCAAAAGGCAAAGAAGCTCGCGTTTACCGTCCGTGTGCGCCTGGAGCAAGCTGTGGAAAAGGAATTGCCGGAGCTCATGCTCTACGCTTTCGACGTAACGGGCCGCTTCCTCGCCGCCGCGCCCGTGCCGAAAGGCGAGCAGGGCCAGGTGATGCTGGAGCTGCCCCCGGAAATAGCAGGCACAACCGTGCGACTGGTCCTCGGGCCTCGGCAGCAGGAAGTGTCAGGGCAAGTCCCCGAGTTGTGTTGGAGACGGATGACCCTGCGGCGATCACCTGTACTCCGCCGGATCCCGCGGATCCACCGCCTGGCGTCTCTGTCTGGGTGATGCCGTACGGGGTGGGCGGTGTACGGCTGGATGCCATCAAGAGCGGTGGGCTGACCGACTTTACAGACGGCAACGGCACCTGGGTCGATGCCCCCTTCGGAGGACGCCTGGGGTTCCGGCTCGGCTACTCCAGCGACATCCCGTACAACGTTGCGGGCAAACCGGCCTACCACCGCTGGCTCTACAACAAACTCGACAGCAACGGCCACGAAACAGAATGGCGCGAGTTCGCGCCGCCCGTGGCAGAGACCGTGGTGCGTCACTATGTGGATTACGACCTGGCCCATCCCGAACTCCCCCCGATCTTCCCCGCCTACCCTCTCGGCCCGCAGGAGAAACACGGCATGCACCTGTACAAGCCACATCAGCCGCCCCAGGTCCCGGGCCACAAACGGGAATGGCCGGTTGACGACTGGTTTGCGGATATCTACTCCGGCATCCTCCAGTCGGTCGATCTGCCGGGCGGCGTGGCAAATGCGGCGGGCAAGTACAAGATCAAACTGGAGGTCTATGACAGGAACGGCAACCGCCTCGCTCCGGGGGCCGCTTTCCACTTTGTCGTGCCGACCGGCCTTGCGGATGATGGCGTGACGATCGAGACACGCCCGGCTGCAAGCGGCGAAATCCAGGACGACGGCTTTGTTTTCTACCTGCACGTGGACAACAACAAGTGTGAAGCCGAGATCTACGAGACCAGCGTGGACGGCGTGGCCGCGGGACCGTGCGGTTTCATCGGCTACGCAAGCGGGGATGACGTCCACCTGTCGTTCAAGGCCAAACATCCCAACGGTTTCGCCCGGTTCAAGTTCACCGTTGTCCGCGGCAGCGCAGGGTACGTAACAGCCGCTTGCGCGCCCGCCAATCCGGCTGTAGCGTGGGCGAACGCCCCGCTGGTCACGGACACCCCTGTCAACGGCTTTAACCGCGACGCGTCGAGCGTGTTCACCAAGGGGGTGAAGGAAAGCACGATGCGCGGCGGCTGCGAAAAGGCCGCCTTCGGCGAGAACCTGTATGTAGCCGCTACCGCCACGGACGGCTGGGTAAGGCTCTCAGGGCTGGATGCTTCCGCCCTGCCGAAAGCCTTTGCGCTGGAACCGAAGAGTTTGACCGAGTAGACCCACCCAGCCCGGCGTCAGTTGACCCGCTTGCGGGCAGCTGACGCCGGGCACGTACGCACCCTGAAACCGCGGTGTCCACCGCTCTGGGGCAGCTCTTACCGGGATGCTTTCCGGGATAGCCAGCGCTTGGCAAAGTCGGACCCACAGGGGCACCTCGCAACAACGCAGCGAGTGAATCACGGCACACGCCATCCGCCCTCAACCGGCCTCGTTACGAAAGGCGTAAGCGAACCGGGCGAGCGGGGCCTTCAAGCGCCTTGATAGCGCGGATATGGCTTCCCGCTGGTCTGCGAAATCCTGCGAGGCCCCTCGCCCCGTTGCCAACAATCGCTTCAGTCAGTGGATCGCTCGCAGTGCCTCATCTTCTTCCCTGGCATAGGGCTCGCCGGCAAGACAGGACGGCTGCCCGGAAACGGGGAGCAGCGCGCTTCCCCTCGAAGGCATCCACTGGCTCGGGGGAG
>JBDOIE010000003.1:0-1550 GCA_041082245.1 Chloroflexia bacterium
GCTCTTCCGATCTCCGGTCCGGATCCCGTTTCCTCACCGTGGGTCCGTTGGTCAGCGCCCAAGGGTATCTACACGAAACAAGTGAACCTCCTGCGGTCTACGCCGGGCGCCGCCCTCTGGTTCTGGGCGAACGCGCTCTCCAAGGAGTTCGCTCCTGCTTCGCGGTACCCGGGCGCGGTGCGAACGCGAGAACCCCGATCGGATGCTTTTTCTTACCCGGACCAGGTAAAACCTCACGATGCTCCGCATCCTGACCATCTTCGGCACGCGGCCCGAGGCCATTAAACTTGCCCCCGTCCTTCGGGAACTGGCCCGTTACCCGGACCAGATCGTCTCGCGGACCTGCGTCACTGCCCAGCACCGCGAGATGCTCGACCAGGTGCTCGCCCTCTTTGGAATTGTCCCGGACGTGGACCTGGACCTCATGCAACCGGACCAGACCCCCTCCCAGGTGGCCGCCGCCGCCCTGGAACGACTGGACGACTTCCTGCAAAGAGAGCGTCCCGACTGGGTCCTGGTGCAGGGCGATACCACTACCGTCATGGCTGCGGCCATCGCCGCCTACCACCGGCGCATCCGCATCGGCCACGTCGAGGCCGGCCTGCGCACCCACGACAAGTGGCATCCCTTCCCCGAGGAAATGAACCGCCGCATCGCCGACCACCTGAGCGACCTCCTCTTCGCCCCCACCGAACGCGCACGCCAGAACCTGCTCGCCGAGGGCATCCCCGACGAGCGCATCCGGGTGACCGGCAACACGGTCATCGACGCGCTCCTCTGGGCCGCCTCTCTGCCTTTGGACGTCCGTAACTCTAACGTGCGAACGTGTCAACGTGCCAACGTGCGAACGCTCCTGGTCACCGCCCACCGCCGCGAGAGTTTCGGGGAGCCGCTTCGCCGGATCTGCGCCGCCCTGCGGACCCTGGCCGGCCGGGGCGACGTCCATATCGTCTATCCCGTGCACCGTAACCCGAACGTCTGGGAAACCGTCCACGCCGAACTGAACGGCACGGCCAACATCACGCTCCTCCCGCCTGTGAACTACCGCGAACTTGTGTACCTCCTCCAGACCTGCACCCTGGTGCTCACCGACTCCGGAGGCATCCAGGAAGAGGCCCCTAGCCTGGGCAAGCCCGTGCTGGTGTTGCGCGAGGTGACCGAACGGCCAGAGGGGGTGGAGGCCGGGACCGCCCGGGTGGTCGGCACCGACCCCGAGCGCATCGTGGCCGAGACGAATCGCCTCCTGGACGATCCCCAGGCCTACGAGACGATGGCCCGCGCCGCCAACCCCTACGGCGACGGCCACGCCGCCGAACGGATCGTGGAAGCCATTGTAGGACAACTGCGCAGCAGTTGTCCTACAACCTAGGAGAAATGACATGACTGCAAGAAGGTCGTGTCTGATCCTGTGCGTCTTGCTCCTTTCCACACTTCCGCTGCCGCCGATGCAGCCTGCCTTTGGCAGGAACGATGCGCCACTCGTCCATCCACTTGGCCCAGAGAGATTGCCGCCGCAGCTACCCCTTGCCCCAAACCCCGCCCCTGTCTTC
>JBDOIE010000005.1:0-37076 GCA_041082245.1 Chloroflexia bacterium
AACTGCTTCCGGAACTGCAACGTCTCCTGCCCACCGTGATCGGGAAAGCCCTTCCGCAAGCCGTTGTGCTCCGTTACAGCCGCGCAGAGCAACGCGTTCTGGTGCTTCTTGTGGGAGGATCACTGGAGGCTGCCCGGGAACTGGCGCAGGGCCTGGGCCAGAACGTGCCCGAGGTCGCGTGGCAGCCCGGGCGCCGGTTGGAGGTGCTTCGCGGGCGAGGGTACCTGGTGGAAACGCTGCGCGGTGTGCCGTTTCGTTTTTCCCCGACCGCTTTTTTCCAGGTCAATCCCCCGCAAGCAGAACGGCTGATCGATGTGGTTGCCGAGTTCCTACAGCCGGGGCCCGGACAGCGGCTCCTGGACGCCTATGCAGGAGTCGGCGCGCTCTCCCTTGCCCTGGCCGGCCGCGAGGTGCGCGTGACGGCCGTTGAAGAGCACCCGGCTGCCCTGGAGGATATGCGCGAGAACGCCCGGAATCTGGGAGCAAACGTGGAGATCCTTCCGGGACGTGTGGAGCAGGTACTGCCCAGGCATCGCGGCAAGTTCGACCTGGCGATCCTCGACCCACCGCGGCGGGGATGTCTTCCCGCGGCGCTTCAGGCGGTGGCCCGGAGCGAGCCGCGCCGGATCGCTTACGTTTCTTGTCACCCCGGCACGATGGCACGGGATCTGCGTCTTTTGCTCGCGGCCGGCTATCGGCTCGTGGAGATCCGGCCGTTGGACCTCTTTCCCCAGACGTTTCACATCGAGAGCGTGGCGCTGCTGGAGCGATGTCCGTAGGCCGTCGCGAGCCGCGCCTCCCGCTCGACGCGGGGGAAAACGGCCCACGCGAGACCGACAGCAAACAGCACCCCGGTGACCGTGCGCAACCACCAGTTCAGCGAGCCCACGGCATCGCCGTAGTAAAACCTCTCGGGAAGGCGGCCGAAGGTCAGCGCGACGGCCCACCTGTTCTCGACACGCAACGGCCAGTCGGGGAGGAACGCGCGCGGCAGTTGGGTGAACCCATCCGCAGCCAGGGGGAGCGCGAACAGCACGAACGCCCAGCCGGGCAAGGGGCGTAGCCACATCCGGGCAAACCCAAAGGCCAGGCCAGCAAGGAAGAGAGCAGTGTAGATCGCTGTGTCGCGGTGACAGTAGGCGACGGGGTAGCCCCAAAGGTGGTAGGAGAGCTCCGGCCGCTGGTGGCAGAAGGGCCGATAGGCAAGGTACAACGCCCGGCCGGCCGTCTCGTACCCCAGCGCGCGCAGAAGGGGAGATAGCCACGGGAGGAGGGCATAGGAGCCCAGGAACAGGTTCGTCCAGAGCAACCAGTGCCGCGTGAACCGGTCCACGAACTGGCTGAAGAAGCGCGTGGTGGGCTCCTCACGCGACCAGGAGGTGTCCACAGGAGTTACCTCAGGAGGTGGGCCGGCTTGAAAAAGCCGGGAAGCAGCCGCTCAGCGGTCGTGATCTCGACCTCTCCCGACGTACTGCACAGGATGACCTGCATCCTGGGGTTGAACTCGACCATCGTCTGGCGGCACATACCGCAGGGAGGTGCAGGCCGATTGCTACCTCCGACCACGGCGAGAGCCACGATTTCCCGTTCGCCAGCGGCGACAGCGGCGGCGATCGCCGCCCGCTCTGCGCAGAGCGAAAGGCCGTAGGAAGCGTTTTCGACATTGCACCCGCTGTAGACCTTTCCCGAAGCCGTGCGCACCGCAGCCCCCACAGCAAAGCCGGAATAGGGAGCGTAAGCGTGCTTCCGCACCTCTCGGGCTGCTTCTACCAGCGCTTCGATGTCCGGATCCATGCGGTCTTCTCCTCGCTCGTTGTCCAGGGGATTGTGGAAGGTTGAAGCTCACTCGGCCTGTGGAAACGTCCTGCGGATGCGGAGCTTCTTCAACCGCAAGCCGCGAACCGAGTCCACCGAAATCGTGTGTTCTCCCACGACCAGTTCGTCACCGACGCGTGGGATGCTCCCCAGCTGGGCGTAGACGAAGCCTCCCAGGGTATCGAAATCGCCTTCCGGGAGCGCCAGACCCACGATCTCGGCCGCATCGTCCACGCTCAGGCGAGCGTCGCACAGAAACTCACCATCGCCGAGATCCTGAACGAGCGGTTCCTCGGAGTCGTATTCGTCCTGGATTTCGCCGACGATTTCTTCCAGGAGGTCCTCGATCGTGACCAGGCCGGCTGTTCCCCCGTATTCGTCCACCACGATCGCCATATGCGTCCGCTGCTGGCGCAGTTCGTTCAGCAGGTCATCGACGTACTTGGTTTCGGGCACAAAGTAGGCCGGGCGGAGCAGCTCGCGCAAAGGGCGATCGGTGCGGCCCTCCCGAAGCGGCTCCAGAAGGTCCTTGGCATACAGCAACCCGACAATACGGTCCATCGTCCCGTCGTACACCGGGAGGCGAGAGTGCCCAGACCGCAGAACGGTTTCCACCGCCTGGAGGAGAGGGGTATCGACCTCGAGCGCGGTGATATCGGTGCGAGGAACCATGACCTCGCGCACAAGCGTCTTGTCCAGATCCAGGATGCTATCGATCATCTGGCGCTCTTCGGCCTCGATCGCTCCTCTTTCTTCCCCAGCGTCGACCAGGGTGCGGATCTCTTCTTCGGTGACGTACGGGAACCCGCCCGGCCGGGCCGTGCCGGTCCAGGAGACCAGCGTGTCGTGCAGCCCGGAAAGGAAACGCACGAACGGGTAAAGGAGCCACGCGACGACCTGGATCGGCCAGACAGCCGCCTCGGCGATGGGGCGAGGGAAGCGTTCCGCGATTGCTCTCGGCACGAGCTGTCCCAGGAGCACCAGCAAAAGCCCCAAAACGAAGAGCACCAGGACGAGCGCCCAGGTGCGCGCGGCGGAAGGGGCAAGCGAGAACGGAGCACGCTCGAGGAGCTGCGCCATCCAGGGGACAACAGACCAGCCCGCGATTCCCGCCGCGAAGATCCCGGCCAGCGTGGTGGCCAGGCGGGTTGTGGCGAGCAGGAGGCTTCCTTTCTGGGCAAGGTCCTGTACGCGGCCGGCCGTGGACCCCCGGCTCCTCGCGAGCGTTTGTCGCACCTCCGGCTGGCTGAGTACAGCACCAAGTGCCACCTCACCCGCGGAAAAGAGAGCGGTTAAGGAAAGCAACAACAGCAACAGGAAAGCAGAAAACATCAACACCGTCCCCGAGCGGCTCGGCTATCCAGCCGGTCCCACAGCGCAAGTTATCGTAACATATGTAAGAAGGGGTGTCAAGCGAAGCGCGCGCTCCTGTTTCCAGCAAGGCAAGAGTGGGCTTATGCCAAGCCCGTGACCACTTGAGACCCGCGACCGTAGCCCTCCTTCGGGCTTAGAGCCCCTGCTGGCCTGGGCGGGTAACTCCTGGCGCGGGGTGGGCAGGCAAGGGCACTGCCTGCCCACCCCGCCTTCGAAGGAAAATCGCCGTGCTGGGCTCGCAACCACGGGCCGGTTCGTTGGAAACCGGAGAAGCGTCCCTGCAGGCTGGTGGCACTGAGCGTAGAGACCAGGATACCGGGCGGGACCCATGGGAAAACAAATGGGCCGATCCTGCAACCAGGGATCGGCCTCTTCGACCCGATGCCAGGAGCGGGAGACGGGACTCGAACCCGCGACAGCCTGCTTGGGAAGCAGGAGCTCTACCGGCTGAGCTACTCCCGCACACTTAAAATTCTAGCATCCACGCCTGTTTTTGTCAAGTGCGGCGCCGGCCGCAGCTTCAGGAGTTCCTCAGGGGGTACGGGCTCTTCCCCCTCGTCGGTGACCCGCACCAGGGAGGCTGGGTCCTCGAGCCGGTCGGTAAACAGCACACCATCGAGGTGATCGATCTCGTGCTGCAGCACCCGTGCCAAGAACCCTTCCGCATGCAGCTTGTGCCGCCGGCCCGAGGCATCCTGGTAGCGCACCTCCACCGCGGTGGCGCGGGCGACCAGCCCGTACCATCCGGCCAGGCTGAGACACCCTTCTTCTGCGACCTGTACCTCGTCCGACCGTTCCGTGATCTCCGGGTTACAGAGCGCGAGGAGCAACGGGGGTTTCTCGGCTTCCAGCGGCACCTCGACTACCACGACCCGCCTGAGAACGCCGATCTGGGGCGCAGCAAGCCCCACCCCCTGCCCGGCGCGCATCGTATCGATCATATCGTCGATCAAGCGCTCGAGCGATGCGTCAAAAGTCCGTACTTTGCTCGCCTTTTTCCTCAAGAGGGCTTCGCCCCGAGGTTCGGTCGCCTGCAAGATCTTCCGTACCACGTGCACTCTCCAGCGAAAGATTCCAAACTGCCAAATTCTATTCCTGCGCCGGGCGGCCGTCAGTGTTTCCGATCACACTTTGCGTCTGCGCTTGGTGATCTAGCTTACTGTACAGGCACCTCCCGACACCTAACATGAAGCCACTCTCCTTCTCCTCCTTGTGAAGTCCTGGGGGCGAAGCCGCATTCGCCCCCAGGATTTTCATTGCAGGCTGCTCACGAGCCCGGCATATTTCTCGACCAGCGCCTGAGCCTGTTCCTCGGTCTCGGCGTCCGCATAGATATGGAAATAGGGTCCGTCCGGGTCAGGCGCAATGAGCACCCAGTTGCTGCCGCCCATTTCGATCTTGACCCCGTCGATCCGCTCCACAATGCGTGCCGCGTACTGCTCGTTCAGGAGCCGCATGACGCGCCCTTTGCTCTCCCAGCGACACGGGACCTTGCGGCGGCTGTGGTGGTACGGCGGAAGAGCTGCGAGCAGCTCCGAAACGGACGAACCGGTCATCACGAGCATTTCCATCAGCTTGACGATCGCGAACAGCCCGTCGCAGATCGGGTAGAAGCGCGGGAAGATGAAGGAGCCGCTGCCGTCGCCCCCGAACAGCACGCCGGGCTCGGTGCAAGCGGCCATCAACGCGGCCGTGTGAAGCCGGGTGCGGATCACCCGGCCACCGTACTGTTGGGCGAGCGATTCTACCACGCCTGGAGCGGAAACGGGGACGGCGATTGTTCCGCCGCCAGCGGTCGACAGGGCCAGCGACACGAACAACAGCAGAGCCTGGACAGAATCCACGCGCTGGCCACGGTCGTCCACGAGGTAGATCCGTTCGCCTCCTGGATCGAGCCGCACACCCAGGTGGGCTTTGACGGCAGCGACCACGGCCCCCAGCCGTTCCATAGCAGCGTCGAACTCCTGCGCCGTCTGGTACAGTTTGCTGTCGTCCAGGGTGGAGTTCAGTGCCACCACATCGCAGTTGATTTCATCCAGGATGGCCGGGAGGATGGTGGCCGCGCTCGAGTTCGCATAGTCCACAACGACCCGGATCTCTCGCCCCCGGGCCAGCAGGAGTTCCATATCCAGTCCTTTTCGAAACGCATCCAGGTAATGTTCCTCGACCTGCGGCGGGTCGTAGATGCGTCCGATGTCGTCCAGGTAGACGCGGCGAAAGTCCTCCTGGAAGAAGACGCGCTCGATCTTGCGCTGCACAGCCGGTTCGAGATCGAGCCCCCGGTGGTCGAAGAACAGGATGTCGACCACACGGTTGTCGAACGGCGAGAGGCGGACATGGACGCCGCCGGCTACCCCCAGAGCATGGGTAACATAACGTGCGACCGGGACCGGCACCGAGTGCAGATCTGCCACGTGCACCCCCGCGGAGGGCAGCCCGGAGATGAGTGCCCGTTTGATCATCCGCGGGGTGTAGTGGGCATCCCGGTTGATGGTCACCACCGAGCCTTTCGGCAGGATGGCCCCGTAGGCTGCCCCGAGCTGCGCGGCGAATTCCGGGGTGATGTCGACGTTCACCAGACCGCTCACCCCGAAGCGCCCGAAGAGCGTTTTCCTTCCCTGGGCGCCCCAGATGATGCTGGAGGAGACCGTGGCCCCTTCTTCGACCTCCTTGTTCGGCCAGATCTTCACACCCGGCTGGACGATCGCACCGGCGTTGATGGTCGTGCCATCGCCGATTACGGCGCCCTCGAACAGCATCGCCCGCTTCTTCACCGTGCACTGCCGTCCCACGATCGCGCCGCGCAGTTCGGCCTGTTCGCCGATGTACGAGTTGCGCCAGATGATCGAGCGATCGATGTGGGCACGGCTTTCCACCACGGAAAAGTCCCGGATCACCGTGGGGCCATAGATCACGGTGCCGGCCTTGATCTTCGTCCCGAAGCCGAGGAACACCGGCCCCTCGACGATCGCCTCCGGCGAGAGCTCCACCTCCTGATCGCACCACAACCCGGGACGCACCTCGGTCCCCCGGCGTTCCAGCTGTACCCGGCCCTCCAGGTAGTCGGCCGTGGCCCGCATATACTCCTGGATATTGCCGATGTCGCACCAGTACCCGGAGGCGATGTACCCGTAGATCGGCTCACCAGCCTCCAGCAGGCGGGGAAAGAGGTCCTTGCTAAAGTCCACCACCTGTCCCGGTTCGATGTAGTCGAAGATGCGCGGATCGAGCACATAGATCCCGGTATTCACCGTGTCCGAAAAGACCTCGCTCCACGAGGGCTTTTCCAGGAACTGGCGTATCCGCCCTTCGTCGTCCACGATGATCACCCCGTACTCCAGGGGGTTGGGCACCCGGGTCAGCGTGATCGTCACCAGGGCCTCACGCTCCCGGTGGAACGCTGCGATCGCCCGCAGGTCAAAGTCCGTGAGCGCATCGCCGCTGATTACCAGGAACGGTTCGTCCAGCAGCGGCTCCGCCTGTTTGACGCTCCCTGCCGTGCCCAAGGGCACATCCTCGATCGAATAATGGAGCTGTACCCCGAACGCCGACCCGTCTTCGAAATAGTCCTGCACGTCGCTTGCGAGGTACTGCAACGTGGCAACGATCTCGTCGAAACCGTGCCGGCGCAACAGGCCCACGATGTGGGCCATCACGGGCCGATCCACGAGGGGAACCATCGGCTTCGGCCGGTTGATCGTCAACGGCCGCAGCCGTGTACCCTGCCCGCCAGCCATAATGACCGCCTTCATCGCGAAACCTCCTCTGCCGGACGCGGCCCCATTATACACCATTCGGGCGTGCTGGGGGAAACCTGCCCGACATGAGGAAAGCCCTGGACATCCGGCAGGGGACGGCCGGTTCTGCCCCGGCACGGGTGGATGAACCGCTTTCGTGCCGGGTTCTCCCCGACCACAAGGCGCTTCAGCCTTGTGCAATGCATCCGCGGCAGAGGTTGGGACACGGCGTCATCCGCTCGCGCCTTCGTGGTTCACCGGCGCGCAGCGGAGGGCAAGAAATAGGCGGTGGGCCGCGGCAGAAATCCGGCCTGTGTCCGAACATCGAAGCTGCGGCAGTTGCGGCTGCGGAACCGCTATGCTAGAATTCCTTCGTGCCGGGCGGCCGCAGTACCGGCGGGAGGTGCAGATGGTTCGCAGCGTGAACTTATTATGCGCGGGACTGGCTCTGGCCACCGTGCTTCTGGCCTGCGGAGGGCCTTCCGGGGCACCAACGCCGCACGCCATCCCCACCCTTTCGCCAAGCCCTATTCCCCCGGCCACGAAGCCCGTGCCGACGGAGTTGCCCCTTCTCACCCCTCCTGGCACGATGACGGTCACGGTCTTCTTCAACAACACCCGGTTGAACCCGAACCTGATCGATTGCGCTCGCGTTTTCCCGGTCGTGCGGGAGGTGCCCGCACACCAGGACCGGTTGACCGCTGCGCTGCGGGAGCTGTTCGGTGGACCCACGCCTGAAGAGGCCGCTGAGGGGTACGTCTCGCTCTTTTCGGCCGCAACGCAGGACATCCTCATCTGGGTACGGGTGCAGGGAGATACCGCCTACATCAACCTGAAGGACATCCGGCCCCTCATCCCTTCTGCAAGCGCATCCTGCGGCAGCGCCGATTTCTTTGCCGAGGTCGAGAGTACCGTGAAAGCGGCCGCGGATGTGCGGCGGGTGATCTTTGCGATCGAGGGGGACCCAGCTCCCTTTTACGAATTCACGCAGATCGGTTGTAGCCCGGAGAACGACAACTGCGACCGGACGCCTTTCGTCCCCTGATCGTGCGTTGCCAGCTCTGGGAGGACGCGATGGAACCGTACCTTCGCGAACTGCTGAGCTGTCCGGCCTGCCACGGAGAACTTGGCTGGAGTGTGGAGGCAGAACGGGACGGCCACATCGAAGAGGGAGAGGCACGCTGTACGGCGTGCGGGGCGAGCTATCCGGTGCACGAGGGGATCGGCGTCTTCCTGACGCCGGATCTGCCGCGGAACGACCTGTGGGAAGAGGTGGAAAGCGCGCTCGCACGCTACCTGCGGGACCATCCCGCGGTAGAGCGAGAACTGCTGGATGCGCCTGAGGAGGCCCTCGCGCCGGCCGACCTTTTCTACCGCGCGCTAGCCCTCGAGGAGCGCGGTCGCTTCCGGGAAGCGCGGGAAGCCGCCGCACGGGCGCTGCCCGGCCTCTACACTCCCGACTACCTGGCATGCTACCGCAGCCAGCTGGACTATGTCGTCCAGGAGCTACGCTCGGGGGACGGCTGTATCGTGGACCTCGCTTCGGGCCGCGGGGACCTGGTCGAGCGCATCGTCGTCGAGGTGGGCCGGCCGGTGGTGGCAACGGACTTTTCGCTGCGGGTACTGCGGCGCAACCGCCGGCGGTTCGAGGCGCTTGGGTTGTACCGGGGCATCAGCCTGCTCTGTTGCGATGCGCGCCGCACCCCGTTCCGCACCGGGGCTCTGGCTACGGTGACGAGCAACCTGGGCCTTGCGAACATCGAGCGGCCGGAAGGATTGCTTGCGGAGATCCGGCGGGTGCTTTCCGGGGAACTGCTGGCCGTGACGGTCTTTTACCCCGAGGACGATTCCGCCCACCTCCCACTGCTCGAGCAGTACGGCCTGGCCTCGATGCTCCTGCGCGGCCCGGCGCTTGCTGCCTTCGCGAATGCGGGCTTGAACACGACAGTGGAAAACGTGCTTCGGGGCATCGCCCGACCCACCCCGAGGAGCCTTCTTCTGGATGGGGCGGGGATCGATGCCCTCCCGGTGGCGGAAACGGTGCTGGAGTGGTGTGTCCTGCGCGCGCGGGCGGGGTGAGCGAACCGTGGAGGTGACCGATGATCCAGGTCTTTGTCGAGATCCCGAAAGGTAGCCGCAACAAGTACGAGTACGACGAACATACCGGCTCCTTCCGGTTGGACCGCGTGCTCTACTCCTCGGTACACTACCCGACGGACTATGGCTTTATCCCGCAGACACGGGCCGAGGATGGCGATCACCTGGATGTCCTGCTCATCGTCAACGAACCGACTTTTTCCGGGTGCCTGGTGGCCGCCCGGCCGGTGGGCGTACTGCGGATGCGGGACGAAAAGGGGCTCGACTACAAGATCCTGGCGGTGCCCGTAGGCGACCCGCGCTTCGCCGAGGTCCACGACCTCGCAGACATCCCTCCGCATCTACTGACCGAGATCGAGAACTTTTTCAACATCTACAAGACGCTGGAAGGCAAGGAAACGCACACCGACGGCTGGGAAGGCGCAGTGCGCGCGCACCAGGTGATTGCCGATGCGGTGGCGCGTTTCCGCGGTGAGCAGTCCGGAGGTCAGGATGGTTGAACTCAACCCTGAGATCTTTCGCCAGTACGATATCCGCGGTACCGTGGGAAAAGACCTGGATGCAGATGTAGCCGAGCTCGTGGGGCGGGCATATGGCACGATGCTTCTCCGCCTAGGGGGCAAGGCCGCGGCCGTGGGGCGGGACAACCGGCTGAGCTCGCCGGAGTTGCACGAAGCCCTCGTCGCAGGGATCCGCGCCACCGGCGTCCACGTCTATGACACCGGCCTGCACCCGACCCCGGTGCTCTACTTTGCGCTCTTTCACCTCCCGGTGCAGGGGGGCGTCCAGGTGACGGGCAGCCACAACCCTCCGGAGATGAACGGCTTCAAAGTGGCGATCGGCACCTCGACCCTCTACGGGGATCAGATCCGCAAGCTGTACGACCTGATCCGCGACTTTGATTTCGAAAAGGGGCGCGGCCGCCGCGAACAGAGCGAGGTGGTATCCGATTATCTCCACGCCATACGCTCGCGCATCGCCCTCGAGCGCCCGCTGGAGGTCGTGGTGGATGCAGGAAACGGCACCGCCGGACCGATCGTTCCCGAACTGCTTCGGGACCTCGGATGCGATGTGGTTCCGCTCTACTGCGAGCTCGACGGGCGGTTCCCGAACCACCATCCGGACCCCACGCTCGTGGAGGCGATGCAGCCGTTGATCGCAAAGGTGCGGGAGACCGGGGCGGACGTTGGTATCGCCTTCGATGGGGATGCCGATCGCCTCGGGGTAGTGGACGAACGCGGCGACATCGTGTGGGGGGATCGGTTGCTCGCGCTCTTTGCCCGGGAGGTGCTGGCCCGGCAGCCGGGGGCGGCGATCCTCTTCGAGGTCAAGTGCTCCCAGGCGTTGGTCGAGGAGATCGAGCGGCTGGGCGGCCGGCCGGTCATGGGTCAGACCGGGCATTCGCTCATCAAAGAGCGGATGCGCCAGGAAAACGCGCCTCTCGCAGGTGAGATGAGCGGGCACATCTTTTTCGCGGACGAATATTACGGCTACGATGACGCCATCTACGCCGCCTGTCGTCTCCTGCGGCTGCTGTCGCGGGAGAAGGCGTCCCTCGGCACGCTGCTGGATACGATCCCTTCCTACCCCAGTACGCCGGAAACGCGGGTCGATTGCCCCGACGAGCTGAAGTTCCGCGTGGTCCAGGAGATCGGGGACGAGTTCCGACGGGAGTACTCCACCATCGATGTCGACGGCGTGCGCGTCCTCTTCGGCGACGGATGGGGCCTCCTGCGGGCCTCGAATACCCAGCCGGTGCTCGTGATGCGTTTCGAAGCCTACACCCAGGAACGCCTGGACGAGATCCGTTCGATGTTCGTGCAGAAGTTACGACGGTATCCGGAGGTACGCCTTCCGGAGGGCTGGTAGAGCTCTTTTTCCGGGCAGAACTGGACGGACCTCGGGCCTGACCGGGGTCCGTCTTTATGCGAGGAAGGGGCGTTCCTTACGGTACGCCCAGAGCGTCAGCGCCATGGAGGCGGCGAGCAGCCCGAGGCCGGCGATCTCGAGGGTGCGCACGACCAGGCCGACGAGCGCGTGGCCGCTTTGTGGGGCGGGGTTCTCGAACGATACCGAAGCTGTGGTCGTGCATCGGGGTGTCCCAGAAGCGATCGTGCCAATGATCGCTGTGGACGAAACGCGCGCCACGGAGCGAGAAGAACCCGGCAGGGAGGGCGATGTCGCGTCTTGGAGCAACAGGGAGGCCACGAATACGATCCATACAAAGGCAGCAATACCCAGGGTGACTGTACGCAACAGCGGGTACCAGAGCCGCTTCCGCTGACCGCATTGTCCCCCGCCCAGGGTAAACGCACGGGGCGCGGTGACGGGCCCGGTGCATGCGAGCAGGCGTCGCACAGCCCGGATCTCTTCCGCCCGTTGTCGACAGGCGGGGCAACGCTCCAGGTGGGCATCGACGCGCGCCCGTTGTCTCGGGGTCAACAGATCTTCCAGGAGAAGGGTTCGTGGGCGCACATGCCTCCCGGGGTCATTGCGAGGTCCGTCTGACATACCGGTGCTCCTGGCACGAGGTCTGTTACCTAAGCCCCAGGCGTTCGGGCAGTACCCTCGCCGTTCGGGCCGTTTCCTTTTTCTATCAAACGAAAAAGTCCGGGCAAAAGTTCCCGGCGGTCCAGGAAATAGTCCCGCAATCGGCTGCGCGCGCGGCTGAGCCGCGATTTGAGGGTGCCGAGGGTGACGCCTGCAGCCATCGCTGCCTCCTGGTAACCGAGCCCCTCGATGTCGCACAGCACCACGGCCAACCGCTGTTCGGCAGGCAGCGTCATCAGGGCCCGCTGGATCTCCTCGGCGAGTTCCAGCCGCTCGATCTGCCGTTCCGGATCTGTCTCTTCCCCTTCCAGGCGGTGCAGCTCCGGGGAATCGGGCCGCGTCAGGAGGATCTCGAGCGGAGATACCCGCCGCGAACGCGCCCGGCGGATCTGGTCCAAGCACAGGTTCATCGCGATGCGCAGGAGCCATGCTCTGAGGGATCCCGTCCGGTAATGAACGAGGTGCTCGTAGGCGGAAAGGAACGTCTCCTGGGTTACGTCGGCTGCCGCATCCTGGTCTCCGAGCATGCGGAACGCAAGCCCGTAGACCTGGTTCTGATAAGCAAGCACCAGTTCGTTAAAGGCCTCGAGGTCGCCGGCCTGCGCGGCCCGAACCAGGGCCTCGTCCTTATCCATTGGGATGGCTCTCGTTGTGGCGAACGGCATGGACTCGGACAATCGTGCTTCCCGGGGCCTGTTTCGCCTGTTGCTTCGGCCCGAGCATCAGGTCGACCAACTGGGCCGGGTGGACGATCGAGCGGCCGTCGGTGGTCACGATGACAACGGTCATCGTCATCAGGGGGAAGCGGGCCGGCCGGCCTTCCCGATCCAGTGCTTCGATGTACCCACGGGTGCGTGCTTCGGCATCGTAATAGAGCGGAATAACCCGTTCGAACTCGCGAACTGCCTGCTCGCAGATCGCATCGGCACGCGCCGGGGAGGTGATCACCACAAAGTCATCCCCGCCCACGTGGCCCAGAAAATCTTCGGCGGTTCCGTGCCGTCGGATCGCTTCGCTCAACACCCGGGCCGTTTGGTGGATGACCCCGTCCCCTTTCAGGAATCCGTAGACGTCGTTGTAGGCCTTGAAGCGATCCAGATCGATGTAGCAGACTGCGAACGGCTGCTGTGAAGCCACACGCGCATAAAGTTCTCGCTCGATGGCGATGTTGCCGGGGAGACGGGTGCTGGGACTGAAGGAGAACTCGAGCGCCTTGCGGCGCAGGATCGCCTCGATCCGTGCGCTCAGCTCAAGGATGGAGAACGGCTTGGCGAGGTAGTCGTCGGCGCCTATGCGCAGCCCCTGGGCCTTTACCACCGGGTCGTCCACCACGGAAAGCAGAAGGACAGGCAAGGTGAGCGTATTCTCTTGGGCCCGCAAACGCCGCACGATCTCCATCCCATCCATATCCGGAAGGTAGAGGTCGACGAGCACGATGTCGGGGGGTTCGCGCGCAATGCGGGTGAGCGCTTCGGCCCCAGAGGCGGCCTCCTGTACGAAGAAGCCGCGTGCCGAGAGTCCCTGCCGCAGCTCGCGCCGAATGCCGGGTTCGTCGTCGGCGATGAGCACCGTAGGGCGGCCCTCGCGGAACGGAGCGGCCAGTGCGCTTGCGAGCGTTTCCAGCAGCTGCTGGCGTTCCACCGGCTTGGATATGACCCACGGGAACACACGGCCTCCGTCCGCTTCTTTGGGAGAATCCGTGATCACGACGATCGGCACCCTGCGCAGGCTCGGATCTTCCTGGAACACCGTGTACAGCATCGGCCCGTCCACCACCGGCAGGGTGAGGTCCAGAAGGATCGCGTCCGGCGGTGAGACGCGTGCCGTATCGATGGCCTCTGCGCTGCTCCGTGCCTCCAGCACCACAAAGCCGCTTTCTCGCAGCAGTGCCGCGAGCTGCTCCCGGGCTACGGGGTCGTCGTCCACGACCAGTATGCATGCCGCGCCCGATGGCTTTTCCCGTGCTTCCCCGATCTCTACATCCGCAGGGCCCGTCTCCGCAGGACCGGCCGGGGCGGCTCGCTCCTCGCCCTCCGCCCATTGCGCATAGACCGAATTCCCGCGGACTTCGGCGGTCTCTGCCAGGTGGTTGAGGGTCACAAGCAGGCGCCGGGCGTTCTCCAGAACGAGTTCCGCCATCTCCCGCAGCAGCGGGTCGCCGGGTGGGGCCTGATTCACCAGGGTTTCAGCCGCTCCCAGGATCACGGTAAGCGGGCTGAGCAGGGCATGAGCAAACCGGCGCCGGGCCTCGAGCACATCCTCGGCCATCGCCTCTCTCCCTCGAGCAACTTGACCGCATTATACAAAGCCTGAAGCGAATTGTCAAAGACCTTGACATAGCTGCGCGACTGGCCTAAGATGGGATGTGGGATCAAGCGGTGGACGGAGAGGAGGGTACGAAGATGCGCGCATATGTCCTGATCGAGGCGGCGATCGGCAAGGTGTCCCAGGTGGCGCAGCGGGTGCGGGCCTTACCGGGTGTCGTAGCGGCCGATGCCGTGGCAGGCCCTTACGATGTCATCGCTGTGGTCGAAGCAGAGACCGCGGAGCGGATCGGCCAGCTGGTACTGGAGCGCATCCACTCCATCGAAGGGGTCAACTACACGATGACCTGTGTTGTGGTTGCCGGGTAGGCCGATGGGGGAATCGAACCACGTGTCCTTCTTCGACACGCACACACACCTGAACGTCGAGGCCTTTGCTCCGGACCTGCCACAGGTCTTGCAACGCGCCCGGAGCCAGGGCGTGGAGCGGATGCTCATCGTTGGCTTCGACCTGCCGAGCAGCGAAGCCGCGCTCGACCTGGCGCGGGCGCAGGGGCTGCATGCCGCCGTAGGCATCCAGCCGCACTACGCAGGCGAAACCGGCTCCCGCGAGCTCGAAATGCTGCGGAGGCTAGCGGGCCAACCCGGCGTCGTTGCCCTGGGCGAGATCGGGCTGGACTACTACCGCGATCGCGCTCCGCGGCCAGCCCAGCGGGCGCTCTTCCGAAAGCAGCTGGCACTGGCCCTGGAACTCGGGTTGCCGGTGGTCATCCATGCGCGCGAAGCCTTTGGAGACCTCCTGGAGGAGCTTCGCCAGGCCGGCCCTGGGCTGCGCGGCGTCATGCACTGCTTTTCCGGGACGCCTCAGGAGGCATACGCATTCCTCGAGCTGGGCCTCTACATTTCGATCGCCGGTCCGGTCACCTATCCTCGCGCCACGCGCCTGGCCGAAGTGGTGCGTCTCGTCCCGCGCGACCGCCTGCTTCTGGAAACGGACTGCCCCTGGCTGCCGCCGCAGCGCCATCGCGGCCAGCGTAACGAACCAGCATACCTGCTGGAGATCGCCCAAGAGGTCGCGGTCCTGCGGGGAGAAACGCTGGAGGAGATCGCACGGAACACCACGGAAAACGCCCGGGCGCTGTTCCGCATCTGAGCTCGGAGGTTTGACGAGCGTCCCGCAAGTGGGGTATAATAGCGGCCGCCGGAGCGGTTCAGGCGGCCGAGGGGCACAATGGCACTGGTCGGGAACCTCCGCGATTTTAGTTTGGCCGATTTCCTCTACCTCGTCGACCGCGGCCGTCGTACCGGGCGCTTGACGATCAAACGCGCGGACGACGCGGCAACCCTCTACTTCGAAAAAGGGAAGCTCGTCTACGCTACCCAGTACAGCCGGCAGGAGCGGTTGGGCGAAATGCTCGTACGGATGGGCCGTATCACCGCCGAGCAGCGCGACCAGGCGTTGCACCTCCAGCAGGGATCCCACGCGGGCAAGCCGCTCGGCGCCATCCTGGTGGAGCTGGGCTATCTTACGGAAGAGGAACTCAAACGCTACGTGCGCACGCAGATCGAGGAGACGGTCTACCGGCTTTTCACCTGGCCGGACGGGGAGTTCCGCTTCGACGCCGGTGTTCTCGTAGCACCTGAGGATGTGATGCTCACGATTCCGCTCGAGGTGGAAAACCTGATCCTCGAGGGGGTACGACGGATCGACGAATGGAGCCGCATCCGCGACCGCATTCCGGATACGAACCAGGTGGTCGAATTCGTCGAGCAGCCGAGCGAACGGGCGAGAGGGGTAAAGCTGACCCCGGAGGAATGGCGGGTATTCGCCTGTATCAACGGGAGGGATTCGCTCCGGACGATCGCGGAGCGCACCGGGCTGAGCGAGTTCGAGGTCTGTCGTATCGTCTACGGGTTTATCTCGTCCGGGCTCGTGCAGCTGGCCAAGGAACAGCCGGCCCCGGCGTCGGCCGCTCCACCCCCATCCGTGGCCGAAAAGGCCAGGCGTGGGCTGTTCGACCGGCTGATCGACCGCGTACGCGGAGCCTGAACGAGCCGGTACGACCTATCCCGCCCTGGCTGGAACTTGAGACGTCTCATTCAGGAGGCAGGCGCCCTTGCAGACGGTGCGTGTGGTTGTAAGCGGGGTAGGAGGGTCAGGCAAAACCACGTTTGTCCGCGCGATCAGCGAGGTCGGCCTCGTCTCTACCGAGCGCTGTCCCGCTGGGGAAGGGACTTCTCCCCACGCCAAGATCGTCGTCGACTTTGGCCGGGTCGCGATGGCCCCAGACTTGGTCCTGCACCTCTTTGGCGTTCCCGCGCTACAGGCGTTCGACCTCCTCTGGTGGATCCATTGCGCAGAAGCGGTGGGCTGGGTCATCCTGGTGGACAGCACGCGCCCCGAAACGTTCCGCGATGCCCTCAAGATCGCCGACTTTGCGAAATCCTTCCGCGACACTCCCTGCGTGATCGTGGCGAACAAGCAGGATGCGGAGAACGCCTGGGGACCCGAGGAGTTGCGCCTGGCGCTTCGCCTTCCCACGGACGTCCCGGTGCTTCCCTGTGTGGCGACCGATCGGGACAGCGTCAAGAACGTACTTCTCGAGCTGCTCTACCTGGTCCTGCAGGCGACCGCGTGCTGAAAACGGGAACATTCGCCCTGTGGCGGCCGTAGTAGATTCGGGACAGGGCAACCATGGAGACGGTGCAAGAGGAACAGGTCTGGATCCTGCGGACCCTGCAGGGCGACCAGGAGGCATTCGCGGAACTCGTGCGGCGCTACCAGCGACAGGTGTACAACCTGGCCTACCGGATGCTCGGAAACGCCGAGGAGGCCGAGGAGGTCGCGCAGGAAGCGTTCTTGCGCGCCTATCAGGCCCTGGCCACCTTCGAACTGGGGAAAAAGTTCTCCTCCTGGCTGCTTGCGATCGCCTCGAACCTCTGCATCGATCTCCTGCGCCGACGCAAGTTCGCCTGGTTGTCGCTCCAGGACGTGTCTTACCGCACCCCTGCTTCCCAGGAAGAGCCTGTGAGCGGCGCGATACGCCATGAGCAGGCGCAACAGGTACAGCGGCTCCTCTCTGGCTTGCCGGAGAAGTACCGTCTGGTGGTCATCCTGCGCTACTGGTACGACCTGTCCTACGAAGAGATCGTGGAAGTGACCGGGTTATCGCTGAACACGGTGAAGACGCGCTTGCATCGAGCGCGGGCGATGCTGGCCCGGGCGCTGGAAGAGGAAGAACGGCGATGCGATGCCGAACGGCTCGCCGGTTGATGTCCCTTGCCATGGACCGCCGCATTCCCCGGGAGGAGGAATCGCGGCTTCTGGAGCATGTCGAGCGGTGTCCTCGCTGCCGTGAGACGTGGGCCGCGATGCTGCGCGCGGAGAGCCTGCTGAAGGGCGCTCCTTTGCTGGAACCACCTCCGACTCTTGTGCCCGGTGTCCTGGCGCGTCTGCCGTCCCGTCGTCGCTCGATCGCCGTCGTCCCGCCGGCCTGGAGACGCACAGGCAGGGTGGTCGGGATCGCGGCGGGAGCAGTGGCGGTAGGCGCGCTGATCGCAGTGGTGCTGCTGGTGGCTGGATGGTGGCCAACGTTCTTCGGCCGGACGCCGGAGGCCTGGCTTGGCGGGCTCCGGGACAGCCTGCGCGCGTGGCTTCACGCGACCCGGCCGGTTGCACAGGCGCTGTGGGATATCTTCGGCCTCACAGGACTCCTGCTCGCCGCGGGGCTGGCTCTGGGCGGTGCAGCGCTCGGGGTTGCCTTCTGGCGGTTGGGAAACAGGCGTCCGCGGGGGTAGCGGTTGGGGTTCCTGGAGGGGACCTTTGCGCAAGCTGGTGTACCTGCTCCTCCTGGTCGAGGTAGCTGCGGGCGCATTCGCGTTTTTCGCGGGGCGCCGGCTGCTCGCCGGCCCGTGCGTGCGGATCGGGAGCAGCCTGACGATCCCGGCCGGGGCGCGCTGCGAGGGCGATGCGCTTGTCGCTGGAGGCGACCTGGTGGTCCGGGGGACGGTAGAGGGCCACGCGATCGCTCTTTGTGGGGGTGTATGGGTCGAGGGGCGCGTGGAGGGAGACGTTGTCAGCCTGGGAGGCGCCAGCACGCTCCTGAGCGGTGCGCACGTTTCCGGCAACGCGACGGTGCTGGGAGGGCCGTTGCATCAAGCGGCGGGTGCGGCGGTCGAGGGAAATGTCCTCGAGACCGTCTGGGCGATTCGGCGCGTGTCGGGGCGGAGCGACCGCCTCGCAGTGCCGCTGGCCCAGCGAGCGGCAGTGGTTGGCGCGGCCGGCCTGGTGGGTGCCGGTTTGGGGTGGGCGATCGCGCTCGGCATGCGGGGGATCTGGCCGCATCGCACAGCATCGGCTATCGCTACAGCCCGTTCCGCCTGGCCAGAAAGCCTCGGTCTGGGTTTTGCGGTCACGCTCTTTCTCTTCGGGGTGGTGCCGCTGCTCGTCGGGGTTTTCCTGAGGGGCGCGTGGGGCGTCGTCCTCTTGCCACCACTGTTTCTCGCCCTGTTTGTGGTCTATTCCCTGGGACTGTTGCTGACCGGTGTGGCCCTCGGCGAAGTGCTCGGGGCGCCCGTCGCGCTGCCTGCCTGGCTGCGCAGCGCAGCCGGGCTCTTGCTTGTGGCCGGCGCCGTCCTCCTCCCGGCCATCTGGGTCCCTGAATGGGCGCTACCGGCAGCGCTCGTCGTCTCCGCGCCGGGGCTCGGGGCCCTGCTCCTGAGCCGTGCCGGCACGAAGCGGCCGGCGTCCTAACGGGAAGGGGACTCCGCGAAGCGGGCGAATTCCGCGATCGCTTGTTCGGAAAGCGGATGGACGGCCAGCTCCTTGATAAGGGAGAGGGGCAGCGTCACGTGGTGGGCTCCCGCGGAGAGGCAGGCCAGCACCTCGTCCACCCCGCGGAGGCTTGCGGCCAGCAGCTCGCTGCGGTGCCCGGTGACGCGCAGCACCTCTGCGATCTCGGCCACGAGGGCGATCCCTTTACCCGTGTAGCGGGTCATACGGTTCACATAGGGGATGACGTAGCGCGCGCCCGCTTCCACCGCCAGGTACGCCTGTGCCGGGCTGAACACGGCAGTCGCCGCACACGGCACGTGGGGGGCCAGCCGTGCCAGGACGGCCAGGTGAGCCAGCGAGGCGGGGATCTTCAGCACGATCTGGGCCGGCGACAGGGCGGAGAAGCGCCGGCCTTCCTCCTCCATGGCGCCTGGATCAAGAGCTGCAGGCTGGTAGAAGACGGGCCCAGGGCACAGGCGGCAGATCTCGGAGATGACCTCCTCCGGCGGCCGGCCAGCCTGGGCCATCAGTTTCGGGTTCGTCGTCACCCCGGTGACGAACCCCCAGGACATCGCCTGGCGCACCTCGTCGACCTGTGCCGAATCCAGGTAAAGCGCCATCGTCGGCCTACCTCCAGGGCCTGCCCTGGATCATCTCCTCGAGCCGTGCGCGCACGATCCTTTCCAGCCGGAGCGCGACCTCTTCGGGAAGGGTCGGGTCGATCCCGAAAGCAATGCTCCACTCGCCGTCCGGTTGCTGATCGGCTTGGAAGGTGAAGCGCCCCTTGCCGGGAATGACGACGAACCCCTGGGCGATCCCCGCTTCCTCGAAGATGTCCCGGACATCCACCTGCAGCTCCAGAGTCTCGTCTTCCAGGTCTTCGAGGCGCACGGTGAGGATAGCGGGCGGGGGCTGGCGGAAGAGACCTTCTGCCACCCCGATGGACGAGAGCACGGCGGCCACAAGGTGCTCGCGGAGGCCCCGGGGGATCTCCGGTTCGGCGGCAAAGGCAACCGTCCATCCGGTCTCGGGTTGGCGCGAGGCCTCGTAGCGGAACGCTCCCAGCCGCCCGACAAACACCGCTCCCCGAGCTCCGCTTCCACCGGGGAGGAGGTGGGTGCGAACGGTGACATCCTGCGCAGGAGATTCGACCATATGGGCCTTCTTTCCTGGTTTCCTTCGGATCGCGCCGGACGCCGCAGCGTCAGCGGGCGCCATTTTACAACAGGCCGCGCCGAAACGCAACCATGGCCGCTTGCGCAGCAGGGCTTTCCTGTGTTCTAGAAGCCGGCCGGGGCAGCCCGGCGGGCCGCTCGCGTGACCTCCACGCGGCGCGCTCGGGTTCTCAAACCATCGGCGCCCAGCTTCTCCGCTGGAAAAGAGGAAAGCCCCTGGTTGCACGGCCAGGTGCGATGTGGTACAATCCCGTCGCACCGGGGCAGGCTGGAAAGTCCCACCGAGCGGGAACCCAAGGAGGGGTCTCCGGAACAAGGAGGTTGTCCATGCCGCGCGATTTCCTCTCCGCGAAGGTGCGAGCCGTCCCCCCTTCCGGTATCCGGCGATTCTTCGATATCATCGCCACGATGAAGGACGTGATCTCGCTGGGGGTCGGCGAGCCGGACTTTGTCACGCCACCGCAGATCCTCGCGGCCGGTATACGATCGCTTGAGGAGGGTCAGACGGCCTACACTTCGAACTCCGGCCTGCTGGAGCTGCGCCAGGCGCTTGCCGCACACCTGGAGCGGCTCTACGGAGTTCGGTACGACCCCGAGACCGAGCTACTGATCACGGTCGGGGTGAGCGAAGCGTTGGCCATTTCCCTTCTGGCCACCGTCGATCCCGGGGACGAGGTGATCGTTCCGGAACCGTGCTTTGTGTCCTACCGCCCGGGGGTCATCTTTGCGGGCGGCACGCCGGTCAGCGTGGTGACCACGGTCGACGATGGATTCCAGCTGACACCGGATCGCCTGGAGCGTGCGATCACCCCGCGCACCAAGGGGCTCCTGCTGGGCTACCCAAACAACCCGACCGGAGCGGTGATGGAACGCTCCCTGCTTCTGGAGATCGCGCGTCTTGCGGAGCGCTACGACCTCCTGGTCTACTCGGATGAGATCTACGATCGGCTCGTTTACGGGGTTGAACATACCTGCTTTGCTTCCCTTCCGGGCATGCGGGAGCGCACGGTGTTGCTGGGCGGCTTTTCGAAGTCGTATGCGATGACCGGCTGGAGAGTAGGGTATGTCGCGGCACCTGCCCCGATCGCGCGCGAGATCCGCAAGGTGCACCAGTACGCGATCATGTGTGCCCCGACCCCGAGCCAGTACGCCGCCCTGGAGGCGCTCCGCAGCGGTGAGGCCGATGTGCAGCGGATGCGTGCGGAATACGACCGCCGCCGTCAGGTGATCGTGAAGGGGTTGAACGCCATCGGCCTCCGTTGCTTCGAGCCTCGCGGGGCCTTCTACGCCTTCCCTTCCATCGCGGTGACCGGGATGTCGAGCGAAGAGTTCTCGGAAAAACTGCTCTTTGAGGAAAAGGTCGCCGTGGTCCCGGGAAACGCCTTCGGCGATAGCGGCATGGGTTTTGTCCGTTGCTGCTACGCAGCTTCGATGGAAAAGATCGAGGAAGCGCTCGTACGCATGGGGCGCTTCGTGGAAAAGTATGCCCGGTAGCGCAGTTGCCCGAAAGGAGGGGACGCGATGGCGGAGCGGTGCGCCTTCTGTGAAGCTGAGGCCAGCGAGCGCTGCAACGTTTGTGGCAAACCGCTTTGTCGCCTGCACGTGCGGCGTGCCCTGCCTTTCCTGAGCCTCAGGGAATTCTTCGGGACGTTGTTCCAGACCTTGCTGCGTGCTCCGGGAACGCTGCTGTCGGTGCTCACGGAAGAGGGGGAAGAGGAGCCGTTTTGCCCCGATTGCGCGCAGGCGAACGCACGGAAGCGGACTGTGGAGCAGCGCAAGTTCCTCCTTCTCGTGCTGGGGATCATCGGGGTCATCGGGGTAGGGGTGTTTTTGGCTGTTCGTTAATCGTTGATCGTTGATCGTTAATCGTTGATCGTTGATCGTTGATCGTGGATCGTTCATCGTGGATGGTGGGGCGTGTGGGTGGGAGTTGCAGAGGTGTGCGGGTTGGGGTAAAATGCATTTGCAGGAAGCGGGCGGTTTCTGTCAGCGAGGGATGGGCATGCCCCAGTAGCTCATCTGGATAGAGCGGCTGCCTTCTAAGCAGCGGGTTGGGGGTTCGAATCCCTCCTGGGGCACTTTCCGGCCGGGTAGGGCCGGCATTGGGTGTGAGGCGCCTGGAGCTTGTCGGGCGCCTTGTTGTGTGGAGAGCGAGGATGACCATCCGGGCCGTCATCAGCGATTTTGGCGGGGTGCTGGTGCGCACCTTCGACTGGAGCGGACGCGCCTTCTGGGAAGACCGTCTTCGGTTGCCCCGCGGGGCGCTGCCCGGCCTCGTCTTCGAGTCCGAGGTCTCGATGCGCGCGATGCGCGGCCAGGCGACGGAAGAAGAGGTGTGGCAGGACGTCGCCCGTCGGTTCCACCTGACGCCCGACGAGCTCCACGCCTTTCGGCACGACTTCTGGCGCGGCGACCGCCTGGATGAGGAGCTGCTGCGCTTCTTTGCCGCCCTGCGGCCCCGCTACCGCACCGCGATCCTCAGCAACGCGTGGAACGGCGTGCGGCAGCTCTTCGCACGCCTCGGGCTGGATCGGGCCTTCGACCTGTTCATCATCTCGGCCGAAGAGGGGATTGCGAAGCCGGACCTCTCGATCTACCTGCTGGCGGCGGCACGCCTCGGGGTACAGCCGGAAGAAGCGGTGCTGATCGATGACCTCCCGGCGAACGTGGCCGGCGCCCGTGCCGCCGGGATGCACGCGGTACACTTCCGGAGCCCGGAACAGGCGATGGCGGAGCTGGAGGGACTTCTCGCGATTTGTCAGCGCAAGGACCTTGTGGTATAATTGCGGCGTTTTCGGGACGATAGCCCCGGGCAGGGCTGGCCTGGGTGGAAAAGAGTGTTTTGGAGGCAAGGCGAGATGCCCGACATTCGGACGACCAGTGCTGTGGAGCAGCGTTACCTCAAGGATAACCTTCCCGACTTTCGGGTTGGCGACACGGTGCGTGTCAGCGTGCGCGTCGTGGAGGGAGACCGCGAGCGCATTCAGGACTTTGAGGGCGTGGTGATCCGCCGCCGTGGCCGCGGGATCAACGAGAGCTTTACCGTGCGGCGGGTCGGGGCCCACGCCGTAGGGGTGGAGCGTACCTTCCTCGTCCACTCCCCGCGTGTGGAGGCGATCCGGGTCCTGCGGCGGGGCAAGGTCCGACGCGCCGTCCTGACCTATCTCCGCGGCCGGACGGGGCGTGCGGCGCGCATCAAGGAAGAGCGCTAGTCTCTTCTTCCCGTCTCGCACGCTATCTTGTGGCGGGGGTCTCCTGCTGCCCTGTGCGTTTCGCCCTTATGGCCTGAGTAGCCAGGTCTGGCCTTTGCACGACCGCTACCTTTCCCCCTTTTCCGCAGGCATCAGGGACACGGAGCTTTCCCCGGGAATGCCAGCCCGGAGCGAGGTTGGCCCGCGGGCCTGTGCCTGAGGGCTTTTGCCCCTGGTACGTGTGTTGCTTCCCCTGTAGATGCCTGGCCCGCTACATTCGCCCGGGGGCAGGCCATCGGGGTGGTTTTTCCTATTTCTTCCGCTTTTCCGCAGTCGGCTCGGGCGTGCGAGCTTTTTCGGGGGATCCGCGGCCTCGAGCGGGTTTGGCCCCGGGGACCGGTACGGAGTCGCCCTCTGGGGCTATTTTCCTTTTCCTGCGTTTGTCCGCGGAGGCTTCGGCCGTGGAGGCCTGGGAGGGCACCCGGCTCCGGTCGATGGATGCAGCTTGACGCGCCTTCTCTTTGCGGGCTTCCGAGGTCGTACCTTTCTCCTTGCCGCGCTGTTTCCCCGCAGTTTCCCGGGTCGTGGGGGCCCTGGCGGCCTGTTCGCCGCCATCTTCCGGGGTGCGTTCCTTCTCCTGGCGCTTTCTCTTGCCTGCAGGGGCCTGGCTGGCAGAAGCCTTCCCAACATCCGGGCCTCGGGCAAGGGTAGCCCTGGGAGGCGTTCCCTCGCCGGTGTCCGGGGTCGCTTCCTTCTTCCTGCGCTTTCCTTCCGTTTCCGTGGGCGCTTGTGCCGCAGGAGCCTTTGCGGACGACCGTCCCCGAACGGGTGTCGCTCCGGGCGTGGGTTCGGCGCGAGTTCCCGATAGCGCATCGCCGGGCATCCGGGGTCCGGTCCCGCCGGTCACTTTGGCCGGGGAGGTGCCGCGCGCGACGGACGCTGTGGAGCCCGCGCGCTTCGCGGCTTTCTTCGGCGCATCTCCCGCCGGAGCACCGCCCTTTTCCGTTGTGGCGGTCGTCCTCTTTTTCCTTGCCCTGACGGGTTTGTCCTCACCTTCCTGCAGCGCCTGCGGCTTTGCGACGGGGTGGAGGGGCGCTGTGTCGCCGGGAGCGACCACGAGCGCCGCGATGCGATCCCCCCTGGTGAGGGGCAGCGGGCTTCCCCGTGCGCTGCGGCCGAGGCGAGGGATCTCTGTGGCCGGCCGGCGAAACACCATGCCGGCCACGCTGATGCACAGCGTGAGATCCTTTTCGCCCACGGTGCGCGCGCCGACCACCATGTCCCCGCGCGGGATGGCGGCCACGCCCTTGCCGGCACGCCCCTGCCGGGGGAATTCTGCAAGGGCCACGCGCTTGGCGCGTCCTTGCACAGAGAGCAGGAGGAGATCGCCCCCGGCGGAAGGACACAGCTCCAGCGCAACGGTGTGATCGCCCTGCTCCAGTTCGATACCCTTTACGCCGGAAGCGCCCCGCCCCATCGGGCGTACCTCGGTCTGGGGGAAGCGGAGCGCCCGTCCGCCGGCGGCCACGAGCAGGAGGTCCTCCTCGCCCTGCGCAAGCCGGGCGGAGATGAGGGCGTCCCCTTCTTCGAGCGGGAATGCGACGACGCCGTCGGAGCGCGCGTTGCGGAATTCGGCCAGCGCCGTGCGCTTCACGCGGCCGCTGCGGGTCGCCAGCACGACGTGCTGAGGGGCTTCCCAGTCGCTTACGGCGACCAGCCCCACGATCCGTTCCTGCGCCTCCATTCCCGCGAGATTGCCCAGGGGCAGCCCCCGGGCATCGCGCTCGGCTTCGGGGATCTGATGGGCCTTGATCCCGTACGCCCGGCCGCGGTCGCTGAAGAGGAGCAGGTCATCGCGCGTGTTGCACAGGAGGGCGTGGAGGATCGGGTCGGTCTCGCGGGTTGCCGATGTACCGTTCCCCAGGAGCAATCGCCGGCCGGCCTCGGAGGACATCCGCCTGACGTACCCTCGTTCGCTCAGGAGGATCCAGGCGGGCATCTCGGGGATAAGCGCTTCCTCGGTGATTTCCAGGGCTTCCTCTTCCACGATGCGCGTACGTCGTGCGTCGCCGTAGCGGGCCCGCAGCCTGTCCAGTTCCTCCTGGATGAGGGAGAGCACTTTGCGCGGGTGCGCGAGGATGTCCTCCAGTTCCCCGATGCGTCGCCGCACTTCGGCGTATTCTTCTTCGATCTTTTTCCGTTCCAGCGCGGCCAGCCGACGCAGCTGGAGGTCGAGGATCGCCTGAGCCTGAAGTTCGGTCAGGCGGAAGCGCTTCATCAGGTTCTGGCGCGCGGTATCGGCGGTCTGGGAACGGCGGATCGTCTCGATGACCTCGTCCAGATGGTCCAGGGCGATGCGCAACCCCTCCAGGATGTGGGCGCGCTGGCGCGCCTTCTCCAGGTCGTGGCGGGTCCGCCGAAGGATGACCTCCTGCCGGTGGGCGATGTAGTGCTGGAGAAGACGTTTGAGCGGCAGGACGCGGGGCTGTGTCCCGTCGACCAGCGCCAGGAGGTTGACCCCGAAAGTGACCTGCATAGGGGTCAAGCGAAACAGCTGAGACAGAACGGCTTTCGGGTCTGCTTCCCGCTTCAGCGTGATCACGATGCGCATGCCGCTGCGGTCCGATTCGTCCCGCAGGTCGGAGATATCGGGCAGGCGCTCCTGCTTCACGAGTTCGGCGATGCGCTCGATCAAGCGTGCCTTGTTCACCTGGTAAGGGAGTTCCGTAACGATAATGCTCACCCGGCCTCGCGTGGCCTCCTCCACGTGGGCACGGGCACGGACCACAAAGTGACCCTTGCCAGTGCTATAGGCCACGCGGATCCCTTCCTGTCCCAGGATGATGCCACCGGTGGGGAAATCGGGGCCGGGCAGGACGCGCATCAGGTCTTCGACTGTGGCCTCGGGGTTATCGATGAGCAGGGAGATGGCCGCGCACAGCTCGCTCAGGTTGTGCGGAGGGATGTTGGTGGCCATACCCACGGCGATGCCTGAAGCGCCGTTGAGGAGGAGGTTCGGGAGCGCGGCGGGCAGCACCCGGGGTTCCTTCAGGGTGCCGTCAAAGTTGTCCACGAAATCGACGGTGTCCTTGTCGATGTCCGCAAGCATCTCCTCGGCGATCGGGGCGAGGCGAGCCTCGGTATAGCGCATCGCGGCCGGGGCATCGCCGTCCACGCTGCCCAGGTTCCCCTGTCCGTCGACCAGCGGGTAGCGCATGGTAAAGTCCTGGGCCATGCGCACCATCGCCTCGTAGACGGCGGCATCGCCGTGCGGGTGGTAGCGCCCCAGGGTATCGCCGACGATGCGCGCGCTCTTCTTGTAGGGGGCGCCGGGCCGCAGTCCCAGTTCGTGCATGGTGTAGATCACCCGCCGCTGCACCGGCTTGAGGCCGTCGCGCACATCGGGAAGCGCCCGGGCGACGATGACGCTCATTGCGTAGTCCAGGTAGGCGCTACGCATCTCCTGGGTGATGTCGATCGGTTTGATCGTCCCGTACTCCATGCTGACCACCCGCCTCAGCGGTATCTATCCGTATTGTAGCACAAACGTTCGATCTGTGCAACGGCTACGAGCCTGGCGCCCGCATCATACCACGCTCGCGGGCGATTCGCAAACCGCGCTCCTTGATGCGGCAGCTGGCGAAGGAGCCGGCGTCCGGCCCCGGTTTGCGTCGAGAGGTGAATCCGGGGCAAGCCGTTCGGATCCAGGGGCTGGTGCGCAGCCAGCTTCTTTCGGGCGCCGCTCGGTTTCCGCATCGGTTCGACCGCGGGCCGGGCCCGCACCACGAACCTGCCTTTGCACAGATCTTCCCTTAGAGGTGCCTCGTGCGCTGATCCATAGCGGTTTGCGCGAGAAGGTGCAGTACGGTGGGCAGACACGGGGCGCGCCACTCCTGCAGGTACGGGGCAGCCTCGACCCGGCGCGTTCCGGGTGTGAAGCAGGGCTTCTCCATCCTTTTGTACCGGCTTGTCAGGAAAGTCTGTGAGGATGTAGGGCAACTCCGCAGGAGTTGCCCTACTCTCTCCCCCTTGTTCATCTCGAACGCCTATTCCACACACCGGCGAACGAACGGGGATACCCTCTCACTGGAAGTCACCTGCAAGAACGGCGCGCGCCCAGCAGACACGCTCGCATTTCCCCCGCTGGACCGCTTTGCGGTATACTAGGGGGGCGAAGATGGCACGGAGGAACGGGATGCGCTATCGGCTGAGCCCGGAGGATTTCGTCGTAGAGGAGATGGTGCGCTTGCCGCGAGGCGGGGGCTCCTACACCCTGTACCGCGTACGGAAGCGCGACTGTACCACACTCGAGGTACAGGCCGAACTCGCGCAGACCCTCGGCCGGCCGCTTTCCGCGGTCCAGTTCCCGGCGCTGAAGGACCGTCAGGCCGTCGCGGTGCAGTATGCGTCTGTACAGGGAGAGGGGCCGGCCGGGATCGAGGGCCCTCGCTGGTCCGCGCGCCGTGTGGGTGCTTCCCGGCGTCCCCTACGTCCGGGCGACCTGCTCGGGAACCGGTTCACCGTGACGCTCCGCGACCTGACTGCTGAGGAGATCTCCCGCATTACGGCAAGGCTCGAGGAACTGTCCCGCTACGGTTTCCCCAACTACTTCGACGTCCAGCGCTTCGGCTCCCAGATCCCCGGGGCCGAGTGGGTCGGAAAGCGCATCCTGCGCGGGGATGCCGAGGGCACGCTGCACGCGTACTTCTGCGAGCCGATGGTCGGCGACCCGGAAGAGATCCGGCGCTTCAAAGCTGAGGCAGCCAAGCGCTGGGGCCGGCGGGGCGATATCCTCCGCATCGCTCCCCGCCCCTCCAACTACCGCAGCGTCCTGGTTTTCTTGCTGGACCACCCGGACGCGTTCCGTAAAGCGCTCAACCTGGTTACGCCACGTGTCCTTTCCCTGTACCTGGCCGCGTACCAGAGCCTGCTGTGGAACCGGCTCGCCGGCCGGCTGGTCGGGCAGGAAGCCTCAGCGGAGGAGTCGCTCGAGATCGCGGGAGAACGGCTCCCGGCCTACCGAAGGCTTTCCGAGGAACAGCTGGCCCGCTGGCGCGGGCTCTCCGTTCCGCTCATCCACCGTCGCCTGGCGGGGGAGCCCGAATGGGCCTCGGCCTATGCGCCGCTGCTGGAGGAGGAAGGGCTTTCCTGGAACGAACTGAAGGCTCGACTGCTGCGCCGCGCCTACCTGGGTGCGGGTGCAAGGCCGCTGCTCGCCTTTCCGGGAAGAGCCGCCATCCTGGAGCAATCGCCCGATGAGCGCTTTGCTGGACGCCAGCGCCTCCGTGTTCGCTTTTCGCTTCCTCCGGGTTCATACGCCACCCTTGTCCTGCGGCTGCTGGAGGCCGCCTGAACTCGTCCCGCGCGGCGACTTTTGTCGCAGACGACGAGTGCTTTCCCCAGTATGCTAGGGGCAACACCAGGAGGAGGCTAACGATGAGCGAGTATATCAATAACTCGGAACAGCGCAAGCAGGTCCTGAAGCGCTTGATCCGTGAACTGCACGAAGGCAAGGCAGTCGAGGAGGTACGCGCCGAGTTCGCGCAGCTGCTGCGGGAAGCCGGAGCGAGCGAGATCGCCGCAGTAGAACAGGCATTGATCGCGGAAGGTTTGCCGGAAAGCGAGATCAAGCGGCTGTGCGACGTGCACGTGGCGGTCTTTCGCGAAGCGCTCGAAGCGCAGCCCCGGCCGGAGACCATTCCCGGGCATCCCCTGCATACGTTCCGGGCGGAGAACGCTGCGGTGATACAGGTACTGGAAGAGCTCGGCCAGGCCCTTTCCGCCCTGAAAGCGACCCACGGGGAGGCGGAACTCGAGCGGGCGCGCGAGGCGCTGCGACGCTTGAGGGAATACGAGAAGCACTACCTGCGCAAGGAAAACCTGCTTTTCCCCTTCCTGGAAAAGCACGGTTTCTCCGGGCCTTCGCGTGTGATGTGGGCCATCCACGACGACATCCGGGCCGGGTGGAAAGCGCTGGAGGCCGTGCTCGCTTCCCCGGCTAGCGATCCCGAGTTCGACCGCCAGATCGACCGCGCCTTCCTTCCGCTCGAGAAGATGATCCGCGAGATGATCGTGAAAGAAGAGAACATCCTCTTCCCGACCTCGCTCGAGAAGTTGAGCCACGAGGAGTGGCTGGCGATCCACGATCAGGAGCCGACCATCGGCTACTGCTACGTGCAGCCGGGCGACCAGTGGCCGCCCCGTGCTCCGGAAGTAGCTCCGGCGCGTCCGGCAGAGGTGACCGCCGTGCCCGAAGGGCTGATCCCGCTCCAGACCGGAGCCCTGTCGCTCACCGAACTGAACCTGATCCTGCGCCATCTCCCGGTGGATATCACCTTCGTGGACAAGGAGGACCGGGTGAGGTTCTTCTCCCAGACGCGGGATCGGATCTTTCCCCGCGCGGCGACCGTCATCGGGCGCAAGGTGCAGCAGTGCCATCCTCCGGCGAGCATCCACAAGGTACAGCAGATCCTGGACGACTTCCGGGCCGGCCGGCGCGACAAGGCCGAGTTCTGGATCCAGATGCAGGGGCGCTTCATCTACATCGTCTACTACGCCGTGCGCGACGAAAACGGGGAATACCAGGGCACGCTGGAGGTCACCCAGGATATCGGCCGCTTGCGCGAGTTGCAGGGGGAGCGGCGCCTGCTGGAGGATTAGAAGCAGGCGCCGCCTACCGCCGGCGGGACCTTCGCAACAGTGGGCGCATGCCGTTCAGGGTCACGATGAGCGATATGCCCATATCGGCAAAGACGGCCATCCAGAGCGTCGCGAGCCCGGCCAGCGCCAATCCGAGGAACACCGCCTTGGTCAGCAAGGAGAGGGCGATGTTCTGTCGGACGATCGATGCCGCCTGCCGGCTCAGCCGGAGCAGCTCCGGGAGCGCCCGGAGGTCGTCGCCCATCAGGGCCACGTCGGCGGCTTCCAGGGCGACATCGGAGCCGACCACGCCCATCGCGATGCCCACCGTGGCGCGCGCCAGCGCAGGGGCGTCGTTGATTCCGTCCCCGACCATGGCCACGCTGCCGTAGCGCCCGAGGAGCTCGGCTACGGCTTCGACCTTCTGTTCAGGAAGGAGCTCGGCTCGCACCTCATCCACCCCGGCCGCGCGGGCGATCCGCTCGGCAGCCTCCTGGCGGTCGCCGGTCAGCATCACCGTGCGACGCACCCCGGAGCGTTTGAGCACCGCGATCGCCTCCGGAGCTTCATCCCGCAGGGGATCGGAGACGATGCCGTAGGCACGCTGCCCGCAGCACAGGTCCTCCACGAGGATAGCCGTTCCACCGTTCGCCGCTGCCCGTTCTACCTCCAGGCAGAACGGCTCCTTTTCCTCCCGATCTCCGTGCAGGTATACGTGGCTCCCCACCTTCACCGTGTGGCCGTTCACCCGTCCGGTTACCCCAAGGCCGGCAACGTGTTGCACCTCGTCCGCGGGGTCGTACCGCTCGGCCACTTCCAGCCGACGGGCCGCTTCGAGAACCGCGCCGGCCAGCGGGTGGGTCGTCCTGCGTTCCAGGGCGGCGGCTTTGGCCAGGAGATCCAGGCACTGGGGGCAATCTTCTGGAGGGCGGTCGTCCAGATGGTTCGCACAACGCCCTTCGATCAGCTGGGGTCGGCCTGCGGTCAAGGTACCGGTCTTGTCGAAGGCGATCACCCGCACCGCGGCCAGGCGCTCCAGGTGGATGCCTCCCTTGACCAGGATGCCCGCGCGCGCTGCGGACGCGAGCGCGCTCACCACGGTCACCGGAGTGGAAATCACCAGGGCGCAGGGACAGGCGATGACCAGGAGCACGAGCGCCCGGTACAACCAGGCCACGAAGCTGCCCCAACCGATGAGCGGAGGTACGACGGCCACCAGCAGGGCTCCGGCGACCACAGCGGGCGTGTACACGCGCGCGAAACGGTCGACGAACCGCTGGCTGGGTGCTCGCTGTTCTTGCGCTTCCTGAACGAGGTGGACCATCCGCGCCAGCGTGCTATCGGAAGCCGGACGGGTGACGAGAACGGTGAGCGCACCAGCGCCGTTGATCGTCCCTGCAAAGACCGCGTCTCCGGGCGCCTTCGGTACCGGGATACTTTCGCCCGTGATCGGCGACTGGTCCACCGCCGAGCTTCCCTCCAGCACATCGCCGTCGGCGGGGATCCTTTCGCCGGGCCGCACAAGGACGCGGTCGCCGCGCTCGAGCAGCTCTACGGGGACGCGCTCTTCTCCGTCGGGGGTCAGGCGTGTCGCTTCCCGGGGGCTGAGCGCGACCAGCATCCGGACCGCCGCGCGAGCGCGCTCTGTGGTGAAGGCTTCGAGGAGCTCCCCGAGCGAGAACAGAAAGATGACCATCGCCCCTTCGGCATACTCTCCGATGGCCAGAGCGCCCAGCGCGGCGATGGTCATCAGGGCGTTCATATCGGGCCGGTGGGTGCTGCGCAGGACGGCCCAGCCTTTCCGGGCGATGGGCAGGCCGGCCACGGCGGTGGCGAGGACCAGGACACCCTGGTACACGAGGAGCGGCGCGCCCAACCAGCGCGCAAGCCAGGCGATGAGCAACAGGACGCCCGCGGCCGCAGTGGGCCACGCCTCGCGATAGTGCTGCCAGATCCCCCTTGGCGCGTCCGTCCCGAGGACGACGCGGTATCCCATCGCTCGGGCTGCCTCCTGCACGCGGGTCAGCAACTGCTCGTCGGGCGTCGTGGTCAACCGCATTCGCCCGGTGGCAAACGACACCTGTACCTGCGCAACCCCCGGCAGGCGTGCGATCGCTTCCTCCAGATGACGGGCGCAGTCCGCGCAGTCCATGCCTTCCACAGGCAGGACAAAGGTGCGCAAAGTTTCGTTCCTACGGCTCACGGTATCTCTCCAGTACATGTTCCAGCGCATCGCGAAAGAGGGTGCGCACGTGGGCGTCGTCCAAAGTGTAGATCACGCGCTTGCCCTGCCGGGAACGCCGCACGAGGTACCGCGAGCGCAGCAGCCGGAGCTGGTGCGAGACCGCGGAGACGGTCATCCCCAGCCGCGCGGCCAGTTCCCCGACGCAGAGCGGCTCCCGGGACAGCAGGTCCAGAATGCGCACGCGCGTCGGGTCCCCGAGGAGCCGGAACGACTCTGCCAGCTCGCCTGCAAGCGTCTCATCCAGCGGTTCTGCCCGCTGTCCCATTGCCACCCTCAAACGTTTGAGCAACTGCTCAAATCATAGCACGGATGGACGATCCTGTCAAGCGGGCAGATCGTGCCCGCTCTCCATTCTCCGCAGGAACCGATCCAGTTCTGCAAGCACCGGGGCCCCTTCCTGTGGCCGGTCGCGCCCGTATCGCTCGACTTCGCGGCTCCAGCTGATGTGCAGGTGGCGGCGGGCACGGGTGATCCCGACGTAGAGCAGGCGCAGGCGCTCGGCGATCGTCTCCAGACAGGCCTCCCGGGTGGCCTGTTCCGGGTCCGCGCTTGAGCCTTCTTCGCCCATCAGCGCGCGCATCCAGGCCTGGACGATCGCCGTTGGGTTTCCGCCGGCCTCCGGGTGGGTTCCCTGGAACGGGTCCGCCAGCGTATGGGGCACCCAGTAGCGGTCGATCCCGACCAGGCACACGAGGTCCCACTCCAGCCCTTTGGCGCGGTGCTGGGTGGCCACGGTGATGCGGCCGGGCTGGGGCTCGAACCCCAAATCTTCGTCGCTCAGCCCGACAAAGCGGCGTCGTCCGGCGGCGATGCGCTCCAGTTCCTGGGCGAGGTCCGGCAGCCTCAGGCCCGGATCGGCCTCCTGGAGATGCCGCAGGTGGGCCGCGATCTGCTGGGCGGTCGCGAGATCCGCAGGACGGATGAGCACCTCGGAGGCGATCAGGAGCACCAGCTGGTCGATCGGGAGCGAAGCGGCGCGTGCGGTGCGACGGGCGAGTTCGAGGAACGGTTGCAGCAGCTCAACCTCCCCCGGTCCTGCTCGCCCGGCGGGCAGGGCCTCCAGGGGGCTTTCGCCTTCCTGCGGGAACAGCAGGCGCTCCGGCGCGACAGCGCTATGGAGCAGCCGAGCGAGCGCCACCCGTTCCGCCTCGAGGGAAAGCCACCCGTGGTCCACGAGACGCTCGAACGCGCGTGCCAGCGCTGCCCGGTCGACGGGGTCCGCCGCGAGCGCTAGAAGCCCGGCCAGCAACCCGGCGACGCCGCGTGCCTGCGAGGAACTTTCCAGGAGCTCGTCGTGTGGGAGCCCTTCGGCGGCCAGAAGCGCGCTCACCTGGTAGCCCAGTTCGTTTGTGGGGACCAGGATCGCCAGCGTACGGGAAGGGAAGCGCTCCCGATACCGCGCGGCCAGGCGGACGACGGCGGGCAACTCTTCGCGTTCGCGGTGGCTGTACCCCTGGGCCTGGATGACGATGCTGCGCGGCTCGTCCGGCGGGTTGGCCTGAGGATCGTCCGGCGGCACAGGTTCCATCCGCTGGAGGCGGAAGGCGCGCTCGCGGATCTCGGGGACCGGGTGTCGGCGGCAGGTCCATTCCACGAGGTGGTTCGCCAGGGCCATGATGCGCGGAGCACACCGACCGGTCTGGGTCATCGGGATCGTGCGCACCTCGGCGCGCGCCATAAACGCGCGGAAATAGCGCGGGTGCGCGGCGGTGAAGGTGCTCGTGATCGCCTGGTTGGGGTCGCCCACGCGCACCCAGTTCCCGGGCCGGCCGGCCAGCAGCGAAAGCAATTCCTCCTGAAGCGGCACGCTGTCCTGTGCTTCGTCTTCCAGGATGAAAGGCCACCGCTCGCGCAGCCGTTCCAGGAGGTCCGGATGCTGTTCGAGCAGGTCGACTGCCCGCCAGACGAGGTCGTCGAAATCGAGCCCGCCGCTCGCTTCGACGTACATCTGGTACAGGGCATAGACCTCGATCGCGAGCGACACCAGTTCCGGCACGGGCCGTGGCCAGGCGGCAAGGCGTGCGAGCAGATCGCGGGGTCTCCAGCGGCGGTTCTTTGCCAGCGACACCGCCGCCCGGGCGACCTCCAGGAAGCGCTCCCGCCAGAAAGCCCGCGCCTGCGGGGTATCCTCGGGCAGCCAGCGTTCCCAGAAGTCCGGGTGCTCCTCGAGCCAGCGCTCCAGGGCACGTTCCAGGAAAGATTGGCTGGTGCGCTCGTCCAGCACCGGGAATCCCGGGACGACTCCGGCCAGTCCGGGCTGCTCGAGCACGATCTCCCTTGCCAGGCTATGGAGTGTGCGCACCTCGTAGCGGCCGCGACGGACGCCGGCCTCCTGGAGCGTGGTCGCGATGCGGTGCGAGAGGTTGTCCACGGCCGAATTCATATAGGTCACGACGAGCACCGTCCCGTCGCCCGGCAGGCCTTCCTCGAGCAGGCGCGCGGCCAGTGCAGCGAGGGTGACCGTCTTGCCGCTTCCGGGGACGGCGGAAACCGCGAGGTACCCTCCGCGGTAGGACAGCACCTGTTCCTGGGCCGGGCGCGGTGCGAACATCGGTATCTCCTACGCAAGCAGCGGCTCGAGCGCGCGCAGGAGGGGGCCCTCCTGCGGCTGGCCGGCCGTGCTCCACTCGCTCCAGGCGATCACGATGCCTTCCGTGCACCTCTCGCACAGTCCCTGCACGATGCGCGTCAACTGCACCTGCCGGGTGTAGTAGTCGGCCGCGTCGCTCCACAGTGCTCCCGCGGGCCAGCGGCGGGCCAGCACGTAGGGGTTGGTAAGCGGCTGCTGCGGGGGTTCCCACCAGTCGATGCTGCCCACGTCGAGCCAGAACTGCCGGCGCACGGGGCGGCCGGCCACGAGGTACGTATGCACCGGGGCGAGGAGCACACCGGGACCCGCTTCCTGAGGGACCGCGTACTGGGCCGTTACCACCCCGGAACGCAGCAGCTCCAGGTGGGCGCGTCCCGCATCGCCGCCGGAGGTGTCGAGCGCCGGATAGAGATACCGGAAGCGACGGGCGGCTTCCAGGAGCTGCGCGCACGCCAGCGCAACGGCAGGATCGCGCGCGGCGCCGGGGAGCAGCCCGCCGAGCAGGCGTGCGAGCAGCTGTTCCCAGGGGAGAGAGGCGGCGGGGCGCAGCGCGTCCCAGCGCTCCCAGAAAGCACGGTAGTGCTCCAGGAGTGCAGGTCCGAAGCGGGCGCGGGCGCGGCCGGGGAGCGACTCAGGGGAGCGGAGACCTGTCGAGGCGGCGTCGTAAACCCAATCCGCGAGGAGCGCGGCGCGGGCGGGGTCCAGTTGCAGCGCCTGGCCCAGCGCCTCGGCGACATCGAACAGGGGAGGCGGAAGCTCCCATTCCGGGTACAGCAGGGTGGCGAAGGTGAGGAGTGCACGTACGGCCGGCTCTTCGACAGGTCTGCGGTAGCGGCGCAGCACGGAAAGCGGCACCTGCCGCGCGGCGCACTCCTGGGCGAGCGTGAAGCGCAGCACGCCGTCCAGATAGGGGGCGAGGACTGCGATCTCTTCCGCGGGGATGCCTTCCTCGTGCACCATCTGGGCCAGCCGCTCGGCTACGGCGACGATCATCTCGCTCCGATAGCGCCGGGCGATCGCCCCGAGCAGCGCCTCGCCGGCGCCTTCCGGGCGGGAATCGCCCTGCCCCAGGCGGTAGGAGACGAAGGCGGCAAGCGCGGCGGCCGGCCACGGTGGGCGTTCCCAGCGAAGGTGGCTCCGGCAGAGGCGGCGCAGCGCCAGTGCGCCGTCGGGATCTGCGCCCAGGAGCGTCCGGTAGCCGCCGCTTTCATCGCAGACGAGCAAAGCGGAGTCTAACCCGGGAAGCAAGCGCGCCACAAAGTCGTGCGCGACCGGGACATTTTCCTCCGCGTTATCCACGAGCAGGTGGCGGTAGCGCTCCTGGAAATAGCGCCAGAAGGTGGGATGGTCCAGGAGTTTCGAGAACACTTCCACCGTGAGGGAAAGATCGAGCAACCCCCGGCGGAGGCACTCCTCGCGGAACCGTTCGCAGCATTCCTGGGCTTGCTGGTAGAGGAGGAGCCGCTCCGGCGGGCCGCTCCAGGCGCTGCTGAGCCGTACGGCCACCTCCGCGAGCGGGTATCCGTTGAGGGCGGCCTTGTTCAGGTTGTCCAGGAGCTGGGAGAGCAACCGCTGCGGGTGCAAGTGGAGCCCCTCGAAGTACCCCTGGTCGAGCAGCGGGCGGATGACCTCGCCCAGGAAGTACTGGGCGAGGTCGTAGGGAAGGAAGACGGGCGGGCGCTCGGGGTGTTCGAACCCGGCCGGCCGCGCGACGAGGGGCCAGAACAGGGCCACCATGCGCTGGGCAAGGCTGTAGTAGGTATGGATGGACAGATCGCCGTAGGGCCCGAGCGGGATCCCCTGTAAGGCGCGGCGCAACCGCTCGACGGCCGGCCGGTCCGGGAGGAGCACGAGGATCGAGTAGGCCGGAACCCCCTGCCGGAGGAGGTAAGCCAGCCGCGCGACAAGCGCCGTGCTCTTGCCGGCCCCAGCCGGTCCGGAAAGGAAGCAGGTCTCCCCACCGCCCGTCGGGGCCTCCACGAGTGCCTGCTGTTGAGGGGAAAGCGTTTCGGGAAGCATGGCTCTCGACCCCTGCAGCGCTGGATTTGCCAGGGGTAGTATAGCATGCCGGCCGGGGCGAAACAAGGCGCGTTTCTTCCAGTTTCCAACAAAGTGAAAACAAGCCCGCGACCATTTGAGACCCGCGAGCGTAGCCGCCATCCTTTGGGCTACGAAAGCCCCTACTGGCCCAGACGAGACCCCATGGTGCGGGGTACCCAGCCCCCTTCGAGCGAAAATCGTTGTGCTCGCCTCGCTACCATGGGACAGTTCGTTGGAAACTGGAGGCGTTTCCCCCAGAGGTCTTTACGCGATCTCCCCCGCAAAGAAAGATGCGCGAACCAGATTCGCTGCGTTCCCTACGTCTCGGGCATGGCCGGTTTTGCAAAGAGCTCGTCCAGAACCTCGAGGAAAGGTATCGCCTGAGCCAACCATTGGTCTGCCGTGATGTTCACAAACTTGCTCTGGTAATCGGGCCGTATGTTCCATCCCAGGCGTGTGACAAGGGCATCCCTCAGGCTATCCCGGAACTGCTCGGCGGTTTCGTTGCCATAAAGCCATCCGAAGTTGAGCGTGATGTGCCCGTCTTCCCACACGGTGTAGATCGACCGGGGACAGATCCACAGC
>JBDOIE010000014.1:0-1211 GCA_041082245.1 Chloroflexia bacterium
GAGCGATTCGCAGGAGATGGGAGACACGTACGACGCAGGGCGGTCAGCCAACGGTAGGGGTAGGCGAAGGGGAGCAGGAAAGGAGAGCGGATGCGGTAGCGCTGCCGCATATACTCCGGAACGGGGAACAGAACCCCCAGCGCGTAAGCGATCCTTCGGCGCCAGCCGGGCAAGACCGCAAGGTGCCGCAAGAACCCTATGGCGGCGGTTCGGGGTTTCCCCCAGAGTATCTGCGTGCGATACGCCTGGCCAAGTCGGCGGCGCACGGTCTCCGGGACAGGCGCCTGCCAGTCGAGCGCAACGCGTTCAAGCGCTCGGGCAAGCGGATAGCCTAGCCCCAGCTGCTCCGCTTGGTGAACCACGAGCTCCCAGTCGAGGGTATCGCGGTGGCGAAAGCAGAGCCCGGCGATATCGTGGAGCCACAGGAGCCTGGGCGTATCCAGTTCTTGGTGCTGGGCCAGGTGCGCGCACAGGTGGAGGAGCTGGGCCTCGGGCCCAAGCACGAGGGCAGAGATGCCGTCGATCGCCACAGGGCGTGCGCTTTCCCAGAACCAGTCCATCGCCCGGGGAGTCTGGGCACAGGGCGGGGGCAGAACGGTCCAGTGGAGCTCGAGGATCGCGGCTGGAGCGCTCGAGGCGCGGAGGTGCACGTGGTGGTGGAAGGCTTCGGTAAAGCCGGGCCGTAACTCTAGAGTGTCCCGCACATACCCGAGCGGCTGCAAAGCCCGGAGTGCTGCGGCCACATCGGCGGGGCGGAGGAGAAGGTCGAGGTCCGTGAGCGGCCGGAGGGCGACGTTCCCGTACAGCGTAGGAGCAAGGGCCGCGCCTTTCAGGACGATGGCTGGAATTTCCGCTTGAGCCAGCTCCTGGAGCACACGCCGGAGCTCCCGGAAGAGCGGCAGGCTGCGCGCTGCGCTCGCGTAGTATACCTGCCGCAGGTGCTCTACCACGGAAGGGGGCACGAGGTCCTGTCCCCGGAGCAAGGGGTACAGGAGCGGCGCGACGCCGCCCTCCTGGGCAGCGTGGAGGAAAGCCCGCCAATCGATCGTGTCTGCCGGCGCGCGCGCCGTGTGCAGGGCTTGAGGCTCCCAGGTGGCACGGAGGAGAGCGTAGAGGAAATCCCTGGTGGCCTGCGCGACCTCGCCGGGGTTCAAGCGGACCTCCAGACAAGATCGCTGAAGAGGATGATGTATTCCCGGTCCCGCGTGCCG
>JBDOIE010000039.1:0-63908 GCA_041082245.1 Chloroflexia bacterium
CCCGGAAGCGTGTGGGTGGCGCAGCCAAAGCAGGGATCGTAGGAGCGAAAGGCCATCTCGATGCGGTTCAGGATGCCCTCGGTGATCTCCACACCTTTCCTGATCACGGCCTTGGCCGCTTTCTGGATGGAGATGGTGATCGGGGCATAGTTGTTCGTCGTCCCCACGATCAGGTTCGCCTTCTGCACGATACCGCGCTCGTCGGTGATGTAGTGGTGGGTAAGCGTGCCGCGCGGAGCTTCGACGATCCCGACGCCCTCCGTCGGGGTAGCGGTGGGGATGGTGCGCACGTTCGGGTCGGTGAAATCGGGGTCGGAGACGAGCTCGAGCGCCCGTTCGGCGGCGTAGAGCATCTCGATCAGCCGCGCCCAGTGCGTGGCGAGCATATGGTGCACCGGCTTGCGGCCGGAGCGGTCGCCGGTGAGCGTCTCGTAAAAGCGCTCGTACTCCTCCTGGGCGAGGGGCGTCGCCATACCGTCGGACGCGTTCAGGCGTGAGAGAGGCGTGGCGTGGTAGACGCCGCTGTCCTTGCCTGCGACGAACCCTTTCCAGCCCACCTTCTTCAGATACGGGTACTTCAGGTAGGTGTAGGGAAGGACCTTCTCCGCCACCACCTCGCGGTACTCGTGGGGCGCGTACTTGACGAACTCGTTGCCGTCCGGATCGACCACGCGCACCAGGCCGTCGTAAAAGTTGACCTTGTTGTTCGCGTCCACGAGGCCCATGCTGTAGCAGGGGACGGTGAAGGCGTCGCTCAGGATCATCTCGACGTAGGCCGGGTTGCCGAGCACGATATCGCGGAAGAGCTTCAGGCTGAACTGGCCGAACTCGACGCTGTTGCGGGCGATACGCAAGAGTTCCTGGCGCTCCTCCTCCGAGATCGGCTTGCTCCAGCCCCCCGGGAGTCCCCCGACCGGGTGGATGTCCTTCCCGCCGATGATGCCCACGGCGCGGTGGTTTTCGGCGAGGTGCTGGATGACCCGCCCGCCGATTTCCAGCCCGACCTTATGGATGATGCCCAGGATGTTCCGCTGGGCGGGTGGGCAGTCGGGGCCCATGACAAAGTCCGGCGCCCCCAGTGCGTAGAAGTGGGTAGCGTGGTCGGAGCAGTAGAAGAACGAGTAGAACGCTTCGCGCACGCGCTTGGCGGCCGGCGGTGGATCGACGTGGTAGACGGCATCGCAGGCCTTCGTGGCTGCCATGTGGTGGGCCTCGGGGCAGACTCCGCAGATACGCGGGGTGATACGGATCATCTCCTCCACAGGCCGGCCTTCGGCAAACTTTTCAAAGCCGCGCAGCTCGGGGATGACAAAATAGGTGTTTTCGACTTCCCCCTCTTCGTTGAGGAAGATATCGATCCGCCCGTGGCCCTCCAGCCGGGTGATGGGATCGATGCTGATCTTTTTCATCCTCCTAACCTCCTTACACCCGCGCTCGCCGCAGGAGCGACTTGCTCAGGCTGAAGCGGTAGAACGTCCCCACCGGATCGACGATGGTGTCGACGATGCGGGCGATCTCCTCGGGGTCGTTGGAATCGATGACCGAAGCCACGGCGGAAAGCATCTTCGCCCCCTGGTCGATCACCCCTGGGGGCGGACCGTAGCAACCGCGGCAGGGCATATTCGCCTCGACGCACAGGGCTTTCCCCTCGCCGCAGCCGCTCCGGGTTGCGGGTCCCATGCAGAGGAAGCCCTGCTCCAGGAGGCAAATTTCCGGATCGGGGATCTTCTCGAAGGGCCGGTAGAAGCGCTTGACCTTCTTCTCGCCCTTCTTGCGGGTGCACTCGTCGCAGCAGGTCTTGTCCCCTGCCCCTACGACCGCGGGCGGTTTGGGCAGGTTCCCGGACACGATGGCCTGGATGACCTTCCAGATCTGGTGCGGCTGCGGTGGGCACCCGGGGACGTAGTATTCGACCGGGACGACGTCGTCGAGCGCAAGCACGGTGTTGTAGAACTCGGGGATAACGATCTCGCCCTCGGGGACCGGGCTGCGCACCTGGGGGATGATCTTTTCCGGGTTATCGGTAGACTGGGTTGTGAGATAGACGCGCTCCAGGATCGAGTCGCGGTTGTACAGGTTCGCAAGCCCGGGGATGCAGCCTTCCTGGGCGCAGGAGCCGAACGCCACGAGCACCTTGGACTTGCAACGCAGGAGATGGGCGATCTCCTCCTGTTCCGAGTTGCGGATCGCGCCGTTGAAAAGGCAGACATCGATATAGCCGTCCGGCATCCGCCGCACATCGTCGTACTTGGTATCCACGGCCACCGGCCAGAACAGGATCTCCGCGGCCGCATCCAGGTCGAGGATGTGTTCGTTGATCTCCAGCACGGCGATCTCGCAACCGCCGCAGGAGGCGGCCCAGTAGAGGGCCAGCTTCAGCTTCTCGCTCATTCGGACACCTCCTGGGTGCAGAAATGTTCGGCGCTCGTGGGCAGGCCGGCCAGGACCGTGCCCTTCCAGTTCAGCGGCCCCAGGGCACGCACCTGTTCGGTGAATTCGCGCGCCACCTGGGCCCACTTCGGTGCTTCGGCCGAGGAGATCCACTCCAGCCGGAAGCGGCCGGGCTCGATCCCGAACTGCTCCAGCATCTTGCGCAGGAGGGTCATCCGCCGCAGCGTCTTGTAGTTCCCTTCGCTGTAATGGCAGTCCCCCGGATGACATCCCGCCACAATCACCCCGTCGGCTCCCTCGGCAAAGGCCTTGAGGACGAAGGTGGGATCCACCCGGCCCGAGCACATCACACGGATGATGTCGATGTTCGGCGGCTGCTTCATACGCGAGACCCCCGCGGTGTCGGCCGCCGCATAGGTACACCAGTTGCAGAGGAACCCGACGATGCGGGGTTCAAACTTCTCGTTCGCCATCGTTCTCCTCCTACCCAGCGACACAACCGGTCGTCTCTACGAGGTCGGCGTCCCCAGGAGCGCCTCGATCTGGACGAGGATCTGGTCGTCGGTAAAGTGGCGCGCCACGATGATCCCGGAGGGACAGGCCGCGACGCACGTACCGCACCCCTTGCACAGGGCATCGTTGACCACCGAGACCTTGCGCTCCTCGTCGAAGGAGATCGCGTTGTACGGGCACAGCGCGTTGCACACGCGGCAGCCCGAGCAGAGCTCCGCAGGGATGTAGGCGGTTTGTGGCGAGATCACGACCTCACCACGGCTGAGGAGCTTGAGCGCTTCGGCCGCAGCGGCGGAGGCGTGAGCCACGGTATCGGGCACATCTCGCGGCGCCTGGCAGCACCCGGCGAGGAAGATCCCCTCGGTGTTCGTCTCGACAGGGCGAAGCTTCGGGTGGGCCTCGGCGAAAAAGCCATCCGTCGTGCGCCCCAGGCCAAAGAGGGAAGCGATGCGGCTCGCATCGTGCACCGGCTCGATCGCGGTGTTGAGGATGACCATGTCCACCTCGACCGCAACCACTTTGCCCAGGTTGGCATCTTCCCCCTTGACGCGCAGTTTGCCGTTCTCCAGGACCTCGACCTCGGCCCCGCGCCCACGGACCATCACGACGCCCTCTTCCTGCACGCGCTCGTAGAACTCCTCGTAGGCCTTGCCGAAGGCGCGCATGTCCATGTAGAACTCGTAGACCTGGGCGCCGGTTTTCTCGCGTACCTGGTGGGCGTGCTTCAGGGCATACATACAGCAGACGCGGGAGCAGTACTCGTGGGCGTTCTTATCGCGGCTGCCGACACAGTGGATGATGGCGACTTTTTCCGGCTTTTTGCCGTCGGCGCACAGGATCTGGCCGCCGGTGATCCCGCTGGCGTTCGAGAGGCGCTCGAACTCCAGCCCGGTGATGATGTTGGGCGACTTGCCGTAGGAGTATTGCGGCAGTTTGTGGGCGTCCCACAGCTGGAAGCCCGTGGCCACCACGATCGCTCCCACATCCAGTTCGAGGATTTCGTCCTGCTGGTCGAGGTCGATGGCTCCTGCCTCGCAGAGCATCTCGCAGGCCCCGCAGGCATCGGCGATCTGACCGTTCGTGCGATCGTGCTGGCGGAAACGGATGCAGGCATCGGTGTCGATCACCGGGACACGGGGGATGGCCTGTGGGAAGGGCACATAGATGGCGGACGTCGGTCCCAGAGGCTTGGCCTGGTACTCGGCGGCCTCCTTGAGGACGATCTCGATGGCTCCGGTAGGGCAGACGATGGTACAGGCACCGCAACCGATGCACTGGCGCGTCTTCTCCATGAAGGCCGGCCCCACCTTGCGCTCCGGGCCATGGTCCGCAAAGTTGAGCACGTTGGCTTTGACCATCTCATGGCAAACGCGCACGCACAGGCCGCAGAGGATGCACTTTTCCTCCGGGTTTTCCGTCGGGAACGGGGGCTCCTTCACCCCATATTCGTAGGCCAGGTTCTGGATCAACGGCACGTTGGGACAGCGGGAAAGGAGCAACCCCAGCACCGCCTTGCGCGCTTCGATCACCGGCTCGGAGTGCGTCTTGACCTCGATCCCGTCCCATGCCGGGTAGGTACAGGAGGTGACCAGCTGGGACCGTCCGTGCCGGATGACCTCCACCATACACAGGCGGCAGCCACCGTAAGGCTCCAAGACCGGGTGATAGCAGAGCGTCGGGATCGCAATGCCGTTCTTGCGCGCCACTTCCAGAACGGTCTGCCCCTCCTCGGCCTGGAATTCTTGCCCGTCGATGATGAGCTTCGCCATAGCAGTTCCTCCCGTTAGGCCACCGAAATCGCATCGAACTTGCAGGCGTCCCTGCACACCCCGCACTTGATGCACAGGGACTGGTTGATCACGTGGGCCTGTTTCAGTTCGCCGCTGATCGCGTTCTGGGGGCACTTGCGTGCACAGACGCCGCAGCCGGTGCATTTCTCGTTGATCACGAAGGTAACCAGCGCCTTGCAGACCCCCGCCGGGCACTTTTTCTGTTCGATATGGGCCAGATATTCATCGCGGAAGTAGCGCAAGGTGCTGAGCACCGGATTCGGCGCCGTCTTGCCCAAGCCGCACAGCGAGGTGATCTGGATCGCCCGACCCAGCGATTCCAGGGTCTCCAGATCGGCCGGCTCGCCGCGTCCCTCGACGATGCGGCTGAGGATACGGTGCAGCTGCGGGAGGCCTTCGCGGCAGGGCGTGCACTTGCCGCAGGACTCCTCCTGCAGGAACTCCAGGAAGAACTTGACCGTGTCGAGCAGGCAAGTACGGTCGTCGGCGACGATCACGCCACCGGTGCCCATCATCGCGCCAGCCTGGTCCAGCGTCTCATAGTCCATCGGCATATCCAGCAGCGATTCGGGCAAAAAGCCTCCCGAGGGCCCTCCGATCTGCAGCGCCTTGAAGCGGCGCTTGTTGGGGATGCCACCGCCGATCTCGAAAATCAACTCGCGCGGAGTGATCCCCATCGGCACTTCGACCAAACCTACATTGTTGACTTTGCCGGCCAGGGAAAAGACCGCCGTCCCCTTGCTCGTCTCGGTGCCGATGCCGGTGTACCAGTCGGCGCCGCGGAGGATGATCTCGGGCACCACGGAGAGCGTCTTGACGTTGTTCAGGCAGGACGGGCGGTTGTAGACGCCCTTTTCGGTGGTGTGCACATACTTGGAACGCGGTTCGCTGGCCCGACCTTCGATCGCCGCCATGACGGCGGTCGACTCGCCGCCCACGAAGCAGTGCGCGCCGATACGCACCTCCATATCGAAATCGAAGCCGGCCCCCAGGATGTTCTGGCCCAGGAAGCCGTACTCCCGCGCCTGCTCGATGGCCGTACGCACGTTCTTGATCGAGAGGGTGTGCTCGAAGGGGATGTAGAAGAAGCCGTGCTGGGCTCCGATGGCATAAGCCGCGATGATCGCCCCCTCCAGGATGCTGTGCGGGTCGGCTTCCATCAGCGCGCGGTCCATAAAGCAGTTGGGGTCACCCTCGTCGCCGTTGACCACGACGTACTTGATGTCCCCGTGCGCTTTGCGAGCGGCTTCCCATTTGCGGCCGGTGGGAAAACCCGCGCCGCCGCGCCCTCGCAGGCCGGACCTCTTGATCTCTTCGATGACCTGTTCGGGCGTCATCTCCGTGAGCACTTTGCCCAGGGCCTGGTATCCGCCCACGGCGATGTATTCTTCGATGGAGGTCGGGTTGATCAGGCCGCAGTGGCGCAGCACAATGCGCTGCTGCTTGCTATGGAAGGGGATGTCCTCGTAGCGGGGAATGCGCTTCCGTGTCGTCGGTTCGCGGTAGGTCAGCCGTTCCACCACCCGGCCCTTGACCAGCGTCTCCTCCACCAGTTCCGGCACATCTGCCGCCTGCACGCCGACGTAGAACGTGCCGTCGGGTTCGATCAGGAGGACCGGGCCCATCGAACAGAAACCCCGACAGCCGGCCTCGATGACGCGGACCTCGCCGGCCAGGCCGCGCTGTTCGATCTCCTGCCGCAGGGCGGGCAGGAGGTCCGGCGCGCGGTCGTGCAGGCAACTGACCAGTACGTCGGCTCGGTGTCGTTCCGCCATCGTCATCCTCCTATGCCGTCACCCGTCCCACGACCCATTCCTCGATCACGCGGCCATGGACCAGGTGCTCCTCGATCAGACGGGGAACCATCGCGGGGGTGACGTTGCCGTAGGTCACGCGGGGTTCGTTCCCCTGTTGGATATCCACCAGCGGCTCCTTGGAGCACATACCGATGCACCCGACCGTGGTGACGTGGGCGGTGATCCCCCGCTTGTCCAGCTCCTCCAGGATGGCGTGCATCACCTCGCGGGCGCCCGCGGCGATGCCACACGTGCCCATGCCGACCGTAATGGTCGTGGTCGTCTCGGTACGGGCTTTCATTTCCCGCTGCAACTGCTCTCGCAGCTGCTGTAGCTCGGCTAGACTCGTAACTTTGGGCATCTTCCTACCTCCTCACTTCCCCGCAGAGAGGGCCTGGCACGATTGGATGACTTCCTCGACGCGGTCTGTCGACATCTGGGGGAAGGGCTGATCGCCCACCATAACGATCGGAGCCTGGGCACACGCTCCCAGGCAGGAAGTTGCTTCCAGGGAGTAGGTCCCGTCGGAGGTCGTTTCCCCGGCCTTGATCTTGAGCAGACGCTCGAACTGCTCCAGGATACGCGGCCCGCCGTGCACGTGACAGGCCGTGCCCAGGCAAACACGGATACAATGCTTGCCCCTGGGCTTCAGGCTGAAGGTACGATAGAAGGTGGCCAGATGGTACACCTCGCTGAGCGGCATTTCCAGCCGCTTGGCGACCTGTTCCAGCGCCTCGCGCGGCAGGTAGTTGAACGCCTGCTGGATCTCCTGGAGCACGGCCAGCACCGCGGCCCGGTCGGCGCCGTAGGAGTCAATGATCTGATCCACGCGTTCGGTGTTCATCGCTCTCCAGGCCTCCTTTCACCGATGCTCATCTTGCCCATCTTGATCAGCTTCAGCTGCGGGATGCGCCGCGTCAGGCACACCGTCCAGCAGGTGCCACAGCCAGTGCACTTGCCCTGTTCGACGTAGCGCGCTTTCTTGCGCACCCTGACCCGGAAATTGCCGACGTAGCCGGAAACGTCCTCGATTTCACTGTAGGACAGGAGGGTGATGTTCGGATGTCGACCGACATCCATCATCTTGGGCCCGAGAATTCAGGTACTGCAGTCGAGCGTGGGGAAGGTCTTGTCCAGCTGGGCCATATGGCCGCCGATGGAGGGCTCGCGTTCGACCAGGTAAACGTGGTAGCCCGCATCCGCGATGGCGAGCGCCGCCTGAATGCCCGCGATCCCGCCACCGACCACCAGGGCCGACCGGGTGACCGGCTCCCGGCGTGGCTGCAGGGCCTGCTGCCGGGCGACGCGGGCCACGGCTGCCGCCACCAGCCGCTTCGCTTTGGCCGTAGCCTGCACCGGGTCCTCGACGACCCAGGAGACGTGCTCGCGGATGTTGGCCATAGCGAAATAGTAGGGGTTGAGGCCCGCCTCGGCGACCGCGTTCTGGAAGGTTACCTCGTGCATCCGGGGGCTACAGGAAGCCACCACCACCCGGTTGACGCCCAGGTTCTGGATGTCGTCCTTGATCATGTTCTGGCCGGGCTCCGAGCAGACGTACTTGTAGCCGCGGGCCACGACCACGTTCGGCAACTCCCGGGCGAACCGCACGACTTCTGCCGTGTTGACCGTGGATGCGATGTTCAGACCGCAGTCGCACACGTAGACACCGATCCTTGGTTCTTCTTCCATCGCGCTGGACCTCCTTTGCTCGTTGGCTGCCTCGTGGCGAGCGGATACCTCGCCGCTACCCGAGATACTCGATCCGCACCACTTTGCCTTTCCTGCGCAACTCCTCCGCCAGTTGCTCGACGACGATTCGCCGGAGCGGCAACTGCCCGGCAGAGTCGGCCGCTTGAGCGGGATTCACCGCAAGACCTACCAGGAAATGGACGACGTCGGCCTGCCACAGGAGACGGGCCAGGCGGGTAGCACCGTCCGTCCTGCGCGGCAGGTCCGCCGGGCGCTCAGCTTCTTGGAGGCGTCTATAGGCCACCTGCATTGTCACCAGGCCCTCGGTCACCAGATCCACACCTTCGAGCCGCTTGGTCGGCGGGACCTCGGCCCAACCTTCGGCCGGCCTCGGTTCCTGCTCGAGCTCTCGGCCCAGCACCCGGGCCGCGATCCTTGCCGTCGTGTCGCCACAGATGATGCGCGTGCCTTCCTCCGCCATCAGCCTTTCGACCACCCGGGTGTCCTCGGCGGGATTGGCCGGCGGGCCGCTCCACACCACGGCCCGACGCAAGGGACGCACGCGCATCGCGACCACGGCCACACTGCGTTCCGGCTCGCCCCGCGCCAGCCGGCGGTACATCCGCACCAACGCTTTCAGCAGTTGCTCGGCATCCCCGCCCGTTTCTGTGAGGCGCCGCATGGATAGCGCGATATCCCGCCACCCCCAGCGCCGATCCCATCCACGGGCACGGATGTACGCTTCGCTCACCAGCGCCAAATAGTCGCCCGCCTGCAACGAGAAGTGGCACCGGCGAACGAGGCGTCCCGCGATCTCCTCCTCCTGCACTGGCAGCAGCACGAGCTCTCCGCGCCGGGTCAGGAAAAGGGGTGGAGCATCGCACTCGACCAGGGCTGCCCTGCTTCCTTCCACGATCTGAAGAGCGGCCACCGAGACGTGCCGACCCGTTGGCAGGGTGGGCAGCATCCCGTCGATCGCCTCATCCAGCGTACCGCCCTGCTCCACCGCGGCTGCCAGGCTTCGAGCGAACCGGCGAGCCTGTCCGCCGCCCTCTGGCTCTCCCTGTGGCCAATCGACCAGGGCGACGAAAAAGCGCTCCTCACTTTGAAAGGTGCAAACTGCCTGTTCTTTCGATCCTTCCGGCGGGACGAGGGTATCCGTCCCGGCCAGAGTCTGGCAAGCATGCTCGACCCACAGTCTCAACGGATCCGCCCCGACGCCAGGCCATCTACCCACACGCCTCTATCCCCCTCGCCGGCCAGAGCCCGGGCCAGCTCCGCTACCGTAGGCTCGGCCATCTTGAGGGTCATCCGCTGCCCCATCTCCTGCAGACGGTGCGCATCGCTGTTCGCCACGACAGCATAGTGCGCCAGTTCCGGGAAGCGCTCTCTCGCTTCCTGCAGTTTGACCAGGCGGGAGATCTCCACACCGGGGAAATCCAGCCCCGGAGGGATAAAGCCCAGGTTAGCGATGAGGCTATAGGCCGGGCGATCGACGTGGGCTGGGATGCACAATCCGTCCAGCTGCCGCACGCGCTGCACCACCTGTTCCACCGTCAGGTCGGTCGAGGTCAAGAGCAACCGCTCGTTCTTGCCGATCGGCCGCCCATCCGCATCCAGGACGACCTGCATACCGAAGACATCCTCTCGGTTCTTCAGCCGGGGCAAGTGCCCGTAAACGATTCCCTGCCAGGTCAGAACCTGCTCCAGGGTGTCGAACAGGCAGATCAGGTGCACCTCTTCTCGGGTCTGCACCTCCATCCCCGGCAGCACGGTGACCCCGGTTCCGCGTGCCGCACACAGCATCGCAGCAGCGTTTTCCGCGGAATTGTGATCGGTGACCGCGATCAGGCCCAGGCCCAACTTCTGGGCCTGTTCCAGGATGAGGTCCGGGAACATCTCGATCTCGGCACAGGCGGAAAGGACGGTATGGATATGGAGATCGGCCAGGAAGAAGCGCAATGTGTCTCCTCTCATAGCAATAGCCACGGTACCGCCGTTTGTTCCCGGTATCCGACGGCTTGGGTCATCGCAACCCCGCCTCGCCCTGGGCGATAAAGTCTTGAAGCCAGCGGCGCACCGCGGGGTGGCCCAGCGGCACATCGCCCAGCTCAGCTCGTATCTCCGCCGTGTCGAATTCGAAGACGCGTTCGTCCACCCGGTGCCGGTAGCGCAGGTCGCAACTACCTCCCAGGAGAAAAGCCATCAGCGTCCGGGTCATATCGCCCAGCGGAGCCCGGTCGATGTGGCTGAGCTGAAAGGTCGCTTCCAGCCGGGTCCCCTGGCCCACCTGGGAAGAGATCGTGACGTCGCCGTTGCAACGTTGCGCCGCTGCCCGGAAGAGCGGCAGACCCAGGCCCACGTGGCGGGTCTGGCGCGTGGTGAAGAACGGGTCGAAGACCCGTTCCACCTGCTCCGCGGTCATCCCCCGGCCGTTGTCTTGGATGGTAATGTGCAAACGGTCCGCGACCGTATCTTCGTCGATCGTCAGTTCGACGCGGGTGGCCCCGGCGGCCAGCGAGTTCTCCAGAGCATCCAGGATATGCAGGCTCAGTTCGCGCATACAGGCCGACCAGTGGGCCAGATTCGGATCGGCCATACTTCGGAGGGCGCAGAGAGCCTCTGGAGATGCCTCGACACCCTCATCGAAGGATTCCGCCATAGGCCGTTCCGCATCGAACGATGCGCTGCTAGTCCACCCCGGCGATGCCCATCGCGGCCAATTTGCCCACGATGGTAAAGGTCGTGAGCGGCGTAAGGAGGAGGACGACACCCTCCTCCTTTGCCTTGGCGACGGTGCTCTCGTCCGGGACGACCCCCTCGGTAATGATCACACCGGCCAGGTTCAGCAGGCTCGCGACGGCTACGATGTTCGGATGGGCCTGCAGCGTAACCCAGATATTGCCTGCCTGCGCCTTGGCCATCACGCAGCTCAGCAGGTCGGACGCATATCCCCCGGTGACCTCTCGCTCCAGGTGTTCCGCTCCGGCCTGCACTTCCAGCGACAGCGCGCGACAAATCTCCGCCAGTTTCATCGAGGTCAACTCCTGCTGGTATCGTCCGGGTCCTGGGCCCGCTCGAGAAAGGATGGGAAGTAGATCACCACCTTGGCCGAAGTCCACATCCCGTTGGGAGACTCGAGCAGGAACTCGTCCGCGCAGCGCTTCACGTTCACCAGGCCCATACCGGCACCGAATCCCATTTCCCGGATCCACTCCGGTGCTGTGGAGAACCCAGGCTGCATGGCCGCCTCGATGTCGGGGATGCCCGGACCGGTATCCACCGCGCGGATGATGATCTTCTCGGGCTGGATCTCGGCGATGATTTCGCCGCCCTCGCTCGCGTGGATGACGATGTTGATCTCCAGTTCGTAGGTGGCGATCGCCGCCCGCCGCACAATCTGCGGGGTCACACCCAGACGGTTCAGGGCCCGCTTGACCCGGCTGGAAGCCTCTCCCGCGTGTTCGAAGTCGCGGGCTTTCACCTCATGGCGGAGGACGATGGAATCGATGTCCGCGATCAGTTCATCGAAGAAACGGTTGAAGCGGGCGCGCAACATCTCTTCGCGGTGGTACTCATGTTCCAGCTGCTTCAGAAGCCCGCGCACGATGTCGCCCCGGGTGAGGATGCCGACCAGACGGCCCTCACGATCTACGACAGGGAAACGGCCGAAACGGTAGCGAGCGAAGGTGTTGACCGCCTTGACCACCGTTTCATCGGCATAGACGGTCACCGGATCGGGCGTCATTCTCTCCCCAACACGGGCACTCATCGCTCCATTGGCCAGGGCCTTGATCAGATCCTCAAGGCTGATGATGCCCACCATCCGGTCCCCTTCGACCACCGGCGTACCGGAGATGCGGTGTTCCCGCAGGATCTCGCGCAGTTCCGCCATGGTCGTGTCCGGGGAGACCGTCACCGGGCTCTTGGTCATCACCTCCTCGATCCTGACCTCATAGGCGAGTTCCTGCAGTTTGGTGAAATCGGTCATGATCATCCTGGAGCATTCCGAGCTCCGCAGATCCGCGCCTGTCAGGAAATGCGGCAGGAAATGTCGCAGCTCTTCAGGCCAGCCTGGTAGAGGCGCCCACACGCTTCGAACATCGGCAACGAAGTGGTTACGAGCGGAATACCTCGCTCCCGAGCCAGTTCGACCGTCTCGAGCGGGGGTTGTTTACCCCGCAGAAAGACGATCGCAGCGATATCGGCCATGTCTGCCGTCCGGACCACCTGGGGGTTGCACAGGCCGGTCAGCAGCACCGATCCCGGCTCGGCAAAGGCCAGCACGTCGCTCATCAGGTCCGAAGCTGCCGCGCACCGGATCTCCAAGTCGAGGTCCGCATCGAACAGCAGCGTTCCCTGAACGATTTCGACGATCGTTCGCAGTTTCATCCTGGCTGCTCCGGCCGCCAGGAGACTTCTCGCTACAGGTCCCCTGGTCGACCCACTTTCTCCAGTACCGGCCGCGGAGAGACGATGTTCTTGTTCAGGAGGATCTCCTCAGCCGGCAGATCAAAAGCCAGACCCATCAGTTGGGTCAGGTAGAGCACGGGGATGTTCACCGGACGCCCCAGTTTGCGCGAAACATCGGCCTGATAGGCATCGAGGTTCATCTGGCAGAGCGGGCAGACCGTCACCACACAGTCGGCCCCATCGGCCGCGGCCAGCAGATCGGCGACCAGCTTGACCCCTACATCCTTGGTCGTCGTGATCAGGATGCCTCCGCAGCAGCGGGTCTTCAAGCTGTAGGGAACCACCTCGGCTCCCAGCGCGGTCAGCACCCGGTCCATCGAGACCGGCTGATCGGGGCCATCGTACGTCATGTAGGGCCGCACGGTCTGGCACCCGTAGTACGGGATGACCCGCAGGCCCCTCAGGTCGTGGGTCTTGCGGGCGGCGATGGCCTGTACCCCGATATCGTTGGCGATCACATCCAGCATGTGCCGGACCCGAACCTTGCCCGTATACTGCAGGCCGGCCGCGCCCAGGATCTCGTCGAGATGGGCCCGCACCTGTGGATCCCGCTGACGATGTTCTTCCACCTGATACAGGCTCAGGTAGCAGGCGCTGCAGGTAGCCACGACGGTGTCCAGACCCATCTGTTCGGCCAGAGCCAGGTTGCGGGCGGGCAGAGCCAGCGACAGCAGGTAATCCACAGCGCCGGCCGGCGAGGAACCGCAGCAGTTCCAGTCGGGGATGTCCACCAGCTCCGAACCCAGGGCACGGAAGACGGCGCGTGCAGAGACGTCGTACTCTTTGGCACTGGCCTCCAGGCTGCAACCGGGATAGTAGGCGTACTTCATGCGTTCACCTCCTGGCGGGCCTTGATCTCCTCTGCTTTCCGGAACATCGCCTCGATCTGGTCCAGCCCCCGGATGCGATGGGGAACCAGCCCCATCTTTCCTTTGCTCAGCAGGGCCAGTCCGAGGGAGGCAAAAGAAAAGGCGCGGAAGGGGTTCGTCTTGAGCATCCACTGCGCCATCGTCAACGTCTCGTGCATGCGCCCGTTTTTCCGCACCACATCCATAAAGCTCTCGTAAAAGCGTGCGCTGTCGCGCTTTTTCTCCACCCCCTTAGCAACAGACATCCGCTTGAGGGTCTGAAACGTCTCGGTGATCGAGATGCCTCGCGGGCAACGTACGGTGCACGAGTAGCAGGTCGTGCAGAGCCAGAAGGTCTTGCTCTTCAGCACTTCGTCGTACAGCCCGAGCTGGATCATCCGGAGCAGCAGCCGCGGGCTGTAATCCATCGCGTAGGCCGTGGGGCACGAGGCCGTACAGGTGCCGCACTGGATGCACGTCAGGAGTTTCCCCCTGTCTGGGCCCACCCGTTCGGCGAAAGAGTGGTCGTGCAACGTGCGCGTCAGGTCAAGGGTTGGGAGTGCCATCGTCCGACTTACCTCCTTGCTTCAGAACGCCGGGGAAAGACCTCGCTCCAGGCTGGAGAAACGGGTCCCGGCCATCGAGAACGATGTTTCCCCGAGATCCTGATCGGGTAACCGAAAAGCCCGGTGGTTCCTGTCTTTGCCCCGCCAGGCCCAAACGGACATCGAGAAGTATAGCACAAATGGGAACGCTTGTCAAAGAGCGAACGAAAAACGCCCCGCATCGCCGAAAAGCGTCACATAACGGCCAATTTGCTACGTATTTCATCACCTACCTGCCCGGACAAGAGGGGAAGACGAACCGCAAAAGTGGAACCGTGGCCCAGGCGGCTCGTTACCGCAATGCGGCCCCCGTAGCGTTCCACCAGGCTCTTGACGATGGACAATCCCAGACCTGTTCCTTCCCGCTCGACGGCTTTGGCGTTCTCCGCCCGGAAGAACTCCTCGAAGAGACGAGGGAGCGCCTCCTCGGGAATCCCGATCCCGGTATCGGAAACGACCAGGACCGCCTCGCCGTCCTGCTCCTCCAGAGACACTTCGATGCGCCCTCCGGCCGGGGTGTACTTCACCGCGTTACCAACCAGGTTGACCACGATACGTTCGATCCCGTCCTCCGTCGCCAGTGCCCGCAAGGGTTGAGGGGATATGCGTAGCTGCAAGACCTGGCCCTTCTCTTCGGCGACCGGGCGCAGCTGGCCCACCGCTTTGTCCACCAGGGGATTGAGGAGTACTGGGTGGGGCGGCTCGGCGATGTGTTCGGTCTTGCCTGCAGCCAGGTCCAACAGGTCATCGATGAGCTGCTGCAGAAAGACCACGCGCCGTTCGGCCCGCTCGATCAGTTCCTTCTGCTTCGGGGACACCTGGCCGGCATAACCTCCGGAGATGGCGCGCAGGAGGCTCTGCACGGTGGCCACAGGGGCGCGAAGCTCGTGGGTAACCGTAAGCACAAACTGGGACTTGGCTCGGTCGATCTCCTCTAGCCTGCGGTACGCCATGGCGTTTGCAATGGCGACCGCGACCTCGTTGGCAATGGCCATCAAAAAGTCGGCTTCTTTCTTCCCCCAAGCCTCGCAAGCAGCGCTGTAGATCCGGATGACGCCGATCGGCCGACCCCGCACGATCAGGGGGCAGCACAGGATGGAACAGATCCCCTCACGCGCGACCTCTTCGGGACGATCCGTCCGCGGATCGTTCGGTGCATCCAGGACGATGACCGGCTGCCCCTGCAGCGCTTCGCGATCGATCCCGCTGCGCTGTACTTCGATCGGCCCCAGGTTACGGTAGCGCTCGCTCAGCCCCCAGGAAGCGGCGATTCTCAGGAACTGCCCGCCCTCTTCGAGCAGGCGGATCGAACAACCTTTCGCGCCGAACGCCTCCGCAGTACGCTGCACGATGCGCTGCAGCACCTCGTCCAAGTCCAGTGTAGAGGTGGTGGCCCGGGCAATTTCATAGAGCGTCTCCATGCGGGAGTAGGCGCGTTCCAGGTCCTGGCGCAGTGCCAGGACCTCGCGATCGGGTGGGAGAGAAGGGCCTTCCCCTGCGAGATGCTGCCGAAACCATTCCTGGAAGGCGGGGTCGTCGGGGCGCTGAAGGCGCGAAAGCTCCTCGCGGCGGAGTGGGAGGATCTTGACGATCCAACCCTGACCGTACGGTTCACGGTGGATCAAACGGACGTTCTCCCGCAGCAGGGAATTCGTCTCCACGATCTCGCCGCTGACCGCTGCACGGAGCCGCACGATGCCCGCTTCGGTCTCGAGCGCCGTCAGTTGTTCCCCTTGCTCCACCTGCCGGCCGACGCGCGGCAATTCGATATAAAAAACCGCGCCGGCCATCTGCAGCGCATAATCGGTCATGCCCTGCACGACCAGCGGGCCTTCGAACTTGACCCAGTTGTGCAGATGGTCGTAGTAGCGGTCCTCAGGAAACTCGTACCGTCCGATACGCAAAGGCAGCCTCGTCCAAGTGGTTCTTTCGACTTCCGCCGGAGGGCACGCGCTTTCCATCAGCCCAGATGGCGGCGCACCTTCTCCAGCAGGAGATGCGGATCGATCGGCTTATCCACAATTTCGTCCAGGCTCAGCTCGCTTGTGCTGGGGAGTCCGGCCGCCCACTCCGTGGAACGGATCGCCGAGATGACCATCACCGGTACGCCGGCGAGCCGTGCGTCCGAGCGTACCACACGGAGCACTTCCAGCCCCGCCAGAGGGGTCTCCATGATCAGGTCCAACAGGATCAACGCCGGCGTCTGTCTCTGCAACAGGGCACAAGCCTCGGCGCTGCTGTGGGCTATCTCCACCTTGTACCCCTCTGCCTCCAGCACCATTGTCGCCGCGGTGCAAAAGTCCACATCGTCATCCACGACCAGGATGAGGGGCCGAACGGGTGCCGGCGGGTGAACGGCCGGCCACTCGGGCAATTGCCAGTCGTGGATGTGCTTCTCCGTCTGAAGAATATAAGAGGTCTGGGTCGATTTGACCCCGGGGATCGTCGCGACCCGCCGAGTCAGGAAGGGCAGGAGATCGTCGTTCGAGGCCAGCGCCACCCGCAACACCAGGTCGTGCGCCCCCGAGGTGTACAGCACCTCGCGCACCTCGGGCATCGCCGCCAGGCTCTCGCCGATGTGCGTCAACTTGTCCAGCTCGGCCTGAAGGTAGACAAGCGCTTCAACCCCCAACCCGACCTTACGGGGATCTACACAGGCAACAACCTCGACCACCCCTTCCGCGACCAGACGCTCTACCCGCCGCCGTACGGTCGCTTCGCTTACCCCGACCAGACGGGCGAGCTCTACGTAGGGGATACGCCCATCGCGCTGCAGGTGAAGGATAATCTGACGATCCAGAGCATCCAATCGGCACATCCGGGCACTTCCTTGTGCAGCCGGTCACGATGTCCGATTGCATTGTAACACAGGGCTCGGAATCTGTCAAACGAAACCGGAGGAATGACCCGAATGGGCAAAAAAGTTGCTCAATACGACGGATTTCGTCAACGCCCTTCGCCCGGTTCCTCCAGACGGAAACCGTTGGCGAAGAGGCGCACGCACACATCCACCGCCCGGGGATCGAAGAGGACGCCGCGGTGCTCGCGGATTTCATCGAGCGCCCGCTCCAACCCCAGCGCCGGCCGATACGGGCGGTGCGAAGACATCGCCTCCACGACGTCCGCGACCGCCAGGATACGCGCCTCCAGGAGGATCTGCTCCCCGCCGAGTCCCTCCGGATAGCCGGATCCATCGAGCCGTTCGTGGTGTTGCAAGGTGATCAACGCCACCGGCCAGGGGAACTCGATCGTGCGGAGGATTTCAAACCCGGCCCGCGGGTGCACTCGCACGAGCGCCATCTCCTCCGGCGACAGCCGCCCCGGCTTGCTCAGGATCTCCGTGGGCACGAACGATTTGCCGATGTCGTGCACGATGCCCGCGACCTGGATCCCTTCGACCCGCTCCTCTGCAAGCCCGATCTCGCGAGCCATCGCTGCTGCCAGCCGCGCCACGCGCCGCTGATGTCCTGCGGTGTAGGGGTCCCGGTACTCTGCGGTGGCCGCAAGCGCGTGAACCGTCCCCTCCACCATCCGGCGGAGCCGCTCCAGCGTGCGCTGCCGCTCTTCCTCGGCAAGCACCAGCGCGGTGATGTCTTCTACCGCGCCATCGTAGCAGAGCGTCCGTCCCGATCTGTCCCGAATGGCGCGCGCGCTCTCCCGCACCCAGATCGCGGAGCCGTCCGCCCGGCGCCACTGCGATACGTACTGACGCACCACGCCGCTCCGCTCGATCCAGGCCCGCCACCGGTCGCGTTCCTCCGGACGGAGGTAAAACTCCCGCGCGTGCCGGTAATGCGCGAGCAGCCCCTCCCGATCCGGAAAGCCAAGCATCTGCGCCAGCGCGGTGTTCACCTCCAGAATACCGCCATCCGGGGCACAACGGTACAGCCCGATAGGAACCCCCTCGAACAAGGTACGGTAGCGCGCCTCGGCCTCCCGCAACGCCGCTTCCGCTTGCCTGCGCGCTTCGCGCAGCTGCTTCTCCTCCAGCGCGCGCGATACCGCTGCCCCCAGCCGTGCCAGCCGATCCTTCAAGAGGTAGTCGGCCGCCCCCCGCTTCATCGCTTCTACGGCCAGCTCCTCCCCGATCGTGCCCGAAACGAGGATGAAGGGGACGTCGAGCCCACGCTGCCGCATCGCCTCCAGTGCCTGCAACCCGTCGAACTGCGGAAGACGGTAGTCGGCCAGGATGACGTCGTAGCCCTTCTCGAGCTCGGCGAGGAACCTCTCCTGGCTATCCACCCGGGTCCACTCTGGGGAAAACCCAGCCCGCGCCAGCTCGAGCGCGAGCAGTTCCGCATCGGCCTCGCGATCCTCCAGGATCAACACCCGCAACGGCGCGCCCATCCCGATACCCCCGCGGGTCCCACGGTCAAGGCTAGCCTCCGGCGCACGGCGGAACCGGGGGCCGGTTCACATATAGCCAGTAGCGTCCAACCGCACGCACCACCTCAGCAAAACGGTCGAACTCGACTGGCTTGACCACGTAGCTGTTCGCCCCCTCCTCGTAGCACCGGAGGATCTCCGCCGGGTCCGAAGAGGAGCTCATAACAACGACCGGTATATGACGGGTACGCGCGTCCTCGCGGATACGGCGCAATACGTCGCAACCGGGAAGCCGCGGCAGTCTCAGGTCGAGGAGCACGACCTTCGGTAGCTCGCCCAGAGCCGAATAAGCAGCCGAAAGGTACTCCAACGCCTCCACGCCGTCCCGTACGACACGCACGCGCTCCGCGAGACGCTCGCGCCGCAACGCCTCGAGGGCGAGCTCCGCATCGCTTGTGCTGTCATCGACCAGGAGGATGTCCGCTTTGGGGATGGTCGTCATGGTTTGCCTCCCAGGGTAAAGAAGAAGGTCGCTCCTTTGCCCACTTCTCCCTTCGCCCAGACCTCGCCGCCGTGTCGCTGCACGATGCGCTGCACGATGGCCAGCCCCACACCGGTCCCCTCGAACTCTTCCTCCCGGTGCAGCCGCTGGAAGACCCCGAACAGCCGGCCGGCATACCGCATGTCGAACCCCACGCCGTTGTCGCGGACATAGATCACAGGCTGTCCGGGAGCCTCAGGTGTAGCGGCCGGCCTGCATCCCACTTCGATCCGTGCCACCTCGCGTGGCCGGGTGAACTTGAGCGCGTTGGAGAGCAGGTTAAAAAAGACCTGCCGCAGGAGCAGCGGATCGCCTTCGCACACCGGGAGATCCCCGACGCTCAGCTCTACCTCTCGTCCTTCCCGCTCCGGGGCGAGCTCGAGCCACACTTCCTGGACCAACTCGCGCAGACACACCGGTTCGCAGCGCAAAGGCTGCCGCGTCAGGCGGGAAAAAGCCAGGAGATCGGCGATCAGCCGCTCCATCCGCGCGGCCTGACGAAGGATTTCATCCAGGTAGTGCCGACCGGGATCGTCAAGACAGGCGCCATATCCTTCCTTCAGCACCTGCGCGAAGCCTGTGACCGCCCGCAACGGAGCCCGCAGGTCGTGCGATACCGAGTAGGAGAAGGCTTCCAGCTCCCGGATCGCCGCCTGAAGCTGCGCCGTACGCTCCGCGACCCGCCGCTCCAGCTCGCGCGCCTGCTCTCGTACCTGTTCGTACAGGCGAGCGTTCGCCAGCGCCAGGCCGATCTGGTTGGCCACCGGTTTCAGCAGCGCGAGATGCTCTGGGCTGTAGGCATGCCGCCGGTAGCTTTGCAGCTCGAGGAGCCCTGTCACCTCGCCCGCGACCCACATCGGGACATAGACCGCGGAAAGCGGCACCTCACCTTCGCCGATTTCGTAGACCGGCTTGCCGGCTGTCGCTGCGGCCGCACGCGCGCGATCGAGGTCCTCGAGCACTTCGGGCTCTCCCGCGAGCAGCGCCCGCGCTCGGCCGACGAGCGGCGTCCCTTCCTCGATGCGCAGCGGGGGAAAGGCAGAGGTGTCCAGTACCTGGCCGTCGGCCAGCACAAAGCCGGCCCGGAGCACCCGCTCCGCGCGGTCGTAGAGCGAGATTCCAAAGTACGCACAGTCGACGATCTGCGAAACGTACTCGTGCGCGATCCGGCACACCTCCTCGAGCTCCAGAGTTCCCCCCAGGGCAGGCCCGAGGCGGTTCAGCAGGCTCAGCACGCGGCAGCGCTGCTCCAGCTCCTGCTGCGTCTTCTTACGTTCTGTGACGTCGATGCCGATGCCAAAGAAATAGTCCAGGGCGCCGTCCGGGCGCAGGACAGGGGTACCGTGCCATTCGACCCAGAGCAGTCGGCCGTCACGCGTGCGCACCCGGTTCTCGTTCACCGTCGGTTCCTTGAAGCGCACGAGGCGCTCGAATACCCCGGCTACGGCCGCCCGGTCTTCCGGGGGAACGAACGTCTGCAAATAGTCGGTCCCTTCCACGTCTTCCGGGGTGTACCCCAGGGCGGAAAGCATGGCCTCGTTCATCGCGATCGTCCGGCCGTCCGGCGCGATGGCCACAAAAAAGGCCGGAGAAGCCTCGATCAACGTGCGCGCGAGGTCGCGCTGCCGCTGCAGTTCGGCTTGCGTCCGCTTGCGCTCCGTGATATCCAGCACGATTCCCTGATAGTGGGTGACACGGCCGTCCGGTGCCCGACGCACCCAGGTGCGGTCGTCCACCCAGCGCACCTCGCCCGAACGGGTGAGAATGCGATATTCCTGGAAGAACTCGGCGCGCCCTTCGGCCGTATACCGTTCCACCTCTTCTGCCACCCGCGCGAGGTCTTCCGGACAGACGATGTCCGCGTAGGGCAAACCACCGGAAACGAACTCCTCGGCCGTGTAACCAAATTGGGCGACATTCTCAGAGACGAATTCCACGGGCCATCCCGGCTCCGCGCGCCAAAGGAACACGACCGCCGGACTCTTATTGACGATGAATTCGAGCTCTTGGAGCCGTTCGAGAGACGCCCGCAGCGCCTCCTCGATGCGCCGGCGGTCGCTGAGTTCCTCCTGGCTGGCGCGATGAAGCCGCGCGTTCTCGACGCTGATCGCCACCACGTTGGCGAGCGCTGCCAGCAGGTCGACCTGCGCTTCCGTAAAGGCGGCAGGCCGAGGGCTCCGGCACTCCAGGGCGCCTACAGTTTCCCCGTGGAGCTTCATGGGTACCGAGATCGCCGACTGGATCGGAGCTTCCGGGAGGTCCAAGAGGGGGAAAGGGCCGATCGTCCCCGGGGCTTTTGCCGGAGGCACGCCCCGCGCCACCGGGTAATTGGGCACAGAAAGCGATTCCCCGCTGGCGATGACCTGTCCCTGCAGCGAGGTCGCCATCCCGTTCAGGCCTATCTCGGCCAAGTCGTGAACAGCCAGCGGTTGGCCCCCGTGGACGGCATACTCCAGAGAAACGGTGCGCGCCGAGCGATCATAGAGGCTGACGATAAAGGTCTCGGCATCCATCCAGGAGCGGATGTACTCATAAAGGGCACGGTAAAAGGCTGTTAGGCCTGATGTCTCTCCCAGTACCAAGAGGGGCAACAGCTGCAGCATCTGCTGAAGGCGCGCACTTTTGGACGGTTCCGGTTCCCCTTGCCCTGCGCCCACGGTACCTCCGCATCCGAACGGCCAAAAGCCCTTGGCCCAGGGCGGCTGCGCACGCCGAACCTTCCGCGCAAAGATTTTCCCCTTATGGCAGCACGATCTAGCGACCAAATCATAACAGATGGCGTCCAGGCTGTCAATCCAGACGCCTTCGGGCAAGACCGTACTTGCGGCGCCAAGAAACGGCACCTGCCGCGTCCAGTCGCGCGTGCGCAGATTTACGGGGCAGACTGGTAACCCGCAGGGGACCGGGATCCACGATGGGCCGGCTGGAAACCCGTGCGGGCAGGTTAGAAATCTGCCCGCCACTAAAAGGAATCGATGAACTGCAGGATCTGGGCATGGCTGAACACCGGCCCGTCCACGCACACATAGCGCTCGCCGATATTGCAGCGCCCGCACTTGCCCAGGCCGCACTTCATCTTCATCTCGAGCGTGGTGTAGACTTGCTCGGGGACAAACCCCTGTTTCTGCAGGAGCTGCACGACGAACTTGATCATGATGGGCGGGCCGCAGGTAATGGCGACCGCGTTCTCCGGGGAAGGAGAGACCTTGGCCTGGAGCTCGGTCACCAGGCCCACATTCCCCGTCCAGGTCTCGTCCCCCACGTCCACGGTGACGTGGAACTCGGTGTCCGGCGCCGAGGCCCATTCCTCGTACTCCTCGCGGAACACGAGGAGGTTCGGAGCCCGGGCTGCGGCGAGGATCGTAATATGTCCGTAGTCGGCGCGGTGGTCCAGCGCGTACTGGATCACCGGGCGGAGTGGCGCGAATCCAATGCCGCCCCCGATGATCACGAGGTTCCGCCCGCGGAACTCCTCCATCGGGAACGAGTTGCCCATCGGCCCGCGCACCCCCACCGGGGCACCGACCTCCAGGTTGTGCAGGGCCGAAGTGACCGTCCCCACACGGGCAACGGCGAACTCGAGCTCCTGGCTCCGTGCGGGGGTCGAGGCCAGTCCGAACGGCACCTCGCCCACACCAAAGGCGGAAAGGAAGGCGAACTGCCCCGGCCGATAGTCCGCAAAAGCCGCACGGCCGGCCTCGTCCTCCAGTCGTACCCGGAAAAGCCGGATGCCCACCGCCAGCTCGCGCACCTCGGTCAGCGTACCCACGTAAGGCAGGAACGGATTGGACATCGAGTATGCTCCTTGATCGCTCTTTGGCACAAGTCTGGCCGCTGCTCGGGCTTTTTCCCGCCCCTCGTCCCCACGCACCGCTGGCCCGCGCAGTGCGCTCAGTTACCTTGTCCTCCTGCGCGCACGGCCTGCGCCCGTTCGGCCACTTCCTCCAGCACCTCGGTCAGATCGATGTTCACCGGGCAGGCGGCCACGCAGCGCCCACAGCCGGAGCACAGAAGCGTCCCGTGGTACCGCCACGGAAAGTAGTAGTACTTGTGGCAGAAGCGGTTGCGCAGCCGTGCGCCGCGTGTCGGCCGGGGGTCGTGGCCGCTCGCTTCGACCGAGTAGTGCTTGGAAGTGCAGGCATCCCAGCAGCGCAGACGTTCCACGCGGCCGCCAGCGCCCCGATCGCGGATGTCGAAGCAATAGCAGGTCGGGCAAACGTAGGTGCAGATCTTGCAGCCCAGGCACCGTTCCCCGAGCTCCTCCCAGAGGGAATCGGTGAACACGCGCACCCAGTCCTCCTGGGGCGGGCAGGGGTATGCCGGCAGTTCGGGCGCCTGGGGCCGGAAGGGCGGCTCGACCGGCCGGCCGGAGGCCGCTTCCAGGAGCGTCTCCCCCCGCGCACTCAACGCTTCGGCGATGTACCCCTCGGGGACGCGGTAAAGCATCAGGTCCAGGTTCGTGGTGCCGATGGGGGACCCCCCCACGGTGGTGCAGAAGCATTCTGGAGTGGGCACCTCCAGGCACGCCAGGCCCACCAGGATGCTCTGCCTGCGCCGTGCGCCGTAGTAGGGGTCCGCGGGCTCACCGAGGAACAGCGCGTCCATCGAGGTGAGGGAAGCCGCGTCGCACGGGCGAACGGCAAAGAGAAGCTGCGGTCGCTCGGGCAGAGGTGCTTCCAGCTGCACGTTCGTCTTCCCCCGCCGGATGTGCACGATCGTCTCCGTCGGGGGAAAGAAAAAGTCCTTCAGGCTGTTGACGGTACGGGTCACGGAGAGGTCGACCTCCCGGGCGTCCCCGATGCGCCGAAGGAAGAAGCGGCCTTCCCCTTCGTGCACCGGAGCGATGATCCGGTAATCGGAGCCCAGGCTGTCCACCCAGGCGAACACTTCTTCCGAGCTCAGGAGCCGTTGCGGCATGGGCACACCTCGGCCAGATGCTACGGACGGCCGGTTGGCCGGCCTATCCTTCCAGTTCCTCCTTGCGGAAGGTCATGAACGGCGCGAGCGTTTCCGCATCCATACCCGCGCGGAAACCGAAGGTCTGACGCACCTCTTCCGCGAGATACCGTTGGTAGAGGAAGACGGGGATACCCACCGGGCACACCCGTTCGCATTCGCCGCACTCGACGCAGCGCCCGATCAGGTGGTACCCCCGCAGCACATGGTAAAACTCGTTCTCCGAGGGCGCGATCGCGATGCTCTCCCAGGGCGGATCGAGCTTTTCGGCGATGCACACCTCGCAGTAGCACATCGGGCATGCCTGCCGGCAGGCGTAGCAGCGGATGCACCGCGCGAACTGCTCCGCCCAGAAGCGCCGCCGTTCCTCGGGCGGGAGAGAAAGCAGACGGGCCAGTTCGTCCTCCGCCGGAGCAGGGCCTTCGGCGGGCACCTCGCCGACCAGCGTATCGTAGGTCGGAGGCACGCGATCCGGGCAGGTGGCACAGGCCCGCTTCCCCTTTACCCCACGGCACGGCACGCCGATCACGTGGACCCGCGTCCGCTCCACCTGGTGCTCCAGGACGAGCACGTTCAGCGCCCGTGCGTCGCACGGTTTCATCACCACGGCCACGCGGGGCGGTTCACTCCCCTCAGCCTTCAGGTCGAGCAGGTAGAGGGCCAGGTTGTGGACGCACCGCTCGTCGAAGAGCAGCCGCTCTGCTTCCTCCGGCTGACGGGCCACGCAGGGGCGCACCTGGCCCCTACGCCCCTCCTCGTAACCGTAGACACGGGCTACCTGTCCGCTTTCCAGCAGTTCACGGGCGATGCGGCGGATCTCATCGGTCGCGTTCAAACCAGGGCCTCCTGTATTTGCACCGTCACCGGGTCGCTACGTCCGACGCAACGATACGACCGTCGGAACCGCGTGGAACATCGCGATGCCCACCGGCAAGAGAAACACGGTTCCGCACAGGAACCAGGCCACAAGCAGCCAGAGGAGGGAAAACCACCAGCCCACCAGAAAAAACCACAGGGCGCGCAGGGGCCAGGGCCGCTGAGGCAACTCGCTCTGCCGCAAGACCAGGCGGCCGTCCGGCATCTGCACGATGGTCGTGAGATGGGCCTCCTCCCGCAGCAGCATCACCTGTGGGACGCGGTTCAACATCCACACGCCGAGCGGGAGACCCACGATCGTCAAGTTCAGGAGCCAGGCCAACCCGGTCCAGATGAGGCCGAGCCACCAGCCCAGGAAGATAAACCACAAGAATTGCACCAGGCAACCCGGTCCAGAACGGGTTACGGTCATCGCTCCCCCGGCAGAAGTGCCTCGGGTCGCTTATGGGGCCCGAGCCGCTGCACAGCCTCCGTGAACTCCTGCACCACCTGGGCGAAACGAACCCCCTCGGAGGCCGAAACCCAATCCAACCGGAACCGCTCGCGCTCGATGCCGAAGAACTCGAGCAGGCGGTGGAACAGGACCAGCCGCCGCCGCGCGTGGTAGTTCCCCTCGCTGTAATGGCAGTCGCCCGGGTGGCAGCCGAGGACGATCACGCCGTCGGCGCCCTCCAGGAACGCCTTCATCGCGAGCATCGGGTCCACCCGGCCGGAGCAGGGGACGCGGATGATGCGGATGTTCGGCGGGTACGAGATGCGGGAGGTGCCTGCCAGGTCCGCCCCGGCATAGGAACACCAGTTGCACAGAAAGCCCACGATCCGCGGTTCGAACCCCATACGAACCCCCTCACAAGGCTAAAAGGTGGGTAGAGGCCGGTCAACATGAGCAGGTCGGCGTTCACCCGCACAGGCCATCGAAGAACCGGGTTGCGAGCAACGCGGCACCGCATTTCCCTGCACCGATCCCTCCGCTAGTCTGCCAGTGGTTCGGCAAACAACGCCGCGACCTGGCCCACCAGCTGCTGATCCGTGAAGCCCTTCAGGTTGATGGCCGCGCCCCGGCAGGCATTCACGCAGAGGCCGCACCCCTTGCAGACGCTCGGGTTCACGTGGGCCACCGACTTGCCCCGGCGCGTGGTCGTCATCTCGATCGCGTGGTAGGGACAGACCTGCACGCACAGCTGGCAGCCCACGCACTCGCGCTCGTTCACCTCGGCGACCATCGGGTTGGCGACGAGCGCGTCCTTCGAGAGGATCCCGATCGCCTTGGCCGCCGCGCCGCTCGCCTGGGCGACGGTGGCCGGGATATCCTTGGGCCCGGTCACACAGCCGGCCAGCAGGATGCCGTCGGTGTTCGTCTCCACGGGCTGCAGTTTCGGGTGGGCCTCGTTGATGAAGGCGTACTGGTTGTAGGAGATGTTCAACGTCTGGAAGAGCTCGCGCGCCCCCTCGGGAGCGGTGATGCCGGTCGCGAGCACCACGAGGTCCGCCTCGATCTCCACCGGCCGGCCGATGAGCGTATCTACCCCTTCGACGACGAGCTTCCCGTCCCGCTCGTAGACCTGGGAGACGCGGCCGCGCAGGTAGTGGGCGCCGTACTGCTCGATGGCACGCCGGGTGAATTCGTCATAGTCCTTGCCGGCAGCACGGATGTCCATGTAAAAGTTGTAGACCTCGACCTCGGGGTCGTGTTCTTTCAACATAATGGCGTGCTTCGCAAGGTACATACAGCAGACGACGGAGCAGTACGGGCGGCCGATCTTCTCGTCGCGGGAACCCACGCAGGAGACAAGCACCACGGTCTTCGGCGGCCGGCCGTCCGAGGGGCGCAGGACATGCCCGTGCGTTGGCCCCGATGCGTTCATGAGCCGTTCCAGCTCCAGCGCGGTGATCACGTCGGGATAGCGTCCGTAGCCGTATTCGCCCAGGGCACGCGCGTCGAACAGGTCGAAGCCGGTGGCGACGATGATGGCCCCGAACGGCTCCGTCACGAGTTCTTCACTCTGGGTGTAGTTGATCGCGCCGCGGGGGCACTTTTGCGCGCACAGTCCGCACTTCCCGCCCTTCACAAACCAGGTACAGTGCTCGGTATCGATGACGGGCACGAGCGGCACAGCTTGCGCAAAGGGCACATAGATCGCCGCCCGCCGTCCCAGGTTCGCCTCGAACTTGGAGGGGAAGCCGCCCTTCACCGTGCCGTCTTCCTGCACCCGCGGGCGCAACGGGCAGTTGTTCCAGCAGATCCCACAGCCAGTGCACAGTTTCTCATCCACGTAGCGGGGTTTGCGGCGGATCGTCACCTGGAAGTTGCCCACGAAGCCCTTGACACCGACGACTTCGGAGTAGGTGTACAGTTTGATCTTGGGGTGTTGCGCGGCATCGACGAGTTTCGGTGTCAGGATGCAAGCACTGCAGTCCAGCGTTGGAAAAGTCTTGTCCAGCTGGGCCATATGGCCGCCCAACGACGGCTCGCGTTCCACAATGACCACTTCGTACCCGGCCTCGGCTACATCGAGCGCCGCCTGTACCCCCGCGATGCCACCGCCGATCACCAGGCACCGCTTCGTGACCCCCACCTGCGCGGCCTCCAGCGGGGCCAACCCGACTGCCTTGGCCACAGCCATCCGCACGATCTCGATCGCTTTCTCTGTGGCCACAGGGATTTCGGCGTGCACCCAGGAGTCGTGCTCGCGGATGTTCGCCTGTTCCATCAGGTAGGGGTTCAGTCCGCCCTGGGCGGTGGCCTTGCGGAAGGTGCGCTCGTGCATCCGCGGGCTGCAGGCAGCTACGACCACCCGGTCCAGGTTGTACTCCTGGATCTTCTGCTGGATCAGCTCCTGCCCCGGGGTCGAGCACATATACAGGTAGTGTGTAGCGTAGACGACGTGGTCCATCTTGGCCGCTTCTTCGGCCACCTTGGCCACGTCGACCGTCGCCGCGATGTTGCTTCCGCAATGGCAGACAAAGACTCCAACTCGGGCCATCGAACGACCTCCGGAATGCGGGCCGGCCGCTACGCCGTCACGCCGACCTGGGCAAGGAGCTTCCAGGGTTCCACCAGGTGATGGTGCAGGAGCAGCTCTTTCGGTGTATGGCCCGTGGCCAGCCCCACGAGCTGCGTGAAATACAGGACCGGCAGTGCCAGCCGCGTGCCGTACCGCCGGTTGATCTGCTCCTGGCGCATATCGAGGTTCGCATGGCACATCGGACAGGCGGTGACGATGGCGTTCGCGCCGCGCCGGACGGCATCTTCGAGCAGCCGCCGGGTTAGCTCCAATGCGATGTCCGTGCGCGACAGGGCCAGGCTGCCGCCACAACACTCCGTTTTCAGCGGCCAGTCGACCACCGTCGCCCCGGTTGCCTCCACGATCCGATCCATCATCATCGGGTATTCGGGATCATCCGGCTCCAGGATCTCCGGCGGCCGGACCAGAAGGCAACCGTAGTAGCAGGCCAGGCGGAGTCCGGAAAGGTCCCGGCGCACCTTGCTCCGCAGGAGGTTCAGCCGCTCCTCTTCGGAAAAGAGATCGACCAGCGAATGCACCCGAACCTCGGTTTCCTGCAACGGGCGATCGAGCAGAGCGTTCACCTGCTCCCGTACCTGCGGGTCCCGCAAGGCGTGCTGGGTATGGCGGAGCCGCGCGTAACACATCGCGCAAGGGGCCACCAGGGCGGAGAAGCCCTGCTCCTGCGCCAGGCGAAGGTTGCGGGCCGGCAGTGCAAGCGATAGCCAGTAACGCGTCGCGTGGGCGGACGAGGCTCCGCAACAGCTCCAGCCGTCCAGCTCCTGCAGTTCGATTCCCAGCTCCTGGCAAGCGATCCGTGTGGAAACGTCGTACTCGCGCGCCGTTCCTTCCAGCGAACAGCCGGGATAGTAGCCGTACCGGGTCATCGCTTCCCCTCCAGGGCGCGGGCACGCTCGAAGATCCGCTCCACCTCCGGCTGAGCCGGATACCGGCGGGGCAACAACGGCACCTTGTTATGGGCGAGCATCGGGAGCACCAGGTCCGCGCTGGCCAGGAGCTCGCGCGAGCGCAGGTTGTAGAGGCCCACCAGGCCGGCCTCGTACATCCGTCCTGTCCGCCGCACCCACTCCAGAAAGACTTCGTGGAACACCTTGACCGTCTGTTCGGAGGGGCGGATGCCCTTTTCCAGCGCCAGCTCGCGCAGGCCATCCATCACCCGGGCCACATCCACCTCGCAGGGACAACGGGTGGTGCAGGTGACGCAAGAGGCGCAGATCCAGTAGGTGTTGCGGCTGAGCACCCAGTCGAGCTGTTCCAGCTGGATGCCCCGCAGGATCTGGTGCGGCCCAGCATCCATCGCGTAGGCGACGGGACAGCCCGCCGTGCAGCGTCCGCACTGGTAACAGGCGCGCACGTCCACCCGCAAGCGTTGCTGGATCGTTCGGGCCAGGGGAGCCTCATGCAGGTCCAACCGGAGTGCCATATTCTGTGGCATCGTCGCCTCCACGCCGTTCCTATCCCGGACCCTCGCACGGCGCATATTGTACTACATTCCACGCCAGCGGCAAATCACGAAATGCAGCGGGCCGAAATGCGGATCGTGCGCAGAGGCCTGTCCGCCGGCCGAGATGTGGCCGGGGGACAGGCCTCTATGTCCCCGGGGCAGATAAACCCCTCTGCCCGTTAGACCGACCATCACGGGAGCTGGAACGTCGCCTCCAGCACACCGACCGCGCGATCCATTTCTTCCGCAGCCACGATGCAGGCCACGGTAGAGATGGAAGTACTGATGGCCAGAACTTCGACCCCGGCGGCCCCGAGCGCGCTCAGCATAGTCCCCGCGATAGCCGGCCGATCGCGGAAGTGCGGCCCGAAGACGGCGACCATCCCAATCGGAGCCGTGACGAGCACCTCCCGGGCACCGGCGCGGCGCGCCGGTTCCTCCACGGCTCGTCGTGCTTCCTCCTGGTGAGCGAGAGCCACAGCGAAAGCGAGGGCGTACCCGCCTCCGCTTTCCCGGCACTGGACGACCACCTGGGCGGAGATGCCGCGCTCGCCCAGCGCCTGCAGAAGCAAGGCGGCAAGCCCGGGTTGCGGAAGCCCCAGCACCTGGATGAGCGCCAGATCCCTCGACTGCAGGATGCCGCCGATCTGGATCTTGCCCAAGGGACGCGCCTCACTTCTCCCGGGAGAGGAGCGATTCGACCTTTTTCAGGAGCGCTTCCGGGGAGATCGGCTTTTCCACAAATGCATCGACCGGCAAGTAATCCGCATCCGGCGCAAAGCGCAGCGGGGTAGTCGTATGGATCGCGGTGAGCATCAGGATCGGGATGTGCCGGAAGGCGGCGTAAGGAGAGGCCGGGTCCGGGCTCCGAAGCCGCAGGCTCACGTGGAACCCCTCGGTCGTCGTATCCATCATCACATCCAGGACGATCAGGTCGGGCTTGTCCTCCACTACCCGGCGCAGGCCCTCTTCCCCGTTCGCAGCGCTGATCACCTCGTACCCCGCGCTCTCCAGCGTGAGCCGGATCACCTCCACCGTATCCGGGTCGTCGTCCACCACCAGGATTTTCTTGGACATCGCTATCCTCCTTCAACACCGGCCCGCACGGGAAGCAACTCTTCCAGGGTCTGGCACACGAAATCGAGCAGTTGCTCCAAGCCGGCCTGAACCTCCGCGCTGAGCCCTTGCCCTGGCCCCAGGCGGGCCGGCTGGACGACAAAGAGATACACGTTCCTGGGGGCTATACCGAGCCTTTCTGCCAGATCGAGCACCTCCGCCAGCCCTACCTGATGGAAGGACAGGGGGGCCTCACTTCGGCAGAGCCGGGCCTCCTCCAGCGACACACGCCGAACCGTGCCGGGCGCTTCACCGAAATCCGCGGCATCGATCACGAGCAGGTGTTCCCGCCCGGCAATGCGCTCAAGCAACCCCAAACCGCCGGTGCCACCGTCCAGCACCTCCACCCCGGGGGGCAGCGGGCGCTGACCGAGCAGTGCTACCGCAGCCGGCCCCACCCCATCATCCCGCCACCAGGGGTTCCCCAGGCCCAAGATCAGCACGGACCCGCGCCGGCGTCCCGTCACCGCGTTTTCCCTCCGCGTAGCTCCAGCCGCAGGAAATGGGTCGAGCAGGAGATGCACGGATCGTAGGCGCGCACGAGCATCTCCAGCCGCAGTCGGATCTCCTCCTCCGGCCGGTCGAGGATCTGGGGAATCAGCACAGCCATATCGTCCTCGATGTTCTGGTGGTTCTGGCCGGTAGGGATGATCAGGTTAGCGTCGACCACGTGGCCCGTCTCGTCCAGGGTGTACTCGTGGAAGAGGATGCCCCGCGGCACCTCGACCGCGCCGACCCCGCGGCCGGCGCGCACCGTGACGTGGTTCTCCTCCGGCACGATCCCACGCGCGAGCAGCCGGTCGATGATCCGCACACTATCTTCCAAGGCGTGCACAACCTCCACGACCTGGGCGACGGTGTTCATAAACGGGTTCGTGCAAATCGGGCGCAGGCCGAGCGCCTCCGCCGCCTTCTTCGCCCCTGGGGTCAGCTGCTCGGCGTTGTTGTTGAAGCGGGCCAGTGCCCCTACGGCGAACGAATTGCGGTTCGCCCGCGCGCGCTTCGAGGTGGAGTAGGGGACGACAAACTCGCGCACCTTTTGCCGGTAATCGGGGACCGGGGTCGTGTCGCCATCGGTGGAAGCGATGACCCCCTCGTAGAAAGCGTATTCGTCCGGGTGCTTCAGGGCAATATATTCGGTCGGGCGCTGGAAATCGGGAATATCGAGGCTGCGGAACAGCTCCACGATCGCCCAGGCGTCGGCCATCCCGGCCTCGATGCGCGCGCGTAGTCCTTCCAGTTCCTCCGGCGTCGGCAGCCGGGTCCATCCGTTCACCACCGGGGTGATCGGGTGCGTCGTCCGCCCGCCGATGAGGTCGCACCACTCGTTGGCCAGGCGGTGCAGACGCACGATCGTCAGCACGGCCTCCCGGTGGCTTGCTACCAGCGGCACCACGCTCGGCGCGCCCAAAAAGTCCGGCACGGCGAGATACCCGGCGTGCAGGATGTGGCTCTGCACCGTCTCACCGTGGAGCAGCAGCTTGCGCAGCAGGAGGGTCTGTTCCGAAGGGCGCACCCCGAGCGCGTTCTCCACTGCCTGCAGGGCACAGAGGGTGTGGCCGATGGAGCAGATGCCACAGATGCGGGAGGTGATGTGGGCGACGTCCGCATAGCTCTGGCCGCGCACCATCGCTTCGAAGAAGCGCGGCGCCTCGGGGATCTCCCAGCGGAACGCCTTCAGCGCCCCGTTTTCCACCTCGACGTGGATGTTGCCGTGACCCTCGACGCGGGTCAGGTAATGGACGTGGATGGTCCCATCCTTCATGGCCGTCCTCCAGATGTTTCCGTTGCTCCCTGCAGGCAGCCGATCTCCGGCAGGCACCCGCCGTACAGGTGGAAGAAACGCAGGATGTCCTCCGGGGCCAGCCCGTACTGGGCGAGCACTTCGCGGTGCGAGTTCAGGTTCGGGTCGGGCACCAGGCCCCGACACCCGACGCAGCGGTTGCCGTAGGTGGGACAGATCGCCGTACAGCCGGCGCGTGTCACCGGGCCGAGGCACACCATCCCCCGGTCAAAGACACAGACGTTGTTGCGACGCTTGCACTCGACGCACACAGCATAGGTAGGCAGAGCCGGCTTTTTCCCGAGCAGCAGGGCCTTGACGATCTCCACCAGCTCCTGGCGGTTGATCGGGCACCCGGGAACCTCGGCATCCACCTGGACGACCGCGCTCAGGGGCCGGGTCGCGATGGTATCGAACCACTCGGCATGCTCACCGTACACGTAGCGCCGCACATCCTCCAGGTCGAAGCGGTTCTTGATGCAGTTGATGCCGCCGATACAGGCACAGGCCCCGATGGCCACCAGTACCTTCGCCCGTTCACGGATGCCACGCAGCCGCTCGAACTCCTCCTCGCGGGTGATCGAACCCTCGACGAGCGCGATGTCGAACGTGTCGGCCTGCTCGCTCATCGCCTCTCGCCAGGTCACCACATCCACCACCCCCAGGAGGTCGAGCAGTTCTTCTTCCAGGTTCACGATCTGCAGCTGACACCCCTCGCAGCAGCCAAAGTCGAAGATGGCGACTTTCGGCTTCATCCGATCGCCTCCTTCAGCCCTTTCACCTGGGCATACGAGAAGACAGGCCCCTCCTGGCAACAGTAGACGCCGTTGATCTGGCAGTGGCCGCACTTGCCGACCCCGCACTTCATCCGGCGCTCCAGGGAAAGGTAGATCTGGTTTTCCGGGATCCCCTTGGCCAGCAGCTCGATGAGGACGAACCGGTACATGATCGGCGGGCCGCAGGTGACAGCGACCGTGCTCCGGGGGTTCACGGCCACTTTCGGGAAAAGGGTGGTGATAACGCCGACATGTCCGGTCCAGGACGCGTCCGCCCGGTCCACGGTGAGGTGGAATTCGACGTCGTTGCGGTGGGCCCATTCGTCCAGTTCCTCGCGGAAGAGGAGCTCCCCGGGGTTCCGGGCACCGTAGAGGATGATCACCCGCCCGAACGAGGCCCGCTCGTCCAGCACGAACTGGATCAGGGAACGCAGCGGAGCGAGGCCCAGGCCCCCTGCCGCGAACAGCAGGTCTTTACCGCGCATCTTGGCCACCGGGAAACCGTGCCCGAAGGGCCCGCGGATGCCGACCCAGTCCCCTTCCTGCAGCCGATGCATGGCGTTCGTCACGTCGCCCACCGCGCGCACGCACAGCTCGAAGGTCCCGTTGCGCGTGGGAGAAGAAGAGACCGAGATCGGGGCCTCGCCGATGCCGAAAAGGGAAACCTCGACGAACTGCCCCGGCTGATGGGCCAGCGACTGGCCGTGCTCCAGGCGGAGCGTGAAGACCTTTTCCTTTTCCGTGAGCCTCCGGATGCGGAGCACCTCCGCCATCCGGGGCAGGTAGAGCGATCCGCTCGCTTGGATAGGCTCGACCATTGCAGGTTCCTCCTGAAACGTCCTGTTCCCCCGGACCGGCCGGCGCCTAGACGGTGCAGGCCGCCTTCAGGGCGTTAAAGACCTCCACCGGGTCGATCTTGACGAGGCAAGCGCGCACGCAGCGCCCGCAGCCGACGCACCCGACCCTCCCATAGTCCTCCAGAAGGTACTTCCCCTTGCGATAGAAGCGATGGCGCAGGCGGGCGGAGCGGTGTTCGCGGAAGTTTTCCCCCGAGGCCACGCGGGCAAAGTCCTTCAACATACAGCCGTCCCAGAGCCGCACGCGCTTCCCGGACTGCAGGTCCAGTCCCAACCGGTCCTGCACGTCGAAGCAGTAGCAGGTCGGACAGACCAGGTTGCACGAGCCGCAGCCCAGGCACTTCTTCGCGAGCTCTTCCCAGAGCGGGCTATCGTAGGTGAGTTCCATGATGCTCGCAAGCTCTTTCGGGTCCAGGTCGAGCCGCAAGGGGAACCGGGGCCACTTCTCGCTCAGCACGAGGTTCAGGCGCGCGATGTCTTCCTCGGAGGCCGGCCGCGCGCCGGTCGCCCGCTCGAGCAGCGCCTGGCCGGCCTCGCTCCCGACCTCGACCGCATAGGCATCGCCCAGGTCGGTCAGGAACAGGTCGTAGCCCCCGGTCACCTCGAGCGAGCCCATGCTCTTGCAGAAGGAGTGGCTATCGCACGGCTTCAGGCAGTCCAATCCGACGATGAGAGTGCGCCCGCGCCGGTCCATGTAGGGCGTATCCAGCGTATCCTGAGAAAACGCGAGGTCCAGGAGCCAGGTGGCGTTGATGTCGCACGGATGGACCCCGAACAGGACGCGCGGCCGCGCATCGCGCACCGGCTCCGCTTCCGGCGGGTTGCCGCGACGGAAGCGGAGCAACGTTTCTTCGGGGGGAAACAGGAACGCCTTGGGTGACTGCAGGGTGATCGGGTAGTCCAGCCGCAGCTCCTCGGGCCGCCTCAGGGGCGCAAAGACGAAGGCGCTGTCCTTGGCCACCGGACCCACAACCTCGTACTCGGCCATCAACCGTTCCACCCAGTCGGACACCCGCTCCTTGGGCAGGACGAAAAGGGCCATGATCGCCTCCTCTGTTCCTCACAAAAAAAGGCACAGTCGCCTTCGCCGTAAGGAAGGCACTGTGTCCACCCACCAAGACGCCGTTGTCCTGGAAGCCAACATCCTATGCCACCTCATCTGTGAGGTTACCGCGCCGTTGTGCACGTGAAGCATACCACAAATGACGAATTCCGTCAATTTCGGGCCAGTGCAACCGCAACCAGAGCACCGACCAGGGTCGCCGCGAGGTTCACCACATCGTTCGTCACCCACGACCAGCCACGCGTCCGGACCGCGGGCCCGCCGCAGTGCATGCGCCGTTCGGTCTCGTCCCCGCAGGCCGGGCAACGGTACATCCCCTGCAGCGTTGCCCCCAGCAAGCTGTCGGCCGTCATTCCGAAGATCCCTCCGAGCACGGCATAGAGCCCCGTGCGAAGCTCCACCGGAGCGTTTTCCACGCGAGCGATGGGAAAGAAGACGGCCGCGAGGAAAAGCGCTCCCCCCACGCCAGCGAGCCACCCGAGCACGGTCACCCCACCGGACGTGCCGGGCGGCACAACGCGCCCGTCGGTGATGCGCCGCGGCGGCTTTGGGCTGAGTGCTCCCACCTCGGTGGCCCAGGTATCCGCGGTGGCAGCAGCCAGAGCACCGGCGAACGCAACGGGCAAAACCGGGTGCGAAAGGAAAGCCCAAAGCACGGCGATCAGGGCGGCCACGCCGCCGTTTGCCAGAACCTGCCACAGGTCGCGCTCTCCGCCTTTCGCCGCGACCTGTTCCAGGCTGATCTTCCTCTCCTTGTGCCAGAGGGTCAGGACGGTCGACGAAAGGAAAAAGGCGACCAGCGCTACCCCCCAGGCCCAGCCGCCGCAACCGAGCGTCAGCGTCCCGGTGAGGACAGCGCCCCAGAAGCCGTCGCGAGAGAGTGTGCTTCGGCGCCGGGCGATCCCGGCAATCGCAAGGCTCAGCAGGAGCCCCCAGGCGAACCGCCATCCATCCCATCCCACCACGGCCTCACCTCGGCCGCACGAAGGACGTCGCGTCCGCGCCCCCGGAGGGTTCGCGCGCGGCGATCGGCAGGGTGAAGTAGAAGGTCGAACCGCGGCCCGGCTCGCTCTCCGCCCAGATGCGGCCGCCATGCAGCTCCACCAGGCGGCGGCTGATCGCAAGGCCCAGGCCTGTGCCCAGATCGTGCGCTCCGCGGGAATACCGGGTCTGCCGGAACGGTTCGAAGACCGCCTCCAGCTCTTCCTTGGCGATGCCCACCCCTGTGTCGCGGATGATCACCACGACCTCGTCCCCCTGGGGACGGGCGCGTACCGCGACCGTACCCTGTTCGGTGTACTTGATCGCATTGCTGACGAGGTTGAGCACGACCTGCCGCACGCGGGTAGGGTCGGCATCCACCCGGGGCAGGTCAGGGGGCACCTCCTGCAGCAGCGTGATCGGCCGGCCGTGGGCGAGCGCAGTACAGCTATCGAGGACTTCCTGGATCAGAGGGCCCAGGGCAACGCGTTCGCGGCGCAGTTCCATGTAGCCAGCCTCGATCTTGGAAAGGTCAAGGATGTCGTTGATCAGCGCGAGCAGGTGCAGGCCGCTGTTGTAGATCGTGCGCAGATCGGCCTCCTGAAGCTCGGTCAGCGGTCCATCCATTCCGTTCAGGATCACCCGCGAGAAGCCGATGATCGCGTTCAGCGGGGTGCGCAGCTCATGGCTCATGCTCGCCAGGAACTCGCCCTTGATCCGGTCGGCCTCCGTCGCCCGTTTCAATGCCTCCTCGAGCTGTCGGCTGCGCTCCTCGAGCTGCGCGGTGCGCTCGGCGACCATGTCCTCCAGCGAACGGCTGTAGCGGGCAAGCTCCTCCTGCGCCTCGTGGAGCGCCCGGTGCGCCTCTTCGAGCGAGCGGTAGCGCTCCCGGAGTTCGCTGTAGAGACGGGCATTTTCGATCGCTTGAGCCGCCTGATGGGCAAAGATCTCCAGCGCGCTCAGCGTTTCCGGCTGCGGACGCCGACCGTCGAGGGGATCGTCGACCGACATCACCCCGATGAGCTCTCCGGCGCGGCCATACAGCGGAACGAGCAGGAGGTCTTCCGGGTGCCATGCTCCCGGGCCGCTGCGCACGGAAAGGTGGAGGGTGTAGCTGTAGGGGCTTCGCTCCGCGGCCTCGTGGCACACCAGGTAGCAGTGGCCCACCCGGAAACGCTCGTCCAGGAAACGTTCCACTTCCTGCCGTGGGACGCGTTGCGCCGCCAGCGCTTCGTACTCCTCCCTGGAGAGGCCGGCCGCCGCACGACGCACAAAGCAACCGTTCTCCCCGTCGAGCAGGCTGAGGAGCACCACATTGAACCCCAGGCTTTCCCGCACTGCCTCCACGATCCGGCCCAGAAGTGTATCCAGTTCCAGGTCCGTGCGAAGCGTTTCGCTGATGCGCAGGATCGAAGCCATCTGCTCCGCGCGCTGACGCAGCAGGCGGTTAAGTTCTTCCACCTGCACGTAGCGCCGGATGGCAAACCCGGCGATCACCGCAGAGGTAAAAGCAAGCAGCGCTCCCGGGACCCCGTAAGTCGTATAGGCTAGGACCAGGAGCAACCCGAGCGGAGCCGTTACCAGGTGGATCGCGCTTTCGATGCCGAGCGTGACAATGAACTGGTCGGGCCTGTAGGAGCCACGCAGCCGGTTGTAGGCCTGGTCCACGAGGAGCGCGTTTGCCGCTTTGAAGACGAGCACCGCGATCGCGTACGCCGCGACCACGGTAGAAAAACGCCCAGTACCTCCCGCAAGGGCGTGGTAGACCATCCCCGCCAGGGCGTAGCCAAGCAGATATTGAGAAGCGGCAAACCCGGCCACCAGAGGCTGCGGCAAGCGCCGCTCCCGCCAGCCGGAGCGTGCCACACGCCAGAGGAGGCTCGCGACGGCACCCAAGCTCGCTCCGGGAAGCGGACCGAGCAGCACCGTGGCCGGGAGCGCAACCACCATGCCGTAGACGATCCGTGCGCCGTTCGGGAGCGCTACTCCCAGCATTTCCGCACCGAGGGCCAGCCCGAGGAAAAAGAGGAGCGGTCCGAGGTCGACCCCTTGCCAGACGTGCCGATTCGCACCGAGCAGGAGCAACGCCAGGGCGACAACCGCGGCCATATAGGCGTCCCGCCAGAAGCGGTACCGCGGGCGCGGGGCTTCCTGGGGAAGACGGTGGGATTCGAAGCGGGGCACCGATTCTGCGGGGGGAGGGCTCAACCGAGATGCTCCTTCAGCCTTTCGGCCACGCTCCGGTTCATACCCGGAACCGCCGCCAGTTCCTCGACCGTGGCGCGGCGGATCGCATCCAGGCTCCCGAAGTGGCGGAGGAGGGCTGCGCGGCGCCGCGGGCCGATTCCCGGGATCTCCTCCAGGCGGGAAGAGACTGCCTCCTTCTCGCGGCGTGTACGGTGGTAGGTGATGGCAAAGCGGTGTGCTTCATCCCGGATCCGCTCCAGGAGATAGAGCGCCATCGAATCGTGCGGGAGGACGAGCGGATCCGGGCGTGTGGCCAGGTGGAGCGTTTCCTCTTTCTTGGCGAGCCCCAGCAGCGGGATGTGCGCCAGTCCCACCTTTTCGAGCACGCGGGCGGCCACGTTCACCTGGCCCCGGCCTCCGTCCACAAGCACCAGGTCCGGCAGTTCCCAGGCTTCGTCCGGCTCCTCGCCCTGGGGAATGTGTCGGAAACGGCGCCGGAGCACCTCCTCCAGCATCGCATAGTCGTCCTGGCCGGCCACCGTGCGGATCTGGAAGCGCCGGTAGGCGCTGCGCTTCGGCGCCCCATCGACAAAGACGACCATGCTTCCAACAGCCGCCTGGCCCTGGAGCGTGGAGATGTCGAAGCCCTCGATGCGCCTCGGCATACCGGGCAAGCCCAGAATCTCGCGCAGTTCGGCCAGGGCACCTGCCTGACGCTGCCGCTCGCTCAGCCACTTGAGGCGCAACTGCTCGAGCGCTTCCCCGGCGTTCCGTGCCACAAGGTCGACCAGCTGACGTTTTTCGCCCTTTCGTGGCACGCGCAGCACCACCTTCCCTCCCCGCCGGCGCTGCAGCCACTCCTCGATCACCGGGCGGTCCAGGATCTCGTGCTGGAGGAGGATCGTCGGCGGGACCTGCGCGGCCGTCTGGTAGAACTGGGTGACGAAAGAGGTCATGATTTCCTGGGGGCTTGCCTCGGCTGTCCCCTGCAGGACGAACGACTCGTTCCCGATCAGCCGGCCGCGCCGGATGAAAAACACCTGCACGCAGGTCTCGCCGTCATCCCGAGCGAAGGCGATCACGTCGCTGTCCCCGGCCAGCGCGGAAACGACCTTCTGGCGCTCCAGCACGTGCTCCAGCGCATGCAGCTGATCCCGTAGCAGCGCCGCGCGCTCGAATTCCAGTCCTGCCGCGGCGGCCTCCATCCGGCGTCGCACCTGCTGGAGGACCTGATCCCCGCGTCCTTCCAGGAAGAGGATCACCTGCTGGATGGCTTCCATGTACGCGGCGCGGTCCGCCAGGCCCACACAGGGGGCCAGACAGCGTCCGATATGGTAGTCCAGGCACGGTCGCTTGCGGCGGCCGTCGATCCGTTCATCACAGCTGCGGTAGGGGAACGTTTTCTTCAGCAGCTCCAGGGTGCGGTTGACCGAGCCGGCGCTCGAGTAGGGGCCGAAGTAGCGCGCTCCGTCGTTCTCCACCCTTCGCACCTTGATCACACGCGGCCACTCCTCGTTCAGCGTGACCTTGATGAAGGGGTACCCCTTGTCGTCGCGGAGAGAGATGTTGTAGCGCGGCTTGTGCTCCTTGATCAGGGTGCTTTCGAGGATCAGCGCCTCGAGCTCGTTGTCGGTCACGATGATGTCGAAATCGGCAATGCGTGCGACGAGCTCGCGCGTCTTGGCGTCCAGGTTACGCGGAGAACCGAAGTAGGAGCGTACCCGGTTGCGCAGGGACACCGATTTGCCGACGTAGAGGATCCGGCCTTCGGCGTCCTTGAACAGATATACGCCGGGCTGCTCCGGAAGTGCCCTCAGCCGCTCTTCGAACTCCGGACGGGTGGACACGGTCATCCCTCGGATTCTGCTGGCGACATTATAGCACAGGTCTACCCGGGGGGCTGAGGGGAGTGGGCGACGGGAGTGCCGTGGCCCACACCCAGCGACATCATAGTACAGGTATGACCGGGGCTTTGCGGGATTGTCCTTATCCGGACGACCTCACCCGTTCGAGAAGCGCCTTGACCGAGGGAAAGGCCTCCAAGTCCGTGTGGGGCAGGAAAAGGGCGGAGGTATACTCGTGCATAAAGCGGTTGTCGGCCGAAAGCTCCAGGTAGGTCATGCGCGCCGCGATCTGGTCGGCGATGTCGCGGCTCTCCTGGCAGAGGAGCGTCTGGTAGGCTCCCAGGAGGGAAGTATTGCCCAGGTAGCGGAAACGGTCCCACGGCAGGTCCGGCAAGAGGCCGATCAGGATCGCCTTCTCGATGTTGATATACTGCCCGAAGGAACCGGCGATGAGGATCTCCTCCACCATCGAGAAATCGAGCTCCAGACTGCGCAGGAGAATGGAGAACCCGGCATAGATCGCCCCCTTGGCGCGGATCAGGTTGTTGATATCCACCTCGGTAAGGACGATATCCGGCCGGCCATCCTTGCCCCACGCGATGACGTATTCCGGGCCGTGCTCCCCCACGCGGATGCGCGGCGAAGGGAGGTCGCGGCGGATGCGGCCGGCTTTGTCCACGACCCCGGTCACGAAGAGCTCCGCCAGTGCGGAAAGCAACCCCGAGCCGCAGATCCCCTGTGGTTCCCCGCCGCCGATGACCCGGTAGGTCGCTTCCAGCGTCCGGCCGTCGATGATCACCTCGTCGATTGCCCCGTCCGTGGCGCGCATCCCGCAGCGCACCCCGGCCCCCTCGAAGGCCGGGCCGGCCGAGCAGGCACAGGCGATCAGCCAGTCGCTGTTCCCCAGGACGATCTCGCCGTTCGTACCGACGTCGATAAAGAGCGTCAGCCGATCCGTACGGTATAGCCCCGAGCTCAGCACCCCGGCCACGATGTCGCCCCCCACGTAGGCCCCCACACAGGGGGCGCAATAGACCGGCGCGTTCGGGTTGATCACGAGCCCCACCTCGCCCGCAGTGAGGTGGGGCACGTGGGTCATGGTGGGCAGGTAAGGCTCCTCGCGGATGTATTTTGGGTTCACCCCCAGGAAGAGCTGGGTCATGGTCGTGTTGCCGGCAGCGGAGAAGGCCTCGATCTGGCGCAACTCCACCCCCTGTCGCCGGGCCACCTCGGCCAGGAGGCCATTGATCGTCTTCAGCGCCAGCCGCTGGAGCTGCTCCAGGCCCCCTTCCCTCTGGGAATAGATGATGCGCGAGATGATGTCCTCTCCCCGGGAGATCTGGGCATTGTAGGCCGAGGCACTGTCGACCACTTCCCCCGTGAGCATATCGACCAGGAACAGTTTGACCGTGGTTGTCCCGATGTCGACCGCCGCGCCGTAGACGCGTTCCGGCGGCCGGCCCGGGAGCACGTCCACCAGGCGGAAGCCGTCCCCGTGCCGTTCCAGCACCACCGTCACGCGCCAGTCCTCGGCCCGTAGCCGCTGCGGTAGGACCCGGAGCAGGGGAAGGCCGATCTCCACATCGGTCACGCCGTGCCGGCGAAGCAGGGCGCGGCGCAGGCGGTCCAGGTCGTTCGTGTTGTCCGCAAGCGTGGGGGGATCACACTCGACGTACAGCACCTGCAGGGTGGGGGAATGTTTCCAGTCGCAGGCGGGAGTCAGCGCCTGAAAGTCGGTGACCCCGACGCCCGAGACCACCCGCTCCAGCGGCACCGCTTCTGGCACCTCCACCACGGCAGCGCCGAGCAGGCGGGCCTGGCAGGCCAGAACATACCCTTCGGCCCGGTCCACGGCGGAGAGGTGCGCGTTGTCCGGCTGATCGACCGCCCCCTCCCGCAATCGGACCCGGCAACGCCCGCAGCGGCCCTGCCCGCCACAGGGTGCCGCGATCTCGATCCCGGCGCGCGAAGCCGCTTCCAGGATCGTCATACCGGGAGCGGCTTCTACTTCCATGTGCTGGGGCAGAAAGGTGACACGAAGGGACATCGCTCGATTCCCCAACGCTGTTTACCTGCACTATACCATACGCCCCAGCGCCCGTCAACGAACGCTTACCGTGCCACCAGGGCAACCGCAAAGCCTTCTGCGCGCCGCTCGAGCCAGGCGAACGACCAACGATTAACGATCAACGATCAACGATCAACGCTACATCCCCAGCGCACGCCGGAAGGGCGTCTCGTCCGCGAAGGGCCCCACGGCTGCAAGGCAGAGGACGTCCCGGCGAAAGAGGGAAGCGGCCAGCCGTTGCAGGTCGGCCGGCTGTACCGCCTCGATCTGGGCGATCACCTCGTCGACCTCTTCGATCCGCTGCAGCAGGGTCTCCTGCACCCCGTACCAGGAGGCGACCCCGTAGGAATCCTCCATCCGCAGCAGGATACGCCCCTTGCTGTACTCTTTGGCCCGTGCGAGCTCTTCCTCCGGAACGGTTTCGCTCGCCAGACGCTGCAGTTCTTCCCAGATTGCCGCCAGGCATTCCTCGGCACGCTCCGGTGCCACCCCGGCGTAGATCGTCTCGGCCCCGCAGTCGGCGAACTGCCGCAGGGCCGAATAGACGTTGTAGGCCAGCGCGCGTTCCTCGCGGATGGTGAGGAACAGGCGTGAGCTCATCCCCGCGCCCAGGATCGTATCCAGGAGGAGCAGCGCGTAGCGGTCCGGGTGATGATAGGAGAGGGCAGGGATCCCGAGAGAAAGGTGCGCCTGCTCGCAGTCCCGATACCGCAAGAGGAAGCGCGGTGCGGCGATCGAAGGTGGCGCCTCCTCGGGAGCCGGCGACGGCGAAGTACCGAGATCGCCCAATGCGCTCGCGATCGCCTCCTCCACCTGCGGCGGCGGCAGGCTTCCGGCAACCACGGCCACGAGCCGAGCGGGGATGTAGTAGGCCAGGCGATAGGCTTCCAGGTCCTGGCGCGAGATGGCGCGCACGGTCTCTTCTGTGCCGGCCACATCCCTTCCCAGGGGATGCCCCGGCCAGAGGGCTTCCGAAAGCAGCTCCGCAACCCAGTCCGCCGGCGAGTCGGTGACCATGTGGAGCTCCTCGACGATCACCTGGCGTTCTTTCTCGATCTCGCACGGCTCCAGGAGTGGTGCGCGCACCATCTCGGTCAGCAGCTCCAGGGCGCGCGGAAAATGATCCGCCGGCACTTTGGCCCAGTAGGCTGTGACCTCCGGAGAAGTCTGGGCGTCGAGCACTCCCCCCACGCCTTCGATGGCTTCGGAAATCTGGCGCGCCGTAGGATAGCGGGCCGTCCCCTTGAAAAGCATATGCTCCAGGAAGTGGGCAACCCCGGCCTTGTCCGCCGGTTCGACCCGCGACCCGGCGGCAATGTAGAAGCAGAGCGTTGCCGAACGGATATGCGGCATCGCGCAGGTCAGGATGCGCAGCCCGTTGGGAAGGACCGTCCGCGTGTACACTCAGGGCTCCTTTTCCAGTAGCTCCAGCACCATCTCCAGGGCGCGCTGTGCCGAGGCCTCCTTGTTGCCGCTTCGATCGTAAGGCCATCGGTGGCGCTCGACGACGACCCCTCCGGGGCCAGCGACAGCGATAAAGACAAGCCCCACAGGTTTTTCCGGGGACCCGCCGCTTGGGCCGGCGATGCCGGTGATCCCTACGCCGATTTCCGCGCCCAGGCGCTCACGCACCCCTTCCGCCATCTGACGGGCGACCGGCTCGCTGACCGCCCCCTCGCGCGCCAGCACCTCGGGGCGGACACCGAGCAGGGCTACCTTGACCGCGTCCGCATAGGCGATGACCCCACCCAGGTAGTAATCGGAACTCCCCGGCACCTGGGTCAGGCGGTGCCCGAGCAGACCGCCGGTGCACGATTCGGCCGTGGCCAGCTTCCAGCCCCGATCGCGCAGGCGTACACCGACACGTTCCTCGAGCGATTCTGCTGCCATCGCGCCCCCCCGGCGTCAAAATCCCCGGGCCTCGCGGATCATCCGGTCGATTTCGGCTACGCGCGCCTGATGGGCTTCCCAGTACGCCGGGTCGCGCTGGGCTTCCAGTTCCTCGACCGTTTTCCCTTGCTGTTCGACCCAGGTGAAGTACTTCAGGTTGTGCCAGCGGGCCCGCGCTTCCTGTGTCCCCTCCTGGATCCAGTCGAGCTTCTGGCCGTGGAAGATCTGCTCCAGGCGTACAACGGCCTCGGTTTCGTCCATCGGGCCGTACTGGGCCGTCAGTTGTGCCATGACGGAACGGTAGCGGTCGATCGCATCCGTGCAGACGGTGACGATCAGGTCATCGCGGCCCAAACGGTAGAAGCGGGCGGTCTTGATCGCGCCGAGGACGTTACACACGCCCGAAATGCCAAAGATCTGCGCCAGCCGCATGACCTTTTCCTCAGGGATGCCGTAGCGGTCGATCATCACCCGCCAGCCGGCCTCTTCCGTGAGGAGCTGGAGCCCTTTCTTGCATTCCAGGTCGTCGATACACATCAGAGCATCCATGTTGCCCACGTGGTGGATCCAGGTGACGTGTTTGTCGCCGATCCCCTGGATGTCGTGGCTTCCGTAGCCGTTCAGGAAAAGCGTCGGACACTGGATCGGCTCCAGCCCCACGATGCGGTGGTCCGGCCAGACCTGCTTGCACCGGTCTCCGGCCGCGATCGTGCCAGCGGATCCCATCGCGGAGACGAAAGCGGAAACCTTGCCCTTGCCGATCCCCTGGCGCGCGAGCTCCTGGGCCAGTTCCACGACGGTGTTCCCGGTCACGTAGTAGTGGAAACGGTAGTTCCCGAACACCTCGAACTGGTTGAGGACGCGGATGCGGTCGGGGTCGGCAGCTTTGAGTTCCTTGCACTTGTCGTAGATCTCCTTGACGTTGCTCTCGCACCCCGGGGTAGCGATGATGCGTGCCCCGTAGGAACGGATGCGCTCGAACCGCTCGGCGCTCATCCCAGCCGGAAGGATAACCACGCTGTCAAAGTTCATCCGGCAGCCGACATACGCGCCCCCGATGCCGTAGTTGCCGGTCGAGGGCCAGACGAGGGTATGGCGGGAAGGGTTCACCTCGCCGGTGAGCTCCATCTCCACGAGCACCGCGTAAGCCGCGCCGACCTTGTGGCTGCCGGTGGGAAAGTCCTTTGCGTAAAGGACGACGATGGGCGTTTCCACGCCAGTGAGCTGCGGGGGCAACACCTCGTGGTAGATGCGGTTGTGGGCATCGCGCCAGGTGATGTTGTACAGGTTGATCGGATCCAGGGGGTCCTTCACCTTCATCTCGAGCGCCCGGCCGCGGATGTCGGGCCGGATGCGCTCCGGATGGAGCATCTCCTCGAAGGTGGGACCCAGCACGATACGGGATTCGGACATCGCTTTCACCTCAATCGGATTGATCGTCACCTGGCCGAGGATCTCGCGGACATCGACCGTTTTGCAAGGATCGTGGTCGAGCGCTACTTGAGCGAGCCGTCCGCGGATAGCCGTTCTTGAAGGGCTACCAGGTCTGGCAGGATGCGCGGAGGCTCCGGCACGGCTCGCAAGGCACTGGCGACGTCCTTCAGGCCGTTGCCCGTGATCAGGGCGACGGCCGTTTCGTCGGAACGGAGCTTCCCCTCGCGCGCCATGCGGATCAGGCCCGCCACCGAGGCCGCGCCGGCCGGTTCGGCGAAAACGCCGCTCGTTCGGCCGAGGATGCGCATGGCCTCCAGGATTTCGCCGTCGGAGACGGTAACGAAGGCGCCGCCGCTTTCCCGCACCGCGCGCAGGGCCTTGAGGGCGTCCCGCGGTCGTGCGACGGAGATGCTGTCCGCAAGGGTCTGGGGCACGACGGGTTCGATCTCGTCCGTCCCCCGCTGCCAGGCACGGGCGAGCGCGGCGGACCCTTCGGCCTGTACCCCGATCAGGCGGGGCATCCGCTCGATCCACCCCAGGGCAAGGAGGTCCCGCAACCCCTTGGCCACGCTTCCCAGGATGCAGCCGTCGCCCACCGGCACAAAGACCAGGTCCGGGACCTTCCACGCCAGCTGCTCGCAGACCTCCAGGATAACGGTCTTTTTCCCTTCGCTCAGGTACGGATTCACGCCGGTGTTCCGGTTGTACCAGCCGTAGGTGCGGCAGGCGGCCATACAGAGGTCGAAGGCGTCGTCGTAGCTGCCGCGGACAAGCAGCACCTGTGCACCGAAAACCAGGAGCTGGGCGACCTTGGCGGGAGGTGCGGTTTCCGGGACGAGGAGGAGGCAACGCTGGCCCACGCCGGCGCAGAGGCAGGCGAGCGAAGAGGCGGCGTTGCCCGTGGAGGCCGCGGCAATCACCGGGACCCCGCTTTCGCGCGCCCGGACAAGCGCCACGGCGCTCGCCCGGTCCTTGAGGGAAGCGGACGGGTTGCGCCCGTCGTCCTTGAGGTACACCTGCTCCAGACCGAGCTCGGCCGCAAGCCGGTGTGCGCGGTACAGTGGGGTCCAGCCGACGGTCAGCGGAGAAGCCAGGTGCAGGGCCTGCACCGGGAGGAGCGAGGCATAGCGCCACATCGTGGGCTCGAGGTTCCGGGAAAAGCGTTCCCGATCCAGTTCGCGTCGCAGGGCATCGTAGTCGTAGAGGACGTCCAGTGTGCCGTCGTCCCCGCAGGCCGGGCAGGTATAGGCAACCTCATCGGGACGGTAGCGCCGGCCGCACCGCACACATTGCAATTCCATCACCTGGCCCACAGATACCTCCGTTGCCGCACGCCGTCTGCGCGCCCATCGGCACGGGCATTGTACCACGCAGGCATGGGAGGGTCAAATGCGAGCGTACCCCGGTTCCCGAAGTGTCCGGCTGCAAAAGGCAGGGCTTTCCTGTTTCCCAACGGAGAATCTGGATGCCGATGGATCGAGATCCCGAGCGCGCCGCGTAGAGGTCAAAGGAGCGGCCCACGGATGTGCCGGCCGCTTCGGTTGAACGGTCCCCTGAGTATCCGGGCGAAGCCGGGCGTATCGAAGGGTAGCGGCGCGCGCAGCGAGCCCCGGATCGAAACCCACAGACCAGCCGGCGCCTTCGGGGTCTCGATGCGGCCGCTGCTTGGCCTACTCGACCGTCGAAGGCGCCGGTAACCACCAGGCTTCGGGTGACGCTCGACCGACGTTCTGGTCCTCCAGGGAAACGCAGGAAAGCCCTGAGCAAAAGGTCGCAGGGCGCCACGGGGGCGCCCTGCGTATCTACGCCGTGGAACCGTACACGGTTTAGTACATATCGCCGTAGCCGCCGGGCGGGGTCGGCCCGCTCTTTTCCTTCTCGGGGATATCGGTGACCAGGGCCTCGGTGGTCAGGATCATCGCGGCGATCGAGACCGCGTTCTCGACTGCGGAGCGGGTGACCTTGGCCGGGTCGATGATCCCCTTAGCGAGCATGTCGCCATAGTCCTCGGCCAGCACGTCGAAGCCGATGTTCGGGTTGTTCTGCTGCTTCTGGAGCTCGCGTACGCGGTTGACCACGACGGAGCCGTCGTACCCGGCGTTCTCCGCGATCTGTCGCATCGGTTCCTCGAGCGCCCGGCGGAGGATCGTGACCCCGGTCGCCTCATCGCCCTGCAGGTTGAGGGAATCGAGCGCCGGGATAGCGTTCAGGAGCGCGACACCGCCGCCCGGGACGATCCCTTCCTCGACCGCCGCGCGGGTCGCAGAGAGGGCATCCTCGACGCGGTGCTTCTTCTCCTTCAGTTCGACCTCGGTGGCCGCGCCGACCTTGATCACTGCCACCCCGCCGACGAGTTTCGCCATGCGCTCCTGCAGTTTCTCGCGGTCAAAGTCGGAGGTGGTCACCTCGATCTGGGCCTTGATCTGCTCGATGCGCTTCTTGATCTCCTCCTCGGAGCCATAGCCTTCGATGATCGTCGTCTCGTCCTTGGTGGAGACAACCTTGCGGGCGCGGCCCAGGTCATCGACCGTAGCCGAGTCGAGCTTGCGGCCGAGTTCCTCGGAGATCAGGTTGGCGCCGGTCAGGATGGCGATATCCTGCAGCATAGCCTTGCGGCGGTCGCCAAAGCCAGGCGCCTTGACTGCCAGGCAGTTCAGGGTACCGCGGAGCTTGTTAACCACCAGGGTGGCCAGGGCTTCGCCTTCGACATCCTCGGCGATGATGACCAGGTTCTTGGTCACCTGGAGGGCTTTTTCCAGGAGCGGCAGGATGTCGTTGACCGAGGAGATCTTTTTGTCGGTGACGAGGATGTAGGCATCCTCGACGACTGCTTCCATGCGCTCCGGGTTGGTGATGAAGTAGGCCGAGATGTAACCGCGGTCGATCTGCATCCCCTCGGTGTACTCTTTCTCGAAGCCCAGCCCCTTGCCTTCCTCGACGGTGATCACACCGTCCTTACCGACCTTCTCCATCACCTCGGCGATCAGTTCCCCGATCTCCTTATCGGCCGCCGAGATAGCCGCCACGTTGGCGATCTCCGCGCGACCCTCGACGGCGCGGGCCTGCTTGCGGATGCTCTCCACGATGACGCGAGCGCCGGCTTCCAGTCCCCGCTTGATCAGCATGGGGTTCGCACCGGCCGCCACGTTCCGCAAGCCCTCGTTGATGATCGCCTGGGCGAGCACGGTAGCCGTCGTGGTACCATCGCCGGCGACATCGTTCGTCTTGGTGGCCGCTTCTTTGAGCAGCTGGGCCCCCATGTTCTCGAACGGGTCCTGCAGCTCGATCTCCTTGGCCACGGTCACGCCGTCGTGGGTAATCGTCGGCGCGCCGAACTTCTTGTCCAGGGCCACGTTACGGCCTTTGGGACCGAGGGTGGTCTTGACCGCCTCGGCCAGGGTGTCCATGCCCCGCTTGAACGCACGACGGGCCTCTTCTCCGAAGACCAGTTGCTTAGCCATTTTCCTCGCACCTCCTTACCGGATATACGCCGCCACGAAGGGCTAGCGCTCGATCACCGCCAGTACATCCTTCTCGCTGAGGATGATGAACTCTTCGTCGTCCTCGCCCTTGAACTCGGTCCCCGCATACTTGGCAAAGAGGACACGGTCACCGACAGCCAAATCGATCGGGACGCGGGTTCCGTTGTCCAGGAGACGACCCGGTCCCACGGCGATCACCGTGCCCTCCTGGGGCTTCTCCTTGGCGGCGGTGTCGGGCAGGATGATGCCACTCTTGGTCTTTTCCTCGCGGGGAATCGGCTTCACAACGACCCGATCCGCGAGCGGCCTGAGCTTAATCTCCATGATGACGCACCTCCTTTTGACAGTTCTCCCGAACGGATTCGGGGCGCAATTTTAGCACTCTTCCTCGGAGAGTGCTAACTGTCCCCTATCTTATCCAAAGGGGGGCAAAAGTGCAAATCGGATGGAGGGCATACCTCTTGAAGGAGGGTGAGGTACAGGTTTAGCCATCCATTTGTGATGCTAATTCTTTAGATTTCTTTTTCTTTTTTCCGTTTTTCTTTTATTCTCGTTCTCAGCAGTGCTTGACAATTTCTGGTTTGTGTGTTATCTTTACATAGTTTAGCAATGACCAAGTCTTTTCGGCAACGAATACCCGGGCCGCGTGCCCGGAGGCGTTGGGGCGGTCGTTATGGTTCAGGAACTGATCGAACGCGCAAAGGCCCAGGGGGAGATCACCCTGGACGAGATCCTCGAGGTCTTTCCCGACCTCGAGTACCATCTGGATGAGATCGACGAGCTCTATAGCACCTTGCAGGAGCTCGGTATCCCCGTCTTGGACGGGACCGAGCAGCCTGCCGTTGCGCCGGAAGCTCCTCCGGAAGAGGCCCTGCTGGCCCCGCCGGAGATGGACCTCGAGGGGATCAGCATCGATGACCCGGTACGGCTGTACCTGCACGAAATTGGGCGCGTACCTCTACTGACCCCCGAGGAAGAAGTCGAGCTGGCCATGCGTTTGCGCGAGGGCGAGGAGGCCTATCAGGAGCTGCAGCAGCGCGGAAACGAGCTCACCGAGGCGGAAAGGCAGGAGCTCGAGCGGCGCATCGCGGCCGGCGACGAGGCCCGCCAGCATCTGATCCAGGCCAACCTGCGCCTCGTGGTCAGCATCGCCAAGAAGTACATCGGACGCGGGATGTCCTTCCTGGACCTCATCCAGGAAGGGAACATCGGCCTGATGCGGGCCACGGAGAAATTCGACTACACCCGCGGGTACAAATTCTCGACCTACGCGACCTGGTGGATCCGGCAGGCGATCACGCGCTCCATCTCCGACCAGAGTCGTACCATCCGCCTGCCGGTGCACGTCGGGGAAACGATCAACCGCGTGAAACGGGTGTCGCACCGCTTGCAACAGCAGATGGAACGCGAGCCGACTACCGACGAGATCGCCCAGGCGATGGGGATCAGCTCGGAAAAGGTCCGGCGCGTGATCGAGGTCTCCCGCACGCCGGTTTCGCTCGAAATGCCCGTGGGCAAGGAGGGCGATAGCCGGATGGGAGATTTTATCGAGGACGACCGGGTCGCGGCACCCCTCGACGCGGCTTCCTATCAGTTGCTGCGCGAGCAGATCAACGAGGTGCTTCAGAAGCTCCCTGACCGCGAGCGCCGGATCATCCAGCTGCGTTTCGGCCTCAACGACGGCCGCTACCGCACGCTGGAAGAGGTGGGGAAAGAATTCGGCATCACCCGCGAGCGCATCCGCCAGATCGAAGCCAAGGTCCTGCGCAAACTGCGCCATCCCCACTACGGCAAGAAGCTGCGCGGTTTCCTGGAGTAGCCGGGACGGCGTCCCGGCCACCGGGACGGCGTCCCGACCATCGGGATGGCGTCCCAACCGTCGGGACACTGGAGGCAGGCCGGCGTTTCGCCGCCGTGCGGGCGGGATCATATCCCGCCGTGCGGGGTCGGCGTACAGGGTGGGAGCAACAGCACGCTGACCCAGGCGTCGAGCACGTTGTTGTCCTCGTTCGTTTCGGCGACCATCCCCTCGGCGTCCACCACAGCCCGAACCGCCCGGTTCAGCACCACCGTGGGGCAAATATACTCTGCGCTCTGTCCGGGCAACAGACCTGGACTCAACCAGCGGCACTCTTCCAGCCCCTCGCCCACCAACGCCAGGTAGAACCGGCCGGCCGCCGCCGTACCCACGTTCTGCACCTCCACCGCGATCCCTGTCGGCCGGTCGCAATCGAAGGGCGAACTCTGGCTCGAGCGCACCGCGACCACCACCAGGTCCGGTGCCGTGGGCAGAGCGGTCCCTGCCGGCACCGGTGTCGGTGTCGGAAGGACCATCGTCGGCACAGGCCTCGGCGCGAACCGTTCCGGCCGCCCCAGCACGAGCGGCAGGTAGCCGACCCGGCCGAGCACCGCCGCCGCGCTGCTCGAAAGCGCGTTCCCGCCACCCGGGGCTTCCCCCACGTTGCCCGCACGATCCCGCGCCAGGATACGGAACTCGCGCACCGCGCCGGCCGGCACTTCCACAGTAGCGGACGTCGCGGCGGGGTCCACCCCAAGATCCCTCCAGGCACTGCCCGGCCCATCGCGCGACTGGACCACGTACGCCGCAAGTCCGCTTGCAGCATCCCCGCCCGTCCAGCGCAGCAGGACCCCGCTCGACGTTCGGCAGAACCCTACCACCCGCACCCAGGGCGGTTCGCTGTCCACACCAAACCGGCGCGTGGGGGCGAATGGCCCGTAGCGGTTCCCCTGCCGCGCCCGTACGGTCCAGTAGAGCGCGGGCTCGTCCCGAACGAGCGCCAGATGGTACTCGGCCTCTTGCACGTTCACGTCGATCAGCCGCGAGCGCAGCGCCGGATCCCTCGCCACCACGAGCTGGAAGCCGTCCACCGTGGCCGTGGGCGCAACGGTCCAGGTCAGGGTAATCTCCCGACGGTTCAGCCAGGCGCCGTCCTCCGGCCGCAGCCCGGTGGGGACGGGCGGCTCTTCCTCCAGCGGGATCCGCAGCACCCACGCCAGTGCATCGTACCAGAGCGCCCGCCACTGGTCCCCCGCAATGTCGTCCAGGTAGACGTACCCCGACGTTCCCCGGGAGAAGGGATAGGTCCCGAGCGAAACCCACCGACCGCGCTGTGCCCGCTGGTCGACCGAGACCAGCGTTCCTCCACCGCGGTAGTAGATTCGGTAGCGCGCGTCACGGGTGTACTCCGGTATCCCTTCACCACTACAGGACGGCACGTAGGCGAGGACTTCGTACCAGCCGCTCCGGGGTAGCTCCGGCCGCCATGTCGCCCAGTTCGCAGAAAGCGCGGGGTCAGTAACCGTATGCGTCCACCAGGAGTGGCCCTGCCGGCCGCATCCGTCGTGCCAGTAGGCTTCGTTACGCTGGAACCCCGGATCGAGCTCCTCGACGATGATCCCTTCCTCCTGTCCCTGGATCTGCGCCTGCACCGCTTCCCGGATCGCCGGAAGTCGCGCGTAGAGCGCATCCCCCGGGCAGGCGGTCTGCCCGACATCCCGGTGTCCGGCGATGTTCGGATATACCTTGTGGCCGTTGAACCCCTGCCCGAGCGGGTCGATCCCGCGCTCCACTGCTTTCCAGGAAAGGAGCGCAACCAGGCTCTTCTCCAGCGCCGCAGGCGGCGCCGCGCGCCCGTAGGTTCCCAGGCAGGCCACGCCCATCGTCCCGCGATTGTACTCCCGGGCGTGCCCGCCCACAACATCTTCTCCCCCCGCCCGTCCCTCGTAGATGTTTCCCAGCGGGTCGACCAGGTAGTTGTATCCGATGTCGCCCCAGCCGCGGGTGTAGGTATGGTAGTACCAGATCGCCCGCACGCGTGCCGCCCAGTCCACGTCGTCGTTCGGGGTCACCGTGTGGTGCACGATCACATGGGTCACCGGGGCGTACTCCGGCGGCCAGCGCGGGCTCTGCGCGCCGTCCGGGCATCCCCACTCCTCGCGCCGGATGACGCGCGGTCGATCCAGGGCCGGCCCCTTCGGCTGCGGGCCCAGCTTCTCCATGATCGCGTGCGTGCTTGGCCCCGCACGCGCATCGATGAAGGTGAAGCTCAGCTTGCGGAGGGCAGGGCGCGCTCCCACCTGGGTGGAGGAAAACGAAAAGCGAAACTGTAGCCGCCGATGCACCCCGTCGCGCTGCGGAACAAAGAGCAACTTCCCAGCGTGCAACCCATAGGGCATCGCCGGTGCATCATCCTCTTCTTCGATGGCCTGCCAAGGGGTCCACCGATCCCCCTGGACATCCGGACTCGTGCGCACTTCCAGAAGGAGAGAAGTGCCAGGAGGAAGATCGGCTTCCCAGATGCTCCCTAGGTCAGAAAACGGCAACGGGGCTAGCAGCACCGGGGAAGTATAGACCGCAGTGGCGGGAAGCACGAGCACCAGGCCGGCATCCTTCGCCAGAGGCCCTTTCGTCTGCCCCCGCGCCAGGTCGGCAGCTTCCAGGGTGAGGTCCTGTGCCAGGATCGGAGCACCTCCCTGCCCACGGCCCATCTGCCTGCGCTCTGCCGCTGCCGGGCGGCCTCCACCGAGCCAGAGCAACAGCGCTCCGCCTGCTACGGCCCACCCCAAAAAGAGAAAAAGCCTGCGACGCTGGCCCACGCGTACGCTCCTTCGCAGCGTAACCCCTCTTTAGGATACCCGATTCGAAGTTTTCTGTCAACTGCTTGACAATCGTGACATTTTCCGCTATATTGCAGCCATCCCGGCAGCCTGCGATCTGGGGCTACCGGTTCCTTCTGAAACCGAACCCGGCGCCTTCCCAACGCCGGGTGTGCCATCTGAAGGAGGACGTGATGAGCCTGCGGTCCGTGCCCGATGTCGCCGTCCGCCGCCTGACCCAGTATTACCGAGCGCTCTGTTCCTGTCGCGACCGGGGGATCGACGTTGTCTCCTCCCAGGCTCTGGGCGAGATGCTGAACCTGACGGCAGCCCAGATCCGCAAGGACCTCTCCTACTTCGGCGGCTTTGGCAAGCAAGGCATCGGCTACAACGTGCACGCCCTCCTGGAGCAACTCCGCCGCATCCTGGGTGTGGATCGCACCTGGCCGATGGCCCTTGTCGGTCTGGGAAACCTGGGACACGCGCTGCTCCACTACCAGGGCTTCCCTGAAGAAGGCTTTCGTATCGTCGCCGTATTCGATACGGACCCGCGCAAGGTAGGCACCACCGTGCAGGGACTGACCATCCACGACGACTCGGAGATCGGGGAAGTGATCCCTCGACTGGGCATCCGCATCGCCCTCCTGGCCGTGCCGCCGGACAAGGCCCAGGAGGTGACGGACCTCCTGATCCGCGCCGGGGTGCGCGCGATCCTGAACTACGCCCCGGTGACCCTGAAGGTGCCGGAGGGGGTGTGGGTGCGTCAGATGGATCCCCTGGCCGCCCTGGAGAGCATGACCTACTATCTCGTTGCGGGCGGGGAGCGCGCATGAGCGCGACTCTACGCCAGCTCAGGGTAGCGGTGCCGCTCGGCCTCGTTTTCCTTCTCCTTGGAGCGTGCCACACACCGACGCGGTCCGTACCCACTTCTCCCCCAACACACCCCACCGCGGCTCCCACCGTTTCCCCGGCCCCGACCGCTACGCCGCTCCCCACAGCGACCCCGATCCCCACGCTTCCATCGGTCCTCACCGGAACAGTCACACTGGACGAGCACAACACCGACCGCTACGAATCGGGCGCGCTCTTTCACCCGCACGGGCTCGCGGTCGTGGATGGGGTCGCCTACCTGATCGATGCCGGGGAACTCGTCGCGCTGCCCCTCCAGGGCGACACCCCTGCTTCCCGCCTCTACCCGGCTTCCGGACAAGTCGACGGTTTCCTGCTCGGAGAACTGATCGCGCTGACCACAGACGGGGAGCGCTTGTTCCTGCTGGACAAGCGAGGGGACGTCTACGGTTTCGATCCCGCGACGGGAGGGTGGACGGTGGAGCGGGCCCTGGACCAGCGTCGCACCTCTCCGAACCCCGTTTTTCCTGCCCTGGCCGCCTACAACGCACGCCTCTACCTCCTGGACACTTCTTACCGCCAGGTCTGGCGCTACCCGTACGGCGAGGGCGCGCCCGAAGGGTACCTCCCCAGCGAAGGCAGCCCGCAACTCTCGCGGGGCATCGGGCTGGGCGTCGACGGCGACGTCTATGTGCTTCTTCGTCCAGGCCTGGACGGGCCGGCCGGCCTGGTTCGCTTCACCGGCACGCCTCCAGCGCCCGATCCGGCCTTCGCCCCGCAACTCGAGGACCCTTCCTTCCTCTACCTTTCCCCGGACGGCTCCGGCCCCATCTGGACCATCGACCGCGGTGGGCATCGCCTGCTCGCGCTCGATCGCCTCTCCGGTGCTCCCCTGGCAACCTTTGCTGTCATGGATGAGACGATCGAGATGCGCGCCGTTTTCCCCTGGGAGGGCCGCCTCTACGTGAGCACCCCGGGAGCGCTTTTCGTCTACCCGGGCTACGGACAAGTTCACCAGGTCCCCGGCGCAGAAGGACCGCCCGCCGAAGGACGACCGGACAACCTGTCCCGACTCCTTGCCCTCGGGCCTTTTATCCCTCCGATCGCCGGCCTACGCTACATCCCGGAGCGCGATTCGCTCCTTCCCGGAAGCCCCCGAGTCTACCGTTTCGGGATTCACCAGGGCCTGGATTTGTACGGGGGCACGGCCGGCGTGGAGATCCCGTACGGGACACCGGTGCTTGCCGTCGCCACCGGCCGGGTGATCCGCGCCGATCGCGACTACCAGGAGATGACGCTCGCCGAGTGGGAAACGCTCATCGCCGAATGCGTTCGGCTGCACCGCACGCCCCCGGAAATCCTAGACCGCCTCCGCGGCCGCCAGGTGTGGCTCGACCACGGGAACGGCCTCGTTACACGCTATGTCCATCTCTCGGGCATCGCGGACGAGGTCGTGACCGGAACGGTCGTGCAGCAGGGACAGGTCATCGGATATGCGGGGAACTCTGGCACTTCCGAGGGAGCGGAGGGGTCAAAAGCAGGAACCCATCTGCACTTTGAAATTTCGCTCGACGGGGCGTACCTGGGGAAGTGGCTCACCCTCCGCGAGGTACGGCAGGTACTGGAGGAACTCTTCTTCCCTACTGGATCTCCTTGAGCACGCTCTCGACAAAGCGCCGGGTCATCGGGCCGATCTGCACGAGGTGGATGCGCCCTTGCCGGTCGACAAAGACGCTCGTCGGCCAGGCGCTCGCCCGATACACGGCTGCCGCCTTTCCGTCCCGGTCCAGCAGGATCGGGAAGGTCAGGCCCAGATCTTCGCGCATGCGTTCCACATCCGCGATGCGGTCCTGGAAGGTCGTGTTCACCGCAAGGATCATCAGTCCGTCGTCCCCCTGCGCGGCGAACACCTTCTGCAACTCGGGCATCTCCTCGCGACAAGGCGCGCACCAGGATGCCCAGAAGTTGATCAACACCGGCCGGCCACGGTAATCGCTGAGCTGCACCATCTGTCCGTCCAGATCCTCCAGCACAAGTTCCGGCGCCGGATCCCCCTTCTTCAGCCCCCCAGCGGCACACCCGGACAAGAGCAGCAGCACAATCAGCAGGAAGAATACGCCTCTTCTCACCATACACCACCCCGCCTTTGCTTCACCGCAGGATGTAATAAGTCGCCCGGCTCTCTCCGACCTTCAGGATCAGGCCGCGCGTGATCAGGTCCGCGAGGTCCCGCCGGAGCGTCTCCGCACTCACCTGCGGACACAGCTCCTGGCATTCCCGGCTCGTCAGCCGGCCGCGCTCGCTCAGGCCGAGCACGATCTGCACCTGACGTTCGTTCAGCCCCAGCCGTGCGAGCGACTCGGGGTCCGTCACGAAGGCGCTCAGCGGCACCCCCTTTGGCCCGCGGAGGATCAGCCGCACGCCCGTCTCGGTCTCGTGCCATTCCGGGGATGGGAGATGCGCCTCTTCCATCAGCAAACGCATCCGTGCGACCCCGGCGCCGATCCCTGTTAGCCATCCCATCTCGCCCAGCACGCGGGCAATACGCGGGTTGCGCAGATGGCGGGCCAGACTCTCCGGCCGCTGGGAACCTGGAATCCGCCCTGGACTCTCGATCTCGATGCGATCGGGGAACATGGTCACCCGGATCTCCTCGCCCTGCCGGCTGTAATCCCGGTGCACAACCGCGTTGACGAGCGCTTCCCGCACCGCTTCCACCGGGTACTCCGGCACGTCCACGCGCTCATCGCCTACCCACATCCGGCCCCGGTGCATCCGCTCGACGAGGAACGCCTCCGCCCTGCGGATCTGTTGCGGGAGCGGGCCGGCAGCTTCCTCGGAATAAAGGAGATTCTCCTCGCTCGCCCGGTGCACCAGGAGGATGCGCGCCTGGGGCAGGAATGCCTGCGGATCCCGGCCGAAGAGGAGCAATCCGGCATAGGTAGGGTACAGGACGCCCTCGACTTCCCGCAGGCACCCCCGTTCCTGCAGCCAGCCCCAGGGGTCGTGACTGGCGCGCTCCTGCACAGGCAGGCACGCTCGCACCTGCTCCAGGTCCAGGTGCTGCAGAGTAGCGCCGGGGGGAATCAGCCCCTCGAAACCCTCCGGGCTCCGTTCCAGAAGAAGGCTACGGAGCTCTTCGGGCTCCAGAGGAAGCGTCGCTCCGCCCACGCGGTGCAGGTAGCGGCCCTCCCAGTGGTAAACGTGGGCAAGGTCGGCGGGCACACGCGCGACGACCAGCACGGTCTCGCCCACGGCCACCGCCTCCGGAGTCGGCAGCGCGAGCGGAGGGCTGCAGCCACGGGCGGCTTCCAGCAATGCCCGGCGCGCCTCCTCCGGTGCGGAAACCCCTTCGAGCCGGCCCCGGATGCGGCGCGCGCCCAGCACCAGGTAGCCTCCTCGGGTGTTCGCCAGCGCCACCAGCGCCTCACCCAGGGTGCTCCGCCGGCTCCGCGCGGGAAGACAGACGAGCGCCTCCCCTTCCCCTTGCTCCAGTAGCGCCTCCAGTTCCTGCCCCGTCATCGGTTCTCGCCCCAAGGGCGGCTACCACTCCTGCGCAAAAGCGCGATCGAATTCGTCCTGAAGCCGCCGCTCGTGTTCCTGTTCCTGCTCCAAGAGGAAACCGAACAGGGCACGGGCTTCCGGGCTCGCGACCCGCTCGGCGAGCGTACGGTACAACTGCTGCGCCTCCCTCTCGCGCTGGATCGCGAGTTTCCAGGCTTCTTCCAGGGAAAGATCGGCCGGCACTGGATCCATCGTCACCTCCTTAGAGCGGCCTCCATTCGGCACGCTCGCCGCGTTATTGTACTACACGATGAAAGGCACAGCAAGTCGCAGTTGCCCGCGCTTTCCCTTTGGTGTATAATCCGCGGAGAAACAGCTATGGGCGCGTTCGAAGGCGTCTAAGGAGGCAAACCATAGAACCTCGGGAACTCGCCAACCGATTGATGGAGTGGGTGGCTGGCAAAAAGGCCAGCCGCATCGTGTTGCTGGACCTCCGGGGGATTTCCCTGATCGCCGACTACTTCCTCATCTGCAGCGGCGACAGTGAACGGCAACTGCAGGCGATCGCGGACGAAGTGCTCGACAAGACGGAGCAGGAACAGGCGCCTCCACGGCGCATCGAGGGCACGGCAGAAAGCGGGTGGATCCTGATGGACTTTGGTTCCGTGGTGCTCCACATCTTTAGTCTGGCGCAGCGGGACCACTACCAGCTGGAACGCCTCTGGAGCGCCGCCCGCACAGTGGCCGTGATGCCCTAGGGGCTGGGGATATGACAGGGGCGGACGCTCCGATCGGCTTCGACGAGGCGATGGCCCGCCTCGAGCGCTATATGCAGGGGCTGGTCGAGTCCCCGGTACTATGGCTGTCCCAGCCGGCCCGGCATCTCCTTTCCGCCGGTGGGAAACGGCTGCGTGCCGCGCTGGTCTTCCGAGCCGCCGAGCTGGCCGGAGGCGCATTCGTTCCCACGACGATCTACGCCGCAGCCGCGGTCGAGCTGGTCCATGCGGCCAGCCTGGTCCACGACGACCTGATCGATCAATCGCCCCATCGACGCGGCCGGCCGACGATCCACGAAAAATGGCACCACGATGCCGCGGTTCTGGTCGGCGACTATTTGTTTGCCCTGGCCGCACGCGCCATCACGCTTACGGGCAACATCCGCGTGCTGGAAGAGATCGCCGAAGCGGCGGTGGCGATCTGCGAAGGCGAAATCAGCAGCGTGGACGAGGTGGAACCGCTCGAGGCGGCGCTCGAGAGCTACCGCTTCAAGATCGGCCGCAAGACCGCTTCCCTCTTTGGCGCGGCAGGGCGCATCGGAGCCATCTGCGGCGGCGCCGGGCAGGAGACAGTAGCCGCGATGGGCGCGTTCGGCTACGCGCTGGGTATGGCGTTCCAGATCGTCGACGATGTACTGGACTATGTCGGGGACGAACGTGTGTTGGGAAAGCCAGCCGGCGGAGACCTCCGCCGCGGCCTGATCACCCTGCCCCTTATCTATGCTGTGGCTCACGACGATGCAGACGGCTTCCTTCGCCGTGCCATCGCCCGCTTTGGGGAACCCTTTTCCGAGGACGAGTTCGCGGCGGTGCTACAGCGTGTGCAGAAGTCTTCCGGACCCCGCCGGGCCCGCGAAGAAGCCCTACGCTATTCCGAAGAAGCCCTGGCCCACCTGCGCACGGTCGCCGATCCGGAACGCCGTGCGCCACTGGAGGAAATTGCCCGGCGCGTGGTCGAGCGCTCCTCTTAGACCGCGACCGCTAGGGGAAACATCCCAGCATACAGCGGCTGATGCGCACCCCCAGGGCATCCGCCGCCCGTCCTACGGTGATCCGTTCTACCCCCAGCTTCCGTGCGATCTCCCAGGCCACCGGGCAAGGAAGTTTCCCTTCCTCCAGGTGCGCCCGGATCTGCTCGCGTAACTCGGGCAACACCGCGGGAGCCGGGGTTTCCTCCCTTGGGCCGCCGAAAAGGCCCAGCTGACACCGACCGATGCGGTAGCCCAGCGCTTCCGCGGCCAGCGCTACCTCAGCCGGCGGGAGCCGGAGCTCCGCGGCCAGGGCGAACGCTTCTGCACATGGCAACCGCCCCTCCTGGACGCGGGCGACGATGCGCTGGGCTACCGCTTCACGGTCCAAGCTGCTTCCCCCTTAGAAGCGCAGGTAGTCGTCCGCAAAAATCACTTCGTTCCGCAGCACCCGCACCGTCTTGTAGATCTCGGCCTGCGCGGGGTCGGACAGATCCACATCTTCAGGGCCGAACTCGCCCATGTTCTGCACTGCATCGTACAAGCGCAACAGCACCCGTCCCACCGGTGTGCTGTCATCGCGCTGCTCGACGATCCGCAGCCATTCCATAAGCTGCCGGTCGAACGGATCGCAGATCGCCGAATCGAGGCCGGCCGCGAGGAGCATAACCAGGAACGTGCGGTTGATCAGACTGCGGTTCTCGTGGGGAACACCGTTCGACACGTTGGAAAGCCCGCAGGTCGTACGCGGGGCCGGCTCGCACAGGAACTTGCAGGCCCGCACCGCCTCCACCACCTCCTTCGGGTGCTCCTGCATCCCTTTCACCGTGAGCACCACGGGGTCGATGTAGAGGTCTTCCATCGGGAGGCCGTACTGCTGGGCCGCCGGGATCAGGTGCTCCATCGCGATGTTGATCCGGGCATCCGCATTGGCCGGCATGCCGCTCTGTTCCAGGGTGAGCGCGACCACCCCCGCCCCGTGCTCTACGGCCAGGGAGAAGACGCGCTCTGTCCGTTCGGGGTTCCCGGCGATCGAGCCCGGGTTGAGGATATGCCTGCGGCCGGGGACCGCCTTCAGGCCGGCCTCGATCGCATCCAGGTTCGTGGTATCGAAGGAAAGCGGCACCTCCACGGCTTCGGCGATCGTACTGGCCAGCCAGGTCATGACCTCGGGGCCGTCCTTCTTCCGCGGACCGATGTTCAGATCGATCACATGTGCCCCGGCGGCCACCATCCGCCGGGCCAGGTCCTGGAAGAACGCCCCATCACGGTTCTCGATGGCCTGCTGCACCCGGACAGCGCGGATCTGGATGTTCTCGGCAATGACCAGCATGGAACCCTCCTTGACTAGGCTGTTGCCCGCTCATCCCCGGCTTCGCTGCGCGGGGAAGTCTCCGCCGGACCTGGTGCCGCGACCCGGATCCAGCCGCGGCGAAGGGCATAGATGACCGCGGACGTGCGGTCGTTCACCTGCAACTTGCGCAGGATCGCGGTCACATGGTTTTTTACCGTCTGGCTGCTGATGTAGAGGCGGTCAGCGATCTCCTTGTTCGACAACCCCTGCGCCATGCAATCGAGGATCTCGATCTCCCGGCTCGTCAAGGGCGAAAAGAGGGATCCCAGCTCCTCCTCCGCTGCTGCCAGCTCGCGGAACTGATGGAGCACCCGGGCCGCAATGTGGGGCTTCCCGAACACGTGCTCGTCGATCAGGTAGGTGCCCCGGCCGACTTCCCGGATCACCTGTACGAGCTGCTGAGGCTGGATGTCCTTGGAGAAGTAGGCAGAGGCGCCGGCTTTGATCGCGTTGAACAGCTGCTCATCGTCTTCGTACACCGTGAGTACGATCAGGCTCGCCTGGGGCTGCCGCCGCTTGATCACCCGGGCGACCTCCAGGCCGTTCAGCCCGGGCAGGCTGATGTCGATCAGTACGACGTCCGGCGCTAGCTCCTCGGCGAGCCGGATCGCTTCCTGCCCGTCCCCGGCCTCGCCCACCACCCGGAGGTCGGGTTCCCGTTCCAGCACCGCCCGCACGCCCTGGCGGAACAGCGGGTGGTCGTCCACGATCAGTACGGTCAGCGCTTCGCTCCCTCGAACCATCTCATCCCCCCTCGGGTCCGCCGGGCACAACAGGAAGGTGGAGGATCACTGCGGTCCCCTCGCCGGGCCGGCTTTCGATACGCAACTGTGCGGCGATCAGCTGCGCCCGTTCGCGCATCCCGCGTATCCCCCAGTGATCTTGCTGTTGCCAAAGGAGGTCCACATCCAGACCGATCCCGTTGTCCACAACCTGCACCGTCCACCCGGTCGGTCCCGTAAAGGCTTCCACCGCAATGCGGCTGGCCCGCGCGTGGCGATGGGCGTTCCGCAGCGCCTCCTGGACGATCCGGTATACGGCGACCTTCTCTTCCTCGGTAAGTTCGCGCGGCGGGGCCGCCCAGCGCAACTCTACCACGGTTCCGTAAGCCGCCTCCAGGTCGCGGACATAGCGCTCGATCTGCTTGCCGAGCGCCTCCCCGGAAAGCGGCGAGGGACGCAGTTCGTAGATCAGGCGGCGCACCTCCTGAAGTCCCAGCCGCACGTCCCGCACCAGGCGCGCCACTGCTTCCTGTGCGGCTTTCTCGCCCGCAGGAAGATCCCCTTGCAGCTGCTCCAGTCCCAGCGCCAGGGATGCCAGCAACTGGGCCGGCCCGTCGTGCACCTCGCGCGCCAGGGCGTTTCGCTCTTCCTCCCGCCCATAGAGTGCCTGCGACCGCAGCGCCATCTCCCAGGGATCGTACGGCTGGCCGGCCTGCGGCGCACAAAGCGAACGGGCGCTCATCTGCACGTGGCGCAGCAACAGCTCGAGCCGCCGTTCCCGCTCCTCGGCCTCTCCTAACGCCTGGCGGATGCGCCCTTCGGCATCGCGGAGCCCATTGTACTCCGCCTCGAGCGTGGTCTCGTCCCCGATCCCTTCCCCGCCCCGGGCCAGCCGCAAGCGCACCTCGACTTCGTCGCGCAGACGGCCCAGACGCCGAGCTTCCGCTTCCAGGGCGCGCCGTTCTTCGCTCGCCTCCTCCAGGAGAGCGCGCAACTCCTCGCAGAAGCGTTCTGCCAGCGCCTCTGCCTCGGCGAGGAGATCGCACTCCTCCGCCGGGCTTTCGCTTTGCAACGGGCCGGACATGTACTTTTCCTCACACGCTTTATTTGAGTATAACACAGCCCGCAGACGCTGGCAACCGTTCGAGTCGTCCGGTTGGGCCATTTTCGTAGGTGACTTCCCACGGGAGGGCACCTCTGTTCGTTCGCCTGCGTGTGGAGCCGGCGTTCGAGATGAGCAAGAGGGACAGTGTAGGGCAACTCCTGCGGAGTTGCCCTACTGCCGCGTGGGCTTTCGTGGCAAGCCGGTGCAGGATGATTGAGAAGCCCTGCCTTCACACCCGGAACGCGCCAGGTCGAGGCCGCCCGGTTCCTACAAGAGTGGCCCGCACCCGTCCGGTTTCTAACGATCTGTCCCGTGGTGGCGAGCCGAGCGCAGCGATTTTCGTTCAAAGCGGGGCTGGGCAGGTTAGGGAAATCCCCCTGCCTGCCCGGCCTGTGCCACGATCGGCGGGAAGGCCACCGCATACCGAGAGCCACGGTGACTTCCGTTCGCTTCGGCGTTCCAGGAAAGCGGTAGAGCAGAGGATAGCGCCCCTATTATCTTCCACCGGGGTCTTTTGCCCCCTGACAAGGGTTAGAGTATAATGGCCTCCCGGTTAGCGGTTTCACGGCGGCCAAAGAGCGGGGATCCAGGATGCCCGACACGATGGCAACCCCAGAGGCGACCTCGCAGCGCCCCCTTGCCGGGGTGAGATCCCGGCCGGGCCCGACGGTGGAGACGGTGCTTTACGTCGTGATCCTCATTCTCGCCGCGGCTTCGCGCTTCGCCGTGCTTGATTCCCAGGCGATGCACCACGACGAAGGAATCCATGCGATCGGGGGCTGGAACATCTACCAGGGGGCCGGCTACGTCCACAACGCGGTCTATCACGGCCCCTTCATCTACCACGCCGGAGCGCTTTCCTTTACCCTGTTCGGCGATAGCGACATTACGGCTCGCCTGCCCGGGGTACTCTTCGGCATCGGCACGGTGATGCTGCCGGTGCTCTTGCGCCGCTACATCGGCCGCTGGGGAGCGCTGCTTGCCTCCCTGCTCCTGCTGATTTCGCCCACGTTCCTCTACTTCGCGCGGTTCGACCGCAACGATGTGTTCGGCGGTTTCTGGTCCCTTTTCCTGTTCATCTGCATCGTCCGTTACCTCGGGGAGCGGCGCGACGGATGGCTGTACGGTGCGGTCCTGGCATCCTGCCTGCACTTCTGTGCCAAGGAAACGGCCTACATCACCGCCGCGATCTTTCTCCTCTTCCTGGCCGGCCGGCTGATCTGGCAGCGTTTCGGACTGCCGTCGCTGCTTCTCCTCT
>JBDOIE010000041.1:0-10149 GCA_041082245.1 Chloroflexia bacterium
CGGGCGGCAGGTGGGTCCCTACCTCTGCCACGTTGGCGAAGATGTAGCGGTTGTTCGCGCAGGGGGAGGTCTCGCTATCCCGCTGGATGCCGCTGAAGGTGGAGGAGAGGAGCCGGTTGGTAGTGAGGTCGCCCCAGACGACGCTGCCGCCGGCCCAGGGCGGGCCGTCCCAGATCTGCAGGTAGACGCCGGTGATGGGGGAGGGGCTCATGGGGGCACCGGTCTGGTAGGCGAAGAAGGTGATGGTGTCGATGTCCCAGCCGGCGGGGTCGGTGATCTCAAAGTCGTCGGACATGCGGTAGCCGTACATGAACTGGTGGCCGAAGCCCAACGTGTTCATCGAGAGGGAGGTCTGCAGGCGGCTGGCGTCGGTGGTGCCGCAGCCACCGGGGTGGGTCACCAGCGGGCCGTTGTCCCAGAGGACGGCCTGGGGGTAGTCAAAGGTGGGGACAGGCCCTTGCGCGGCTGGAGCTGCCGCCTCGACCTTCCCGCTTGCCACTTCCCTGGCATCGCCCGGTGTTCCCGTTGCGCGCGGAGCCGGAGGAGTGGACGCCTTTTCTCCGCGGCCGCTGTAGGTCCAGTAGACGGCATTATCCCCCGGGTCGTACCAGGCGTATCCCGCCGTGAAGGTCAAGTTGCCGGCGTACTCGACGCCCACAGGGAGCACGTCGGTCATGAACATACCCGGCTCCAGGCTGGGCGCAGCGATGGTGATGGTGTAGGGGATGATGTCTCCGTGCCCGGCGATTGGAGGAGCGTCTTTCTGCGCGGAGATTGCCCCGCACGGCGCGCAAGAGATCTGCTGGAGCGACTCGTGGGGCGGTGGCGTAATGGCGTAGGAGCCGATCGTTCCGCCGAACGTCCACACTTTGTCGTACATATGCAGCGCTACCGAGCCGAGTTGTGCCACGTTCAGCGTCTGGGGCAGTGGCCCTTCCCAGGTATCGGAAGCGATGTCGTAGACGTAGACGGTGTTGTTGTAGTTGCCCCAGTAGCCGTCCGGGTCGCCGCCGATGAGGAGGATCTTGCCCCACTCCTCCTTGCAAACCAGCGCCGGGGTCATGGCCCCTGCCTGAGGTGGTATGTTTGCCATCTGAGCCCACTGGGAGCCGGAGGGCTGCGTGGCGTCCAGGCGGTAGAACTCGTGGAAGCCGCGGTAGTCGCCACCGACATACACGTAGCCCATGCACCCTACGCCCGCGCCCAGGATAAAGCCGTTCGGCGAGGAACCGGCCGGCTTGTTGTCCAGCTGGGTCCAGGCGTTCGTGGACGGGTTGTACTCCCAGGTTTCCAGAGTGGTGTTGGCGAACGAGCCATCTGGCCCGCCTCCGACATGGAAGAGGCACTCCCCCGTACCGGTGGAGCAGGTACCTACGCCTCCCGCTCCGCCCCCGCGGGCGTTTGGCATATCGGGGTAGGTCGTGTTGTCCCAGGTGTTCGTGGCGGGGTTGTAGACCCGCAGGTCGTTTGTCGCAGCAAAGCCCGCGTCATACCCGCCGGCCACGTACAGCAGGTCGCCGATCCACCCGGCCACCGGACTGAAGCGCGGGTTCGGCATATCCGCCAGCTGCGTCCAGGTGTCCGTAGCGGGGTCGTACATCTGCAGGTGGGGGTTCAAGGCACCCGTCTGGTCCAGCCCGCCGACATAGTAGCCCACAGGTCCGCCAGCGGCCGGGTTGGTGCCCACGGCACCGGCCGCCCACTGCTGGGGCGTCGCGCCGGTGACATTTTCCGGCTGCCAACCGGCCGGGTCGAGGTATCCGGAGACGAGGTGCTTGACGATTTGAGAGACATCGTTGTTGGCGGGGTTGGATGCGTCCTCAGCATAGACTTCGCATACCACGGTGTCCCCGGGCGAGCCCATCGGGTAGAACTCGACAGTGATGTCCAGGTTCGTCCCATCGGGTACAAAGACGGACGCGGGCCCACTGCAGTTGCCGGCTCCGGAAACGACGGTGTACGAGAGATCGATGGTCGTGTCATAGCCGGCGTTGTTCCACACCGTGAGCGTGTGCTGCTGCGGTTCGCAGGCACATCCCGGGAGCTCGATCTGGTAAGGGGTCAGCATCACGGGCGGCAGGACGCAGGGTGGGATGGCCGCCTGGGGGTGGATCCACTCGTCGCAGGGCTCGCCGGCCATGCTGGGCGGCGTGTACTGGTCGTTGCTGCACGGCGCGTGCGGTGGATTCCCGTATTCGTCGCCGTCCCAGTACCACGACTCGAGCGCGTCAGGGGCACCGGTTCCGGACGTGACCTCGAAGCAGTAGTAGGCAACGCAGTGGTCGGTAGAGGCCTGGTAGCGTGGGTGGTAGATGTTGACCTCGTACGGAGCGGTCTCGAACGACCAGGAAAAAGTGCCCCAGGAACCGCTGGTACACGAAGGTGTACCGAGGACGAAGACATTGTTGACCACCCAATCGCTGGGGAAGCGCTCCCAGACGTTGTAGACGTACTCCCAGTCGTTGGTGAACGATTCGGCGCGGAAGCAGAACGTCTGAGGAGCACCGGGGATGAAGCAGGTGTCGCCGCCGACCGAGGGGTCAAAGACGACGAAGGATCCGGAGAGGCTTTCGGGAGCTACGCTCCCCTGGCCCTCCGGGGCACTCAGGGAAACACCTTCTGGGGGCGGCAGGGGTCCTTGGGCCAGTGCGGCCGGACCGATGAAACCTGTGAGGAGAACGAGAAATGCAAGCAGCACCGCTGCTTTTCGCATCGGTAAGCCTCGCTTCCCTGCACGATTGTCTATCCACACTCCCGGGGTGCGAAATCCCAAGGGGGGGCTAGCCCATCAGGAACTGCTCGGGCAAGTGGGGAATGCGGTCAGACACGCGGTGTCCTGGTTGGGTGCCGTTCACCTCCTCGTGGCTCGATTCTCACGTGTCCGAAACAGGCGATTGCGCCGGGGTGAAGCAAGTCTATTATACCACAACTGTCAACCTGCGGCTGGCCGATGCTCAAAAACGAGTTACGAGAGGGTCTCTGCCGCGACCCTTACCCCCACTACACTTCCCTTTCCCGGTCGCTGTTCGGAAGGGGAAAAGAGCACGGCCAGTTTGGAGGCAGGCGTCGAAGCCGCCCGCCCCCAAACTCCTTCTCTTCCCTGAGGTGAGGACGCTCTTGTCGCGACCCGAGAGTCCAAGAGGGCAGGTCTAGAGCCTGCCTTCCCACCCATCCGGGCTAGCTACGGAAAGACGCCAGCCGGCGCACCGCTTCTTCGAGCCGGTCGTCCGGTTCGGTCAGTGCCAGGCGGAAATAGCCTTCCCCGCGCTCGCCAAAGCCGCTCCCCGGGGTGACCCAGACGCCCGTTTTCTCCAGCAGCTGCAGGCAAAAGTCCATCGAGCTCGAATTGCCGGACACACGGCCCCAGACGTAGAGGCCGGCCCGGGGTTTCTGAGCCTGGATCGCGGCGGCCTCCAGCGCCGCCATCACACGATCGCGGCGCCGCTGGTAGATCAGGTTGCGCTGCTGGATCCATTCCGGATCGCTCTCGAGCGCGGCTACGGCGGCCAGCTGGATCGGGGTGAAGATGCCGCTGTCGACGTTCGTTTTGACGCGCGCGACCGCCTGCACGACCTCGGCGTTTCCTACGACGGCGCCCACCCGCCACCCGGCCATGTTGAACGTCTTCGACAAGGAGTAGAACTCGACCCCTACATCCTTAGCACCGGGGACCTCGAGCAAGCTCGGGGGACGGTACCCATCGAAGGCGACGTCCGCGTACGCGTTGTCGTGGGCTACCACGAGGTTGTAACGTCGGGCGAACTCGACGGCGCGTGCGAAGAACGCCGTGTCGGCTACTGCCGCCGTGGGGTTGTTGGGGTAGTTCAGCCAGAGCAACCGCGCCCGCCGCGCGATCCACTCCGGGATGGCGTCGAGGTCTGGAAGGTACCCGTTCTCCTCGAGGAGCGGTACCGGGTAGACGTCCGCTCCTGCCAGGATCGCCGCGATCCGGTACACCGGGTAGGCCGGGTCGGGGACCAGCACGATGTCGCCCGGGTTACACAGGACGTTCGTCAGATGTACGAGCCCTTCCTTGCTCCCGATCAGGGGGACCACCTCGCGCGCCGGATCGAGCTCTACCCCGAAGCGCCGGGCATAGTACCGGGCGAAAGCGCCCCGCAACTCCGGGATGCCGTAGTAGTTCGGGTAGCCATGGTTGCGCGGGTCCTGTACCGCGCGGCACAACGCTTCCACGACCCACTCCGGCGTCGGGAGGTCCGGATTCCCGATGCCGAGGTTGATCACGTCGATCCCCTGTGCCTGCTTGGCCGCAATGCGGCGGTTCGCTTCGGCCATCAGGTAAGGAGGAAGGTTCTCCAGTTTTCGAGCCAGTTGCATGACGGCACCCCTCCTCGTGTAGGGTTTGTTTCCGGCACGGACTTACGGCGATGGGTATGATACACCGGCTACCGATTCCTGGCAAATCCGGCCTAGGGGAAGATGAAGAGCATCCAGTGACCCCTTGGGTGTTCTATCTCTTGCTGTACCTGGGGCAACCGTTTGCCCGGAAAGAGCGTCCAACAACGCGCCGGCTACTGCGGGGCCAGCAGGAGGCCTATCCGGCATAGAGGACGCTTCGACCCCGGGTCGGGCGGTACGACCTCTACACAGGTGAAGGTTCCGGACCTTTCGGGAAGCCCCCCTTGAAACGATGCCCCGATCTTGAGGGATTCTCGGCCTGGAAAGGTCTTGCGGAGCCGGGGCACCTCAGGGCGACAGGAGCTTGCCGCAGTGTGGGCAGTAGGTTGCTCCGGGAACGAGCGGGTTGCCGCAGGAGGGGCAGGGCACCGTAGGGGTCTCTGTGGCAGAGGGAGCGGGTGAGGTTGCAGGCGCTGCTGCCGGAGCCGGCGGCTGGGCCAGTCGGGCGATCCAGCGGACGAAGCGCGCGAGCGCGATCACAACCACCACCAGTGCGACGGCGGCCACGAGCCCCAAGAAGACCCATGAGAGCCACTGCGTGAGCAACGTCGACGCGAGCGATTGTTCAAGGACGGAGGGGGTTTTCAGGAAGTAGGTGCGAAGGTACCGGAAGCAGAAGGCCTCGATGAGCAGCCCGTTCAGCAGGCCCACCAGCCCGCCTACCACCCGTTGCCACGGTTTCAGCGGTAAGCGAGGAAGGAAGAAGCCGCTTCCGTAGCCCACAAAGAGCACGACGAGCAGGAGCAGCCCCAGCAGCACGATACCCTGTAGGGTCTGTTCCCCCAGCGTCACGTAGCGCGCGAGCCCTTTTGCCCAGAATTCCCCCCAGAGGCTCCCCATCATCGCGCCCAGTACCACGCCCCCAAGCAGCACCATCAGCTCGCGCAGGAGCCCGCGTTTCACCCCGAGCGCCGCAAAGCCAAGCGCCACCACGATCGCCGCGATATCGATCACCCGGGCCATCTCTTCCTCGCTCCTTTCTCGGCGTTTGACACCGCTTCCTGCGCTATGCTAGAATGCCGCAAGCGGCCCACGCCGCTGGTGGCTATCCTAGATCTGGAAGAGTCCCTGGGGTGTGGTGATCTTCTGGCGGAAGTTGACCACATAGGTCAGCAGCTTCTGGCGCAGTTTTTCCCATTCGGGATGCTGTAGCACCCGCTGGAGCGCCTCGGCATTCTCCGCCACACCGCCGATGATCACCTGGGGGCCTTCCCCTGCCACGGTATACCAGGCGTCGGTGATCGTGAGGCCCAGGCGATTCAGCCCAGGACCGAGTTCGTGGACAACGAAATCCATATAGGAGGACTCTTTCCCTTCGCGGATGTCCCAGGTGAGCAGCAATTTGACCATCTTGGTCGGGACCTCCATTCACCGTCCGCGCCGCTTTGGGGCACGGATCGTTTGATTTCCAGTCTATCAGAAAAAGAGCCAGTCGTCAAGAAGCGGAGGCCGCGATGAAGATCGCTATCACTGGAAAAGGCGGGGTAGGCAAGACGACCCTCGCCGGAACCCTTGCACGACTGTATGCGGCGTCCGGCCGGCCAGTGCTCGCCATCGATGCTGACCCGGACGCCAACCTGGCCACGGCCGTCGGCATTCCTCCCGAGCGGATGGCCGGGATTACCCCGATCGCCGCGATGGACGACCTGATCGAGGAGCGCACCGGGGCGCGTCCGGGCAGCCAGGCCCCGTTCTTCAAGCTGAACCCGCGTGTGGACGACCTGCCGGAGACGCTGGCTGTCCAGCATCAGGGGGTGCGCCTGATGGTGATGGGGACCGTGAAACGCGGCGGCAGCGGCTGTGTTTGCCCAGAGAACGTGCTTCTGCGCTCGCTAGTGCGGCACCTCCTGCTCGAACGGGACGATGTTGTGATCCTGGATATGGTTGCTGGGATCGAGCACCTGGGGCGAGCCACCGCGGATGCCGTGGACGCATTCCTCGTGGTCGTGGAGCCGGGCATGCGCAGCATCCAGACCGCGCGCACCATCCGCCGCTTGGCCGCGGATATCGGCATCCTGCGCGTCTACGCGGTGGCGAACAAGGTGGGTACGGACGAGGAACGGGCTTTTGTCGAACAGGAGATGGCCGATTTCCCGCTCCTGGGTATCATCGGCTATCACCCGGAGGTCGTCGAGGCGGACCGGAAAGGTATCGCCCTCTACGACCTGGGCGGAGAGGCGCTCGAGGAGATCCGCGCGATCCAGGAGAGGCTGGATCGGCTCCTCGCTCAGGAACGCGGTACCACGTAGACGACTGCGTAATCGAAAAACTCCCAGCCGGCCGGTCCACCTTTCCATGTATAGCGGAAGCCGTTCGGCCGAGAGCGGACGAGGCGTCCGTTCTCCTGTCGATAGGAATAGGGGTCGATCACATAGAGGCGATCCCCTTCCACCCCGTAGACAACCTCGACGTGTTCCGCTTCCACCAGTGTGACCCGGCGCGACACGGTGGCATTCACCAGTGGCCTCGGGGGGCGTGTGGGGCTCCACGGATACGACCGCCAGTAGCGCACCGAGTGCGAAACCTCGATCTCGAGCGTTTTCGGCACACTGCCGCCCCTTGCCCGCCACGTCATCCAGACGATCACCGGGCTACCCCGCTGCAAAGCTTGGCGCACCGTCTGAAAGGCGCTTTCCTGCGAGCGGAACGTAGCCCAGACAGCGCGGTACGGCGCGTTCGCTTCGTCCAGGAAGTGCTGCAGGACCGCCGCTACCGCCGGCGCGTGGGCTCCGTAGTTCTCGAAGCCGACGTTCCCGTCGATGTTGGGGCCGCGGTATCCCCGGTTCGGATCGTCGCTCAGCGGGAAAGCGGCCTGGATCTCCTTCTCCGTCCGCCGGATTCCGAAGTAGTCGAGCATCATCCGCACGGTGGCGGCTTCGCATGTGAGGAGGTGTTCCTGGCCGTAGGGCGTGACCCGAAGCGTGATCGGGTCGGGCGGGTCGGCGTGCAGTACGTCTTTACTGGGGGTATCCACCGGCGAGGCTGCATAGGCCGACGGTCCGGCCCAAGCGGCCAGAAGGACCAGAAGCAGCAGCAGGCGGGTACACGCTTTCACGGTCGAGCCATCCTTTCCCTCCCAACCTCGGCGGAGGCCGCTCGCTACTTCCAGCGTTCCGGGCGGTGGAGCGGGGCCACACGAGCCGGCCGGGCCTGTACGATCACCCGGTGATCGTAGGCTCCGATCGGCCAGCAGGTGATCAGGGTCAGCACCTCCTCCTCGGTCGGGGCCATATAGCGGGCGTTCTGGAGGCGCTGGCCAAGGGAAGCGGTCGTTTCGGGTACCAGGAGCACTTCCTCCACGGTATACAGGTACTCCTGTCCGCCGCTGTAGAGGATGACGCTGTCCCCGGGCTGCAGTTCGATCAGGTGACGAAAAACATCGCCTGCCTTGCCGGCCACGTGGCCGGCCATCACGATGTTTGTCCCCTCGCCCGGGTTCCCCGAGCCGTAATGGTGCCCCACAGCAAAGCGCGCGACGTCCCACACGGTCACCCGCTGCCCGTCGATCTCCTCCACGTGCCATCCCACGGGCACGACCGGGCTATCGACACCGATCGCTGGGATCACGATGCGCTGCACGAGGGAGCTCCAGGTACCAGAGCGGGTGGCTCGCGGGGTTGCCGTGTGCGGTGGACTCGGGGTTGGCCGGGACGGTGTAGCCGATACGGAGCGCGAAGGCACTGGGGTATCGCGTTGCACCGTCGGGGCAGGCTGGGTGTGGTCGGGCGTGGTCGAGGGCCCCGAAGGGACGAGTTCACGGCTTTCGCGGTACGCTTCCTGCCCCCCAGCATACAGCACGGCGAAGAGCCCGAGGGCCAGGCACAGGTTCCCCAGGATCCAGAGCCACCTCTGTCGAGGATGGCGTGCCGCAGGTTTGGTCGGCTCCACAGGGCGCCCCTTGCTTGCGTTTCCCGTATGCCACAGTTTGGCGGCATTATACCACACCCGGGTGAGTTTGCAGCCGGTAAGAGTCCCCCGCTCTCAGTAAGGAGGCAGCGCCGGGCCCGTATAGCCGCACATGCCGACCCGCGGCGAGTTCACCACCGGCACCGGTTCACCGTAGTCCTGGTGGGGATGGTGGCAGGCGTGGTCGTCGCACAGCGTTCCAGGGAGATCGTGTTCGACGAGGCACGCAACACACAGCCAGTGGGCGGGCTGGTCACACTCCATACAGGTACAAGCCGGCGGGTGATTCTGCGCCACCAGCGGAAGGGGATGCTGTGTTAGCGGCTGCCCGCAGTCTCCTTGACACCTTTCTGCGCCGGATGCTACAATAGCGGCCGTCCAGGTGGCTTCCTGGGTGACAGGGCAGGACGATGCTCTACGATCGTGCGCGGATCTATGTCCAGGCTGGGGACGGCGGCAACGGGTGTGTCTCCTTCCGCCGGGAGAAGTACGTCCCGTTCGGGGGGCCGGACGGCGGAGACGGGGGCCGGGGCGGGCACGTGTACCTCGTGGTGGACCCCCATCTGAACACGTTCATCCACTTTCAGCACCGTCAGCACTTTCGTGCGCCGAACGGACGACCCGGAGAGCCCGCTCGACGGCACGGTGCCAACGGGGCCGACCTGGAGATCCCGGTGCCTCCGGGCACCGTGGTGCGGGGCGTGGACGGAGAATCCCGCTACAGCGCCGACCTTGTGGCCCCGGGGCAACGGCTGCTTGTGGCGCGCGGGGGCCGGGGCGGCCGCGGGAACGCCGCCTTTGCCACCCCTTCGCGACAGGCGCCCCGCATGGCGGAGCTGGGGGAACCGGGGGAGGCGCGCTGGCTGGAACTCGAGCTGAAGCTGATCGCCGATGTGGGGCTTGTGGGGTACCCGAACGCGGGCAAGTCCACGCTTCTGGCCGCCGTGAGCGCGGCCCGGCCGAAGATCGCCCCCTACCCCTTTACGACCTTGTCTCCCAACCTGGGGGTCGCCACGGTCGGCGATTTCTCCTTTGTGGTGGCGGACATTCCCGGACTGATCGAGGGGGCCAGCCGCGGCGCCGGCCTGGGGCTGGAGTTCCTCCGGCATATCGAGCGCACGCGGCTGCTCATCCACGTGCTGGACGCGGCCGGGGTGGACGGGCGCGATCCCCTGGACGATTACTACGCGACGAACCGGGAGCTGGCCGCCTACAGCCCGGTGCTGGCCGCCCGGCCGCAGCTCGTGGCGGTGAACAAGATGGACCTGCCGGCGGGCCGCGAGCGCTGGGAGCGTCTGCGACAGGAGCTGCCGGTTCCTCCCGAGGCGGTGTTTCCCATCTCGGCAGCCACGGGGGAGGGCGTACAGGCCCTTATGCAACGTGTCGCCGCGCTGCTGCAGGAGCTCCCCCCGGCCTACGACCTCACGCCGCGCGAGGAGACGCTGGTCCTGGTGCCGCCGCCAGTGGACGAGCGCACGTTCACCATCGAACGGGACGAGGAAGGGTTTGTCGTGCGCGGGGTGCAGATCGAGCGGCTCGCGGCGATGACCGACTTTTCCAACCCGGAGGCGGCGGCCCGGTTCCAGCGCCGCCTGGCAGCCAGCGGCATCGAGCAGGCGCTGCGGGAAGCCGGGGTGCAAGACGGCGACCGGGTGCGCATCGGCCGGGCGGAACTGTACTGGGAGGAACACGAGGAGCCGCTCCCTCCGGCGGAGGAAGAACCCGAAGGCGAGGAAAGGATACCCCTATGAGACCGGATTTTTCCCCGACATCCTGGAAGGGCTGCCTCACGAGCCAAGGCCACATCGTCTGCCTGTGGCGCCT
>JBDOIE010000072.1:0-6563 GCA_041082245.1 Chloroflexia bacterium
GTCCCATTCCGAAACAACCTGCTAGGGCCGGTGAGAGCTTTTTCTCGCCTTGCGGAGACCGCGGTCATCGATCCCTTGGAGTTTCCTGGGGTCAAACCAACAGGCGGTCGTGCTCCGCTCGCCGTGCCCGAGGCAGCGGTGGCAAAGGCCGCGGCTCTTGCTCCGAATGTGGTGGTTTGCCTGGGCGGGGGTTTTTTTCTTTCTGATTCGCAGGCTCGCGCGTTCGGGGGAAGGGTGGTCAGGGTTGGGATCGCTCTCTCTGACCCGCAGGCCCTGGGCACATCTCTCAAGATCGCGCCGCATTTCGACCGCTTCTATACCCAGGACCCGCAAACACTCCCTACCTACCGCGCAGCGGGCATCCCGGCCCGCCGGCTCGACCTGGCGGTGGATCCGGAGGCGTTCTACCCCGTGGCCGAGGAGAAGGAGTGCGACATTGTCTTCGTCGGCAAGTGGACCCCGTACCGCGACCAGCTCCTGAGCGCTTTGGCGCAGGTCCTCACCGTCCGGGTCTTCGCACACGCAGGCGAGCACCGATGGAATGTTCCCGTAGAGCCCCCGCTCAACGATGAAGTTGCGCTCTGTTTGGCCTTCAACCGCGCCCGGATGTCCCTCGACGTGGCCCTGGTGGAGGACGCCGAGCCGCCTTTTCGCGGAACTTCGCGGATCACCCCCCGCAGTTTCATGGCTGCCGCCTGTGCTGTGCCCACGCTCATCGACGAGACACCCAACCTTGGCGACTACTTCTTGCCGGGTGAAGAGATTGCCCCTTTTCGAACGATCGAAGAGGCTGTGGCTACCGCCCGCTGGTTGCGAGAACACCCGGACGCCTGCGCGTCCCTGGGCGCCAGGGCCAGAACCCGCGTGCTTTCCTCCCACACCTGGGCTCATCGGGCTGCTGCTGTTCTCGCCGATGTGAGGCACCTGCTCGAAAAACGCTCAGAACGCTGAGAACACCTCCTTTCGACCTGCAAAAGTGCCCCCGACTCCGGGAAGTGTCAATCATCTTCCCACCTTTCATCGTCAAGGATCGACTCTTGCTCCCCACGGAGAAACGCTCGAAGACTTTTCTCGATCCGGAACGAGTTTGCCTATCGCCGCCAATTGAGGAGCTGCCGCGTTTCCCAATCCTATGAGGTGACCTCTCTCACATCGGTTTCCCGGAACGCCCGCACGAAGGGCCGGCGCTCCTGCCCCGGCTTTTCACACCCACCGAGTGCACGGTTCACACTGAGCCCCTCATCACCGAGCCCAGCGGAGGAAACCGTAAGCTCGCCGACTTTTTCGACTTCACCAACATTCAGTTCCCCGACCAGGCCCCGTAACAGGTAACACTTGTCGTTTTCTTTGCGGAATCGACCAACGTGCGGTCGAGGATATGGGCAGCGTAGGGGTCTTGACTCCACGACAAGCCGGTGCTAGACAATGAAAAGTGTGCTTATTGAGCGGCATGACAGCAAAAGGCCAACCGGCGAGGAGGATGGGAAATGGTTGATCGTGCTTGCGTATCGGCACCAAACATTGGTCTTAGCGTTGTCCTTACAGTGGCGCTGACCGCAACCGGCAGCTATGCGTCGCCCGAACGGAGCCCGGACGCACGCCTTGCGAGCGCCACCTCGTCCCTTGAAGTTCTGGAGGACCGCGTGGCGGGGCTCGAACGGCAGGCTTCCCTTTCCGTCGAACCTGGAATGGCGAACGCCTCGATTCTGGAGAACACCCAGCAGATCCGAAAGATGCTCCAGGGGGTGCTGCTTCCGCTGCGAGGCGTTCATTTCTCACAAATGAAACCCGTCCTCGAGCAGGTCCAGCGGCTCGAGGCCCGACTGCACGCCATCGAGGAACACGCTCGGGGGTCGGGTCAGAGTTTGGGTTTCTCTCTGGCCCAGCAACTGACGCCGCAGCCGGCAAACGCGCCGCAGGGAACCGGCGCGATTTCCGGCATTGTTACCGATGCGCTGACCGGTTTGCCGCTGGCAGGGGTCACGGTCACGGTGTGGGGTGGGCCCAGCCCCGGCTCGGCTGAAACCGATGCCAGCGGCGCCTTCACCATCACCGGTCTTTCTGCCGGCACCTACAAGGCGTATACCGTGGGGGTACCCGCAGAATATATTCCAGAGGTGTTCAACAACGTCTGGTGCAAATGGTACTGTGATTACTGGCTCGGGACTCCGATTGCTGTCGCTGAGGGCGTTGTGACTTCAGGCATAAATTTTGCCCTCGAGCGCTACGGTCGAATTTCAGGCATGGTGCGCGACGCCAGTAGTGGAAGTCCCGTTGCCGGTGCCGATGTCCGCGTTTATGACAGCGCCGGATACTTTTACCAGCAGGCAGCGACCGACGTCACCGGTGCCTACACGGCCGATCAACTGCTCCCGGGCTCCTACTTCCTGGTGGCGACATCGGATGCTCACGTCGATGAGCTTTACCAGGGTTTTCCCTGCGAGGACAACGCATGCAATCCTACCGCGGGAACGCCTGTCCCTGTCTCGTCCGGGGGCAACACCCAAGCAGATTTCTTCCTCACGCCCTCGGGAAGCGTTTCCGGGTACCTCACGGACAACGGAACCGGCCAGCCTGTCGAAGCCACGGTCTACGTGTACGCGGCGACAGGCGTACTCGCCAAAACCGTTTATGCCTATGGGACATACTCCGCTCAGGATCTTCCGCCAGGACAGTACTTCCTCCTCGCGCAGGCGAGCGGATACGCACCGATGATTTACCAGAACATGATTTGCCAGAGCCAGTGCGACCCTCTTTCCGGAACCCCAGTCACGGTCACTTCCGGGAGCGACACACCGGGTATCTCCTTTTCCCTGCCGCGATTGGGCACGATTTCTGGCTTCGTGACCGATGAAGTCACTGGCTTCCCGGTGGATGCGGCGACGATCACGATCTGGCAGGCAGACGGATCCCTTGCCGACTGGGAATACACCTGGTCTGCAGGGTATTACTCGAGTGTGGGTCTTTGGCCGGGCAACTATTTCGTAACCGTTTCCCACAGCACCTACCTGGACGAGTTGTACGACGACCTTCCCTGTCAACCTCTCTGCGACCCGACTACGGGAACACCGGTTCCCGTTTCGTTCGATGCCGATTCGACCAACGTCAACTTTTCCCTCAGGCTCGGAGGTGGAGTGTCGGGTTTTGTCACAGCGGCCGCAGACGGCCTCCCGCTGGGGAACATTGTGGTGGAAGTTTTCGACAGCGTGGGTACCCTCGTGGGTTCCTCCACGACCGTGGCGAGCGGCTACTACGTGGTCCGAGATCTGCCGGCTGGTACCTACTTCGCCCGGGCCCGGGACGGGTTCTACCTCAAGCGGTATCTTGGTCAGCTCTACCAGGGAATACCCTGCGACCCCAGCTGCACGGTGACGGGCGGCACCCCGATCCCCGTGAGCCTCGGGCAAGCTACCGCGGGTGTGAATTTTTCTCTCGATCGCCTTGGCATCATCACTGGCCAGGTGCTGGCGTTTGCCTCGGGGACCCCGATTACCTACGCGGACGTGCGGGTTTACGACAGCAATGGCGTCCTGGTCACATGGGTCGAAACCGATGGCCTGGGTCGGTACACGGTTTACGGTCTTTCCCCCGCCACCTACTTCGTCGTGGCTTCCGCCACCTCTTTCGTTAGCCAGCTTTACGCAGGTATCGATTGCCTCACCCCCTGTCCCGTGACTTCGGGTACCCCCATCTCTCTCGGCCTCAACACCATAGCTTCTGGCGTGGATTTCTCTCTCCACCGACTGGGCAGAATCACCGGCAGCGTGCTGGATTTTTCTACCGGTCAGGCGCTTTCGGGTGCCTGGGTCCGCTTGTACGACGCCACCGGTACCTATGTAGGCGCACAACAGGTCTTCAGTGGCACCTTTGGCTTCGACGTCCTGCCGGGCACGTATTACGCTGTAGCGGAACACGCCAACGGCCACGTGACGGAGCTCTACAGCAACCGTGACTGCCATCCGAGCTGCAATATCACCCAGGGGTCACCTTTGGTCGTCACTTTTGACCAGGTCGTCGGCGGTGTTACCTTCCAGCTTCGCATGCCGTTCTTCGCTGACGTTCCGCTCGATCACTGGGCCCGTCGCTGGATCGAAACCATGTACACCCACGGAATAGCCGCCGGTTGCCAGAGCAACCCTTCGCTTTTCTGCCCATTGGCCACAACCAATCGCCGCCAGGTCGCCATCTGGATCGCCAAAGCCCACAGCGGCGGCGTGGTCCCGGCAAACGGGACCGTACCGGGCATGGGGCTTTACGATTGCAGCCCGGGAGGCTCCTCGGTTTTCGCCGATATTCTCCCCGAGGAGCCAGCTTGCAGGTTCATTCATTACCTCGCCGCCCAGGGGATCGCCACCGGGTGCGGCGGCGGCCTTTTCTGCCCGGCAGATCCGGTCAAGCGCTGGCAGATGGCGGTCTTCACTGCGAAGGCCATCGCACCGGGCCCGGTTCCCGTGAGCGGGACCGTCCCAGGAATGGGTGACTACGACTGTTCCCCTGGCGGCTCCTCGGTTTTCGCCGATGTTGCCCCTACCGATCCTGGCTGCCGCTACATTCATTACCTGGCGGGACAGAATATCGTCTCTGGTTGTGGAGGGGGCAATTTCTGCCCGAACATGACGCTGCGACGCGACCAGGGTTCGGTCGTTACGGCGAAGGCCTTCGGGCTATACAGGTATCGCCCCTGACGGGTCCTTCGTCTTTCTTGGAGAGCCGGCCCGGCAGCGTTCCGGGCCGGCTTTCAATGCATCCTGAGCGACGCGGGATGCCTTGCAGCGCAAACGGACAGCCGCATGCTGGGGTAGACGAAAAGAGGCACGCGATCTCCAGGCGTTTCGCGTTGCCGGATACCGGGAACGGCGGATTTCCGTCAGACATTTTTGGCGTTGCGACTTTCCTGGTCTCGCAGCCCCAGCGGTCGTGCCAGGTGGGTTCTCGAGCCTGGCAGCATGGGTCCAGCACACCTGGCTTTCCTCATAGTCGCTTTCGGTTGAGCTTTATTCGAGCTGCCGCGGTTCGTCACCTACGCCCGAGACCGCTGAAAAATGAGCCAAAACCTCCGATCGTTCCAGCAGACGTTCGAGCGCCGACAGACGCGCCTGCTTTTCCTCGAATCCCAAGGGGGAAGGCGGCCCCTTCCCCCGAGGATTGACGGTCGGCCACCTCCTGAGGAAACGAAAAGTACGCCAGGTTTTCCTGGCCCCCACCACGGAGAAAAGGCTGGCGACAACCCGCTTTCTTTCCTGCAGGCTGAGGCGAGTGCGTGCCACATCAAAGACAAAGATGTTGCCCGGGTGGTCGCGAAGAAGCCTGAGGATCACCCCCAGCGATTGCTCCAAAGTACCCAAAAAACTTTCCGGCGTGTGGTGCGCTCCCCACGACAGCGAAAGCAACGATTCGTACACATCGAGGGGCGGCCTCCAGCAATACACGAGAAAAGGAGCGCACCCACTCAGCACCCGCTCGTAAACCTCGTAGTCCAGCTCCGCCAGGGGCGTTTTCATCCCTATTCGATCGAAACGCCCGGCGCGAAACCGTTGCCAGAGGTGCTTCCTGGAAGCGAGAGCCCACGCTGTCGCTACCAATTCCAGCGCCCGCGCCAGCCTCTCCCCGCTCAAATTTCGCCACGCCTCGACCTGCTCCCGATCCACCTGGGCGAGCTGTTCTGCCAGTGAAAACAAGGCACTGAAACGCTGACTGGGAAATTCATCGAGGATGAGAACGTTGCGCGACGTGTTGAGCAGATCACGGGTCAGGCTGGTGCCCGAGCGAGGCAGCCCGCACACAATGACCGGAGGCGACGTCAGGTATCCAGGGAGCGAGTCCGTCATAGCCCAGATCCACCGGCGAGTCAATAAGAGACCAAACCCAGCCCGAAGGCCTTGGCGAGAAAAACCGCCATCTGGTCCCTGCGGGTAGCTGCGCCCGGGCAGAAAAACCCGCCCCCACACCCGACGGAGATCTGCTGGGCCGCAACGTAGTGAATGTGGGGGCAACGTGCATCCGCTGGATCTACATCGGAAAACACGCTGACGCCGCCTGCCCCGCACTGGTAAGAGCCCAACCCCGGAACGAGCCCGGCGTTCGGGACATCGTTGCCGGCCAACGAGCGGGCCAGGAAGACAGCCATTTGCCCACGCGTGGTCGGCGCCTCAGGGCAGAACTTGCCACCGCCGCAACCGCTGGTAATGCCCCTCGCGGCGATGTCATGAACCGCAGGGCACCCGGCATCGGTGGGCGCCAGATCGGCGAACAGCGAAACACCGCCAGGGCTGCAATCGTAGGCACCCCATCCGGGTACCGTCCCCTGAGCCGGTATCGGTCCGTCGTTGAGAGCCTGCGCCAGAAAAACCGCCATTTGCCGGCGCTTCACAGCGTCCTGCGGGCAATAAAGACCCTGGCCGCAACCGGAGGTGATTCCGTTGTGCAAAACGGTTTCCACGAACCGGTACGCCCAGTGACTCGGGGGGACGTCAGAAAAGGAATTCCCGATGTGCAAAATCCAGGTGGCGGACGTACCATACGTCAGATTTTCCGTCACCGTCACATCCCAATGGGTCTGCGGC
>JBDOIE010000080.1:0-115422 GCA_041082245.1 Chloroflexia bacterium
GACCCTTGCCTACCGGCAGCTTGCGGGCCTGGAAAAGAAGGAGGCGATCGTCCCGGCGGAGGTCGTCCCTCCGACGGTTGCCTGACGGGAAATAAGGCTACTCCACCTGCGCGGCCAGTTCCTCCCATTCCGCATAGAGGCTGCCCAGGCGTTGCCGGGCAGCCTCGTATTCGTGGGCCAGTTCCATAAGGCGGCCCACCTGGCGGGCTTCGCTAGCGCGTTCCATTTCCAATTCCAGCGCCCGGGTCCGCTCCTCCAGCGCTTCGATTTCCCCTTCGAGCGCCCGCAGGCGCGCCTCCTGCGCACGCCGCTCCCGGGCGCGCGCCTCTTCTGCGGGCCGCTCCCGGCGCGCAGGGCGTGCTTTCTCCACCTGGGCAGGGCGTGCCGCGGCCTCGCGCGCCGCAAGGTAGTCGCTGTAGTTGCCCGGATACGGGGTGAGCCGGCCGTCGGCGACCACCCACACCTGGGTGGCCAGGGCGTCGATCAGGGCGCGATCGTGCGACACCAGAAGGATGGTCCCCGGATAATCGGCGAGCACCCGTTCCAGCGCTTCGCGCGCCGGGATATCCAGGTGGTTGGTGGGTTCATCCAGGAGGAGGAAATTGGCGGCGGTGAGCGTGAGCCGCGCCAGGGCGACGCGGCTCCGTTCGCCCCCGCTGAGCTCCCCGAGCCGCTTGTACACCTCGTCGCCGGAAAAGAGAAAGCGGCCCAGCAGGTGACGGGCGCGTCCCTCCCCCATCGGGCAAGCCTCCTGCACCGCCTGCAGCACCGTCTGCTCGGGGTCCATCCAGGTGTGGGTCTGGGCATAGTACGCCAGTACCACTCCCTGTCCCAGGAGGACCCGTCCCGCATAGGGAGGAATTTCCCCGAGGAGCGTCCGCAGGAAGGTCGTCTTTCCGCAGCCGTTCGGGCCCACCAGGGCGATACGCTCCTGGCGTCGCACCTCCAGGTCGGGGCAGGTAAAGAGGGGGTGGGGACGATCCGGAAGCCCAACCGCCAGCCCCTCAGTCGTAAGGACCTTTTCTCCACCCCGTGCGGAGGTGGTAAAGGTAAAGCGAAGCTGCCGGTGCTCCTGGGGGCGTTCCAGCCGTTCCAGCCGCGCGAGTTTCTTCTCCCGTCCGCGCGCTTCCCTGGCGCGCTGGCCTGCGCCGTAGCGGCGGATGAACGCCTCCTCGCGGGCGATGAACTCCTGCTGCGCTTCGTACTCGAGCCGGCGGCGTGCCAGGCGTTCCTCTTTCAGCACCAGGAAACGGCTGTAGTTGCCCGGGTACTCCTCAAGGCTGCCAAAGTCGAGATCCCAGGTATGGGTGGCGATCTGGTCGAGGAAACGCCGGTCGTGCGAGATGACGACCAACCCCCCAGGGAAACGCTGAAGGTGGCCTTCTAGCCATTCGATCGCCTGGATGTCGAGGTGGTTGGTCGGCTCGTCCAGGAGCAGGAGATCCGGGTCCTGAAGCAAGGCGAGAGCGAGCGCAAGCCGGGTGCGTTCCCCACCGCTGAGCGTTTCGGCCGGCCGTCCGAACTGTTCGGGGGAAAAGCCCAGCCCTTGCAGAGTTTCTGCGATCTTGCGCTCGTAGTCGTATCCGCCAGCGGTTTCGAAACGGGCCTGAAGGGCGGCGTACCGTTCGACAAGCGCTGGCCATTCCTTGTCCTCCTGCGAGGCCATGGCCGCTTCCATCGCGCGCAACTGCTGCTCGAGCGCCTGGAGGTGGGGGAAAGCCCTTCGGGCCTGCTCGAAAAGGGGGCCCCGGAGCTGCAAGTCCACCTCCTGGGTCAGGTAGGCTGTCCGCAGGCCTCGCGCACGGACGATCTGGCCCTCGTCGGGCTCTTCCAGGCCGGCCAGGATGCGCAGGAGCGTGCTCTTGCCGGCTCCGTTCACCCCCACCAGCGCGATCCGCTGGCCGGCTCGGATGTGCACGGTGAGGCCGTGAAAGACCTCCACGGCCCCGTAACGTTTGCTCAGGTTCCGTGCGGAGAGGATCGTCGTCATGGACTAGGAGGTGTAGGGACACTAGGAAGGGTGATGACCGGCTGTGGGGGCTGGATGGGCGCGATTTCCCCGATCTTCGAAACTTCGGTTTCGCCCTCGAACTCGTACTCTTTTTCCTGGTCGGTCCAGCTGGCCCTGGCCTTGGATTTGAGCAACGCACCGTATTCGTCCCAGATCCAGAAGAAGCCTTCGGCGGTGTAATGGATGTTCTGTTGTGCTCCCAGGGCGAGGACCCAGGGTTCGAGCGTCGCGCGATACTTCGTGGTGGTGTGGCCGCTCACGGTCTCGGAGCCTACCGCCTCGAGGTTGCCGGCGCCGGCGATAAAGCCCATAAAGGGGAGAAAGTAGAGGCCGTAGAGGCTTTCGGCGTACTCCTCATCCTGAACACCCAGGTCCAGGTAGGCCCCCTCCTGGCCGAGGTACAGGCGCCCCTGGACATAAAACAGTTCCAGGGCTGGCTCTCCTTCCTCACGGTCGTACGCCAGGAGGTGGTAGTTCCCGGAAGCATCCACCTCTTCGATGAAGCGCAGGAACTGCTCGGCCTCCCCCGTCGCGCGACTACGGTAGGTACCCTCGAAATGGTATCCCGGCAGACGGCGGAGTGCTTCGAACGCGCGGCTCAGGTCTGCTGTGGTCTCCGGGGCAGCGGAGGATGGCACTGTGGGTACCTCTGTGGGCACGGTAGGTGCGACCGTCGGGCGCGGGGCTTCGGTTGCCGTCGGTCGCGGGGTCTCCGTCGGAGGGACCCGAGGTTGCCCGCAGGCCGTCAGGGTGGCCAGGAACAACACCCCTGCAAGGATCGTGTGCACTCTACGCATTTCCTACCTCCCCGGGGCCGAAAGGACCGCGGATTCGTTGGTTCGACTATAGCACAGCTGGACCGGGGCGTCAACCTGAGGCCAGGACGTGAAACATCCGTAATATCTGCTGTGGATTGCACGGAGTATGCTTGACAGGTTGCACCATTTGTGATACACTGTCGCCGGGAGGGAGCGATGAAGGGAATTGCACACTTTATCAGCGGGCTTGCGCTCGCGACCTGTTTTCGGCCTGTGGTGGAAGCCGCTCTCGGGGGGAGCTGCCTTCCCGTACTCGGCGCGCTGGCGGCGCTGCTTCCGGATACGCTCGATTTCCGCTTCGCCCGCCTGCTGGAACGGTGCGAGGACGAGGCGATGCCCGATCCGCGGGCGCCCGACCCGGAGGCAATTGCGCGCTGTGTTGCTGCCGCGATGCGGCGGTCGTACGAAAGCGGCCAGCCGCGGCGCATCCTCCTGCACACGGTCCCGACGGGTGCCGATCGCTGGCGGAGCTACGTGGTGTCGTTCTTCGAGAGCGGGGGAGTGGCCGTGCGGCTGGGTCCCGTGGTAGATTCGGGCCTACAACCATGGTCGGAGGTCCCTCCAGAAGAGCGAGAGGCACGGGTGACAGTGGACTTTCCCCTGCGCCTTACCTACGGCACGGAGGTACGGGTGGACGCATTCCTGGGGCCATCGCTGGGTTTCGAGCGCCGGGGGGATCAACTCGTAGTGCACTTTCTTCCGTGGCACCGGCGGTGGTCCCATTCGCTCGTGCTGGCGGGGCTCCTGGGGTGCGCGGTGGGCGCGCTGTGGGGCCGCTGGGCGGGCATCGTCTTTGCCGGTGGCTACGTGTTGCACATCCTGGAGGATCAGCTCGGGCACCTCGGCTGCAACCTCTTCTGGCCGCTCACGCGCCGTCGCACCGCAGGATTCGGTCTGCTCCACTCTGCCGATCCCTTGCCGAACCTGCTGCTGGTATGTTTGTCGCTCGCTGCCATCCTGGGCAATCTGGGCCGTTTTTCGGCGGCGTCCAGAGTGCCAGCGACCGTGGTTGGGGTCGTGTGGGCCGTTGTGTCGGTTCTGCTGGGGTGGTTGGCGATCCGACGCCAGCCTGCGCGGCGCCGTGCCCGGGAAAGAACGGAAGGGAGGGAAAGATGCAAAGGACTGTAGAGGCGTTACAACGACGGCACCTCGCGCGGCGTGCCGGCACGCTGTGCCTTCTGCTGGCGATCCTTTTTCCGGTGTACAGGTCAGCGGGGGCGCTGGCAGAGCCTCCCCTCCAGGTGGTGATCCACGAAATCGCCTGGATGGGGACGCTATCCGACGCTGCGGACGAGTGGATCGAGCTGTACAATCCTACGGGAGACACCGTCGACCTAAACGGGTGGACGCTCCAGGCCCTGGACGGGACGCCGTCCATCGCGCTCCGGGGGACCATTGCTCCGTACGGTACGTTCCTCCTGGAGCGTTCCGACGACGGGACGATTTCGGATATCCCTGCGGATCAGATCTACACGGGCTCTCTCGGAAACAGCGGGGAAACGCTCGTGCTTCGGGATGTATCCGGCGCGATCGTGGACACGGCCAATGGCGACGGGGGACCCTGGCCGGCCGGGGACGCCGTCGCGCGCCGCTCGATGGAGCGGATCGATCCGCTCGTTCCGGACTCGGACGGAAACTGGGGGACGAACGACGGGGTCACCCGCAATGGTCGCGATGCCTCGGGTCAACCGATCCTGGGTACGCCCCGCCTCCGGAACTCGGCCTCTTCCCCGGCAGCGGACCTCGCCGTGCGCGTTGAGGCGCCCCGAGAAGTCCGCGCCGGTAGCGAAATGGCGTACCGTCTGCGGCTCGGCAACACGGGGAACCGTGACGCGGTGGGGACGGTTCTCACAGCTACGCTTTCTGATTCGGTCTCCTTTGTGGCCCAGGAAAGCCCGTACCCCTTCCGGGCTGAAGGGCCAGGCGTGCTCGTCTGGGAAGCCGGATCGGTCCCTTTTACCCTGACGACTTTTCCGATCACCCTCACCGTTCGGGTCGCCCTGACCGCGAGCGGCTTGCTTCCCTTCGCAGCGCTCATCCAGAGCTCGACGCCCGATGCAGTGCCTGAAAACAACCGGGCGTATGTGGAAACGCTTGTGCATCCGGAGATCCCGGACCTGGTGGCCGAAAAGTTCGGGCCAACCCTGGCGTCCCCTGAGGAACTGGTCGCCTATACCCTCACAGTGCGCAACGAAGGCGCCGTACCGGCGCCGGACGTGCTTCTGACCGACACCCTGCCGCTCGGCCTGTCTTTTCTGGAAGCCGATAGTCCCTACCGCTGCACCTATGGTGCCGGCACCTTTGGATGCATCCTGGGGACGCTCGGGCCGGGTGCGGAAGCCCGCGTCTCGTTCGTCGCCCGGGTCGCCCCGACGGCCACGGGCGCGCTGATCGACCGCCTCTCCGTGCGCGGGGCCTGTACCGAGAGCCTGTTTTCCAACAATCTGGCGCTGTGGACGACCACGGTCGCCCTTGCGGGTGAGCCGCTGCTGGAGGCCGTACTCTACGACGGCTATCAGGCCGGCGACCTGGACGAAGCGGTCCGCCTGGTGAACGTCGGCGCTGGGCCCGTCGAGCTCGCGGGATGGCAGTTGTGCAAGTATGTGGCTACGGTTCCCCGGTGCCGGGAGTTGCCGTCCCTTGTGCTGGCTCCGGGTACCCGGGTGTGGCTGGCGCGTGACGCAGCGGCGTTCGCCCGCAGCTTCGGGTTCCTGCCGGACCGGGTGCTGGAAGGGTGGCTTCCCTACGGCCTGGGGAACGAAGGCGACGAGGTCGTGCTTCGCACCCCCGACGGGGAGACGGTGGATGCGCTCGTGTACGGGGCTCAGGGCGAAACCGGAATCCCGGGTTGGAGCGGGCCGCCCCTCTTTCCCTATGGGGGCGCTGGCCTTGGGCTTGTGGGCCAGGTCCTTGAGCGGATTCCCGAGGAAGGAAGCGGCTTGCCGTTGGCGGACACAGATACAGCAGCGGACTGGTTCCAGTGGGCCGCGGATCCCGTACGCGGCCGGCGGGCCGTCTACCCCGGTTGGGACCTCGAGCTGTTCTACAGGCCTCTTTCCGTGACGGTGCCCGCTTCGGTGACCCTCGCGGTGGCTCCGGATTGTGCGGGCGACCTGCTCCTTCGGGTGCTCGATCGAGCACAGGAACGCATCGAAGGCGAGGTCTACGTGCTGGAGAGCTACGATCTCACGCAGATGCTGGTTGCGAAAGCTCGGAGCGGGGTGCAGGTGAAGTTGCTGCTGGAAGGCGAGGTTGCCGGTATGGCGCGGGGCATCAGCGACCAGGAGCGCTGGGCGTGTCGGGAGATCGAAGCGGCCGGCGGAGCGTGCTGGTTCCTCTTCAACGAACCGGGGGAGCGCATCTACGATCGGTACGCCGCACTCCATAGCAAGATGCTGCTGATCGACCGGCGTTGGCTCGTTGTCTCTACCCAGAACCTGACGCCTGGCGGCCTCCCCACGGACGGGAAATCGGACGGCACATGGGGCTCCCGCGGTGTTCTGCTGGTCACGGATGCCCGACCTGTCGTGGAGCGGGCAGCGGCGCTGTTCGAAGCCGACCTCGACCCGGAGCACCATGCCGACCTGACCCGTTGGGCGTCGGACAACCCTTACGGTTACGGACTGCCCCCAGCAGCGTTCCTTCCGATCACGACGAGCGGAGGCGTCACCTATACTGTGCGCTTTTCACAGCCCCTCGTGCTCTCGGGAACGTTTGGCTTCGAGCTGTTCACTGCCCCGGAGGCTGCGCTGCGCCGTTCGGACGCGCTCCTGGGGCTGCTCGAACGGGCCGGCCCCGGAGACCGGGTGGACGTGGAGCAGATGTACGAGCACCTCTCGTGGGGTGTCCTGCCCGATGGGCGGCCGGCCCCCAACCTGCGGTTGGAGGCGTACGTGGCTGCCGCACGCCGGGGTGCGCAGGTCCGGGTTCTCCTGAACGGCGGATCCTTCGGCCAGTCCGGCGTGGACCTATCGCGCAACCGGGAAACGGTGGCCTACCTGAACATGCTGGCGCGCCGCGAAGGGTTGGACCTTCGCGCCCGCCTGGGAGATCCTACCCGGTATGGTATCCACAACAAGATGGTACTGGTGCGCGTCGGAGCCGAAGGCTATGTGCACGTTGGCAGCGTGAACGGAAGCGAGGCCTCGAGCAAGGCGAACCGCGAGGTGGCGCTCCAGCTGCGCTCTACGGTGGCCCACGCATACCTGGAGAGGCTCTTCGAGGACGACTGGAATCGCGCGGGACAGGTAGTACTCCCGGCGATCTACCGCGGGTACCGCGGACGGGCGGACCACATCCTGGTGAGCGAAGTGCTGTACGATCCGAGCGGCTCGGAGCCCGGAGGCGAGTGGGTCGAACTATACAACCCCACCCCGCAACCGTTCGACCTCTCGGGCTGGAGCCTGGGAGACGCGGCGGTGGACGGCGAGTACGGCAGCGGGCGCTATTTCTTTCCTCAAGGAACACGGATCGGCCCGCGGGCGGTTCTCGTGGTCGCGGCACAGGCGGCGGATGCCGTGGGGTTCCTGCCCGACCTCGAGTTCTGCATCGATCCGAACCGGGACGACCCGCGCGTCCCGAACATGGTGCCGGCCGGTTCGTGGGCAGGCTTCGGTTTTGCCCTTGGCAATGGCGGAGATGAGGCGATCCTCCTCGATGGTGCGGGCCGTGCTGTGGATGTGCTGGTGTACGGTGGGGGTTCCTACCCCGGGGTAACGCCGCATCCGGGAGGGGTCGCTCCGAACCACTCCCTCGAGCGCCGCCCCCCCGAGCGGGACAGCGACGACTGTGCGTACGATTTCCGGGATCGCTATCCGGCTACGCCGGGATCTGTGGGGCCGCGGAGCAAGATCGGCCGGCTCCTCCTCTCTCGCCGTTAGGCGCCGCGTGAAAGGAGCGGGAGAAACAAGGGGGTTGGGGAGGGCAAAGACGCTCTCCCAACTCTTCCTCAGGATAAAGGGGATGATGGGGCTCACAGCTTTGGCCTCGGCGGGCGCAGGGCATTGAGGGCGCCTTGTGTTCCAACCGCAGGAGGGTGGGCGCTAATCGTAGGAACGAGTGGCTTCGACCGGAGGCGCCGTAGGCGTGAAGGCAGGGCCTCTCGGCCATCTTGCACAGGCTTGCCTCGAGAGCGTAGGGGGAAAATGGCTCAACGCCACAGGAGCTCCGCTACTTGACCCCTTTTGCTTATCTCGAACGCCTATTCCACTAGGCGGTGGAACCAAGGTATGCTTCTGGTGGCAGGTTCCCTGCAAAAATGGCGCGCACCCACCGCGGGATGGCCTCCTGTTTCCAACAGCAAGAATGGGCTTATGCCGAGTGTACAAGCCCGTGGCCATTTGAGGCCCACGACCTTAGCGCTCTTTGGGCTTAAAGCCGCTACTGGCCCGGGCCGGAAACTCCTGGTGCGTGGTGGGTGGGCAAGGGGACTGCCCTTGCCCCCCCGCCACTCCTTTGAAGGAAAATGGCCGTGCTCGGCTCGCCGCCATGGTACGGTTCGTTGGAAACTGCAGAGGATAGCCCGTTGACCCTCTGTGCAAGGCGTGCTAGAATGCATTGCGCGGCCCGGACAGGGCCGGATACTCCGGACAATGGCTTGTCCTGTACAAGACCGCATCTGTAGCTGCCCGTGCTGTCTGGCGCAGCACCGGGACGGTAGAGCGCACAGGAGGTCACGATGCACAAGAAGACGATCCGCGATGTCGACGTGCAGGGAAAGCGGGTGCTGGTGCGCGTGGATTTCAACGTTCCCTTGAAGGAAGGTCGCGTCGGGGACGATACGCGTATCCGCGCGGCGGTGCCGACGATCCGCTATCTCCTGGACCGGGGGGCCGCGGTGATCCTGATGTCGCATCTGGGGCGGCCGAAGGGGGTGGACGATGCCTTGCGGATGGCTCCGGTGGGCGCGCGGCTGGCCGAGATCCTGGGACAGCCGGTACAGGTGCTTTCGGACTGTGTAGGCCCTGAGGTTGAAGCCGCGGTGCGCGCGATGTCTCCCGGGCAGGTCGTGCTGCTGGAGAACCTGCGTTTCCATCCCGAGGAAGAGAAGAACGACCCCGAGTTCGCACGAAAGCTCGCTTCTCTGGGCGATCTCTATGTGAACGACGCTTTCGGTACGGCCCATCGTGCGCACGCGTCCACGGAGGGAGTTGCGCGCTACCTTCCCGCGGTGGCCGGTTTCCTGATGGAGGCGGAACTAACCGCCCTGGGCCGGGCTCTTGAGGCTCCGGAGCACCCGTTCGTCGCGGTGCTGGGCGGTGCGAAGATTTCGGACAAGATCGGGGTGATCCGGAACCTCCTGGGGCGGGTGGACGCGCTCCTGATCGGCGGCGGGATGGCGAATACCTTCCTGAAGGCGCAGGGATATGACGTTGGCGCATCCCTTGTCGAGGAGGATGCGCTTCCGACGGCGAAAGAGTTGCTCGAGGAAGCACATCGCCGCGGTGTGCAGCTTCTGCTTCCGGTCGACGTCGTCGTCGCGGACGCCTTTTCTGCCGACGCCGCGCGCAAGGCTGTGCCGGTCGGCGAGGTCCCGGCCGGCTGGCGCATCCTGGACATCGGGCCCCGGACGGTGGAGTCGTTCCGTCAGGCGCTCCAAGGGGCGCGTACGGTCGTGTGGAACGGGCCCATGGGCGTTTTCGAATTCCCGCCCTTCGCGGAGGGGACGCGGGCCGTCGCCCAGGCGATCGTGGAGAGCGGCGCGTTCAGCATCGTAGGCGGGGGCGATTCGGTGGCCGCGGTGCAGGAGGCCGGGCTGGCGGAGCGGATCGGCCACATTTCGACCGGCGGCGGAGCGAGCCTGGAGTTCCTGGAAGGAAGGGTGTTGCCCGGCGTCCAGGCGCTGCTCGACCGGTAGGGAGGTGCGGATGCGCACGCCGTTCATCGCCGGGAACTGGAAGTGCCACCGTACCGTCGAAGAGGCGCTTGCCCTCGCTCAGGCGATCGTCCGTGGGGTCGAAGGCCTGTCCGGCGTGGAGGTGGCGCTCTGCCCGTCGTTCGTCGCCTTGCCAGCGGTCGCCGAGCGACTGCGGGGAACCGGCATAGCCGTAGGGGCACAGAACGTCTACCTGGGCGAAGGGGCGTATACGGGCGAGGTTGCCCCGCGGATGCTTGCTGGACTGTGTCGCTACGTGATTCTGGGCCATTCGGAGCGGAGGCACCTGTTCGGGGAGGACGACCGGCTGATCCATGCCAAGTTGCTTGCGGCGATGGAGTGGGGCCTTGCGCCGATCCTCTGTGTGGGAGAAAGCCTGGAGGAAAACGAGCAGGGCCGGACGGAGGAAGTGGTCGCCGCGCAGGTCGAGGCGGCGCTTGCGGACGTGGAGGGCAGACTCTGGCAGGAACGGGGCGGGGTGATCGCCTACGAGCCGGTGTGGGCGATCGGGACCGGCCGTCCCTGCGATGGGGCCACGGCGAACCGGATCATTGCGTTGATCCGCTCTCTCCTGGCCGAGCGCTACGGCTCCCGGATCGCCGAGGGGACGCGGATCCTCTACGGTGGCAGCGTCAACGCAGCGAACATCGGCGAGTTCGTGGAGCATCCGGAGATCGACGGCGCGCTGGTGGGAGGCGCCAGCCTGAAAGCGGACGAGTTCGTCGCCATCGTACGGCGAACGCGTGCGGTGCGGGTTTCCGATGAGCGATAAAGACGAGATCGTGACCCGGTTGCGTCGTATCGAGGGGCAGGTACGGGGCCTGGCTCGGATGGTGGAAGAGGAGAAGGGGTGTGAGGAGATCCTCACGCAGCTGCTGGCCGTGCGGGCCGCGCTCGACCAGGCGGCCGTGCGGGTGATCGACCATTATATGGAGCAGTGCCTTCCAGAGGATGCCACTGCGGAGCAGCTGAGCGAGGCGCGGAAACACCTGAGGCGAACGGTGGAGCTGCTGCTGCGCATGGCTTAGTGGGTTTGGCTGTGGCGCTGCACGAGATTACCGATGCGGATTTTGAAAGAGAGGTCCTGCGCGCGCCGGGACCGGTGCTGGTCGACTTTTCCGCCGAATGGTGCGGACCGTGTCGGCGTCTGGAGGCGGACCTGGAGACACTGGCGCAGGAATGGGCCGGCCGGCTGCGCATCGTACGCCTGGATGTAGGGGCGCATCCGGAGCGGGCGGCCCAGGAACAGGTCTTTTCCTTACCCACGCTGATCCTGTATGCAGGCGGCCGCGCGCGTGACCGGTTCGGGTTTCTCCCTTCCGGAAAGCTCCGCCGACGCTTAGAAGCGGCGCTCTCGGCTTTACAACGGAACCCGGACGGGGTATAATGGGGATAGCGGTGCACGATAGCCGGTAGGGGACGGCGATGGAACGGGATATCCAGCTCGGGTGCACCCCAAGCCGCAGGGAAGTGCGCACGCTCGACGAAGCGCAGCTGCTGTACCTGCTGGTGGAGATCGAACCGGTCGCGCCGCACGAAGGGGAAGTCCGCCTGCCGCTTGACCTCTGCTTGCTGCTCGACTGCAGCAGTTCGATGCGTGGCGACCGTCTGTTCCAGGCGAAGGAAGCAGCCCGCTACCTGGTGGGCCAGCTGACCCCGGCCGATCGCTTCAGCCTGATCGTTTTCAACGATCGCGCGACGGTGATCGTGCCACGCCAGGCGGTACAGGCACCGGCGGCGATCCGGGAGCACATCGCCGAGATCCAGCCTTCCGGCGGGACCGAGATGGCCCGTGGCCTGGAGATGGTGCTCCAGGAGATGGGGCGCTCCGGGGCGTTTTCCGGAGTGCGGCGCCTGATCCTCCTGACAGATGGACGCACGTACGGGGACGAGGCGCGCTGCGTGGAGCTGGCGCGTCAGCTCCAGCAGCAGGGAATCGGGATCACCGCCTTCGGGCTGGGGACGGAGTGGAACGAGGACCTCCTTGCCACGATGGCCGCGCATGGCAACAGCCGGAGCGAGTACATCGTTGGCCCGGAGGCCATCGTGCCGCTCTTTCGCGAGGAGATGCGGTTGCTCCAGGGGATTGTGGCCCAGGACATGGTGCTGGGGCTTGATCTGGCCTTGGGGGTTTCCGTGCAAGGATTTTACCGTGTGGCGCCGGAGATCGCCCCCGTTCCGTTGCAGGAGACCTGGGACAAGAACTGGGTGGCTCGCTTGGGGGAATGGATGGGGGCGGAGACGCAGGTGTTCCTGGGGGAACTTGTCCTGCCCCCGCTTCCGGAGGGCGAACACCGCTTGCTCGAGATCGCGCTTTCCTACCGCTTGCCGCACGAGGAGGGACAAAAAGAGAAGCGGCAGTCCCTGAACGTGCGATGCGGGGCGGCGGGGGACGGCCCGATACCGGAGCGGGTGCGGCGGGCACTGGAGCGGGTCATGGCCTTTCGCCTGCAGGAATCCGCCTGGCAAGAGATGCAGCGCGGAAACATCGAGCGGGCGACACGCCGCCTCCAGGCTGCGGCCACCCGCCTCCTGGAGCTGGGCGAAGTGGAGCTGGCGCACCGGGTGGAAGAAGAGGCCCGGCAGCTCCACACGACCGGCCTGGCCTCGTCCACGGGAAAGAAGGCGATCCACTACGGCACAAAGCGGTTGGGCCGGCTCTGGTTCCGTCGGGACGCTGAAGAGGGATCGAAAAGATGATCGTCTGCCCCTACTGTCAGTGCCAGCTGATGGAAGGTACCCTTTTCTGTCCGGAGTGCGGGGCCAACCTGTTTGAGCGCGCGGGAGAAACCTCTGAGGGACCGGATGCGGAGCTTTCGGAGAAATCCGAGGCCTCCCGGGGGCGTACGACAGCGCAGATCGCTCCCACGCAGCTGCGGCTGCTTGTGCTGAACAGCGGGCGGTTGGTCGTTTGCCCGATGGCCGAGGTGTTGCTTGTAGGTCGGAGCGACCCGGCGGGCGGGATCTTCCCGGAGGTCGATCTGACGCAGGATAACGCCTATATGGCCGGGGTTTCCCGGCGGCACGCCCGCATCATCCGACGTGGGGATGCCTTCTACCTGGAGGACCTGGCGAGCGCGAACGGCACTTACCTGAACCGGGAACGGTTGCCGGCACACACCCCGGTGCCTCTCGAAGACGGCAGCGAGATCCGGCTGGGCAACCTGGTTCTTCGGGCGATCATCGAGAACCCGTCCGCTTCGGGCGCCTACCCCTGATGTCCCACCGCTGTTTTCGAGGAGGGTAATGTGGCATATACGCTGCTGATTCACGTGCTCGGCGAGGAGCCGATCCTGGCCGATGCCGAGCGGCTTCCCGAACCTCAGGACAACTTTGTCCGCTTCAGCAACCCGCGCAAGCGCGACGGGAAACCGGTGTCGTACATCGCGCGCGGGGCCACCGATTTCTTCCTCCCCTGGCACCGTATCAGCATCGTCGAAGTGCTGCGGGGCGAAGAGGAAGAGGTCGAGATCATCGAGTTCTTCCGCGAATGAGCCGAAACGAAGGGGTTTTGGATCGAGACCCCGTGCCGCCGGAGGAGGAGACCGTCTGGGGGCGGCTGGAGCTTCTCCTGGATGAGGTCTCACGGCCGGCCCGCTACACGGGCGGGGAATGGAACGCGCGCAACAAACCCTGGGGAAGCGCGCGGCTGCACGTCGCTCTGGCCTATCCGGACCTCTACGAGGTCGGGATGGCGAACCTGGGGTTGATGATCCTCTACGACCGGTTGAACCGGTTGCCCGACGTGCTTGCGGATCGGGTCTACGCGCCGTGGAGCGATATGGAGGCTCTCCTTCGTCGGGAGAAGATTCCCCTCTACGGCCTCGAGAGCGGCCGGCCGCTCTCCGACTTTGACATCCTGGGGATCTCGCTCCCCTACGAACTGACCTACAGCAACATCCTGAACCTCCTCGATCTGGCAGGACTTCCTTTGCGCGCGGAGGAGCGTACCACGCGCCATCCGCTGGTCATCGGCGGGGGAAGCGGGGCCTACAACCCCGAGCCGATGGCGGCCTTTTTCGACCTGTTCGTGATCGGCGAAGGGGAAGAGGCGCTCGAGGAGCTGGTGGCGCTCTTTCGCGAGACGGGAAAGGACCGGGAGAGCTTCTTTCAACGTGCGGCGAACATCCCGGGCGTCTACGTCCCTCGCCTCTACCGCGTCGACTACCGCGAGGATGGGACCGTCGCCGCGGTGACGCCGCAGGTCGAGGGTGTGCCTTCGCGTATCGTGAAACGCATCGTGCGCGATCTGCGGTCCTCCCCTGCGGTTACCAGGCCCGTCGTCCCGTATCTGGCTTCGGTCCACGACCGCGCGGTGATCGAGATCCAGCGCGGATGTGCACGGGGGTGTCGCTTCTGCCAGGCGGGGATGATCTACCGGCCGGTGCGGGAGCGGGCTCCGGAGGAGGTGCTGGCGGCAGCGGACGAATTGCTCGCGTGCACCGGATACGAGGAACTTTCGCTCCTTTCCTTCAGCTCTAGCGACTACTCTGCGATCGAACCCTTGCTCGCGGCACTGGCCGAACGGTATGCGGATCGCGGCCTTTCCCTTTCGCTTCCGTCGCTACGGCTGGACACCTTTTCCGTGCGGCTCGCCGAGATCGTGTCGCGCAGGAGGCACACGGGACTGACCTTTGCCCCGGAGGCCGGGACGCAGCGGTTGCGCGATATCATCAACAAAGGACTCTCGGAAGCGGATTTCCGGGCCACGCTCGAGGCCGCATTCTCGCACGGCTGGCTCCGGGTGAAGCTCTACTTCATGGTTGGGTTGCCGGGAGAAACCCGCGAGGACCTCGCCGGGCTGGTAGAGATGGTGCGAGAAGCCGTGCGCATCGGGCGCAAGCACGCCGGGCGCCGCGCCACGGTTGCGGTGAGCGTGGCGCCTTTTGTTCCCAAGCCGCATACCCCCTTCCAGTGGGTGGGGCAGGAAGCGCCCGAGGCGCTGGAGGAGAAGATCCGTTACCTCCGTCGGGAGCTGCGGGACCGGGCGATCGAGCTCTCCTGGCCGGATGTCCAGGCCAGCCGGCTGGAAGCGGTGCTCGCGCGCGGGGATCGAAGGCTGGCCGAGGCGATCTGGCTGGCATGGAAGGAGGGTGCCCGGTTCGACGCGTGGCAGGAACAGTTCGACCCGGAGCGGTGGTGGCAGGCGCTGGCGGCGCTCGGGCTGGACCCCGCGTTCTACGCGAACCGCGCCCGGCCATTCGAGGAAACGTTGCCCTGGGACCATATCTCCTGTGGGGTAAGCCGGCGCTTCCTGTGGGCCGAGTACCAGCGCGCGCTGCGCGGCGTCACGACCCCTGCCTGCCGCGAGGGGTGCGCGCATTGCGGGTTGGAGCGGGAAGGGATCTGCCAGGGGGAATCGAAATCAGGGGGATCAGACCGAGCCGTCTCGTGACCGGGCCAGCCGGAGAAAGGCCATAAAGAGGTCTTCCATGCCGGGTGGGATCGGGCGCAGCCCCTGAAGCTGAAAACCCGCGCGCTGGAGGGCCTGCTGGACCGGCGCCTGAGCCGCGCGCGCGTCGCGGACGACAAGGTGGAGTGTTTCCCCGAACATCTGCGCATCGATCGCCTCCGGGAGGCCGCGGACAAGGGAGAGCGCCTGCCCGGCAGGAGAAACCCGGACTTCCAGTACCTCGTACGGGTAGGCGGCCTTTAACTCCTGGGGGGTGCCCGCGATGAGCAACCGGCCGGTGGAAAGGAACCCTACCCGGTTGCACCTTTCGGCCTCGTCCATGTACGGCGTGCTCACGAGGATCGTCACGCCCTGGCCGAGCAGGCGGTAGAGGATGCTCCAGAAGTCCCGCCGAGCCACGGGATCGACGCCAGTCGTGGGCTCGTCGAGCAGGAGGAGCTGCGGCCGGTGGATGAGGGTACACGCGAGCGCGAGCTTCTGCTTCATCCCGCCGGAAAGGTACTCCGCGCGGCGGTTCCGGAAAGGGCTCAACGCGGCGAACTCGAGCAGCTCGGACATTCGCTCCTGCCGTTCCCGCCTCGGGACCTGAAAGATCTCTCCGAAGAAATCCAGGTTCTCGTGCACGGTGAGGTCGCCGTAGAGGCTGAAGCGCTGGGACATATAGCCGATGCGTGCCTTGACCTCCTCGGCTTGTCGGGCGACGTCGTACCCCAGGACCCGTGCCCGCCCGGAGGTCGGTGCGAGGATGCCCGCGAGCATGCGGAGGGTGGTCGTCTTCCCGGAACCATCCGGCCCGACCAGGCCGAAAATCTCCGGGCGACGTACGTGGAAGGTAAGCCGGTCGACAGCGACCACGGCGCCGAAGGTACGGGTCAGTTCCTCGGTTTCGATCGCGTTTTCCATACGCTACGTCATCTTCACCACGACGTCGCCGATCACATTGGCGGCCTCGTCCGCTCGGTCGGCGGCGTTGCTCAGGTGTCGGTAGATCTCACGCAGTTTCAGCATTTCCACGACCCGCGCCACGTCGGCCGGCCCGGAGAACAGGTCCGCCAGTGCCTCGCGGTAGACCGTCTCCACCCGGTTTTCGAAGGTCTTGGCGCGGGTGGCGTGCTCGGCGGCAAGGTTGGGACGCCGGAGCAGGTGCTGCACGGCCAGACACAGCTCCTCGACCGCCTCGTGGAGGAGCGAAGCCATGCGGCGCAGGTAAGGGTTGGGCGGGACGCGGAGGATCTCCATCTCGTCCACCGTGGTATGGGCATAGTCCAGCAGATCGTCGATCGCCCGTGAGAGGGCAAAAATGTCCTCACGATCGAAGGGAGTGACAAAAGTGCGGTTCAACTCGTCGATCAGGATCCGCCGCAGTTCGTCTCCTTCTTTTTCCAGCTGCTTCACGTGACGCGCCTGGGCTTCGGTCGGTTCGCGCAGGTAGGCATCGAGCCCTTCCATCCCCTCGAGCGTCTTCTGCGCCTGGCTCAAGAGGAGGGCGATGAAATCCGGCCGGTTCCGGCCGAAAAGGCGTTTCCAGGCCATCGAGAACCTCCACAGGGTTTCCGTCCCTCTTCCCTACGGCCACCCGAGCGAGCGGACCAGGACCCGAGCTCCGGCGCCTACCAGCGCGGCCGCGGGCACGGTGAGCAGCCACGCGGTCAGGATGTGGGCGATGACTCCCCAACGCACGCGGGAAAAACGTTCGGCCGCTCCGGCTCCGGCGATCGCGGAACTGACGACGTGCGTCGTGCTCACGGGTCCACCCACCAACGCGGCGGTCAGGATAACCGCGGCTGCCCCGGTCTGGGCCGAAAATCCGTGCAGCGGTCGGATGCGCACGATACGTGTCCCGAGCGTGCGGGCGATCCGCAAGCTCCCGGCGAGCGTTCCCAGGGCGAGTCCACCGGCGCTCAGCGCGATTGCCCAGGCCGGGACGGCGAAACGGTCCAGCCGGCCGGAAGCAAGGAGGGCCATGGCCAGCAGGGCCATCGTCTTCTGACCGTCATTCGAGCCGTGGCTCAGGGCAAGGGCGAGCGACGCGGGGACCTGGGCCACCCGGAAGAAGCGGTTGATCTTCGGGGTTGCCCCCTGCACCAGGAAACGGGTCAGGCGCAGGAGCAAGTAGCCTGCGAGCCATCCCAGCAGAGGTGCAAGGAGCAGGGCGAGGAGCACCCGGCCCAGGCCGAGGGGCTGCAGGGCGTTCCATCCGCCGGCGACCAGTGCGCTGCCGACGAGCCCGCCGATCAGCGCATGAGAGGACGAGGAAGGAATGCGCAGCCACCAGGTGGCGAGGCTCCACACGATTGCCCCAACGAGGCCGGCAAACAGGGTGGGGAGGGTCACGGTTCCCGGTCCGAGGATGTCCCTGCCGATACTGGATGCCACCGCGATGCCAAAGAGAAATGGCCCAGTGCATTCCCCCAGGGCAGCAAGCCAGAGGGCCGGCCGCAGGTCCATCGCGCCGGAGACCACCATCGTGGAGATGATGGTCCCACCGTCGTGCAGCCCGTTCAGGAAGTCGTAGCAAAGGGCGACCGCCACCAGAGCCGCAAACGCGCCTGTTTCGGGAATCACCGTTCCTCCTGTGCCCGTACGTCCCAGGGATGTGGCGTGCGGGCAGTATAGCACAGGGGCGTGTGGCCGGCAACAATCGAACTTCCAGCGAACTGCCCCATGGTAGCGAGCCGAGCGCGGTGGTTTTCCTTCAAGGGCGGGGTGGGTGGGCAAGAACACTGCCTTTGCCCACCCACCCCGTACCACCGGTCCGGGCCAGTAGCGGCTTTCGTCAAGCCCAAAGAGCGCTACGGTCGCGGGCCTCAAATGGTCACGGGCTTGTACACTCGACATAAGCCCATTCTTGCTTTGGAAACTGGAGTCGAACAGACCGGTTCGAGCACCTGCCCGTTGCACGGAAGGGACAAATGCGCTAGAATGGCGGCGCGGCGAGGTGGACAGATGGCTCGGGGATCGTACCGGCGGGCACTGGGACGCCAGGGCGAGGCGCTGGCGGAAATGGCGCTTCGCGAGAAGGGCTACCGGGTTGTCGCGCGCAACTGGCGGTGCCGCGAAGGGGAAGTGGACCTCGTGGCGCGGGACGGGGCAGACTGGGTTTTTGTGGAGGTACGCACCCGGCGCCTGGGAGAGGGGCCCAGCCCTGAGGAATCGCTCACCCGTACCAAGCAACAGCGCCTGTTGCGGCTGGCCGAGGTGTTCCTTCAGGCGCACGGGCTGCAGGAAGTGGCCTGGCGGGTGGATGTTGTCGCCGTGGAGCTCGACCGGCAGGGCCGGCCGCTCCGGGTGGAGGTCCTCGCCGGGGCCATCACCGCTGAAGGGGTAGACGGTGCTTGAGGAGCAAGTGCCCTATACCGCGGAGTCCCTCCAACGCCGTTTCCGATGTACGCTGGAACCGGGGGAACGGTGTCTGTACGTCTGGACCCGACACTGGATCATCCTTGTGCGACGTGCCGGGTGGCTTCTTGTGCTCCTGGGGCTGATCCTGGGCGGCGGGTGGCTGTGGATCCACGGGATGGAGCCCGGGGAACGCTCTGTGCCCGAACTGCTCGTTCTGTTGCTCGGGCTGATCGTTGGCATCTACATCCTCTACGCCTACGTCGATTGGCGTAACGACGCCCTCGTCATGACCGACCGGCGGCTCTTGCACCTGGAACGGGTGATCCTCCTCTTCCAATCGCAGCAGGAGACCGGCCTCGACCGGGTGCAGAACGTGCGGGTCACGGTCCCCGGCCTGCTGGGAACGCTCCTGGAATACGGCGAGGTACGCATCGAGACCGCTGCCCGGGGGAGCGACATCGTCTTTGGTCCTGTGCCACGTCCGCGGCAGGTTCAGGACGCGATACTGGCGCGGGTGCTCGAGCTGCGCGCGGCCTTTTCCGAACAGCGCATGCGCGAGGTGGTGCAGCGCGCACGGGCTCCGCGCGACCGAGGAGCGACCAGGGACTCCGCGCAGCCCGCTCCCAGACGGACCCGCTTTCGTCTCCTTCCTCCGAATCCGCTCGTCGAGGGGGAGCGGATCGTGTGGCACAAGCACTGGATTTTCCTCGTGGTGCGGATCTTTCTCCCGGTGGTGCTCCTCCTGGGGTTGCTGATCCTTGGCTTTGCTGTTTTCCTGCCCCATCGGGCGCCGGCGACCCTGTGGGCGCTGTGGGCGTTTGGGATCCTGGCGCTGCTCCTGACGATCGTGTGGCGTTACCAGGTATGGCTCGGGGATGTCTACGAGGTCGCGGCCGACCGCATCCATGACATCTACCGCACTCCTTTTGGGCTGTTCGGTGAAACCCGTCGTAGCACGGACCTGGGGCGCATCCAGAACATCACTTACGAGCAGCCCGGCCTGCTGGCGGTGCTCTTCCGCTACGGCAACGTGCGGATCGAGACGGCTGGGGCCGAGGACCTGACCTTCGACCATGTACCTAACCCCGCGGACGTCCAGCGCACGATCTACCAGCAGCAGGAGGTCTACCGGCGACGCCAGCAGGAGAAGCAGTGGCAGGAAGTCTTGGCCCTGCTGCGGATGTACCACGAGGCGGAAGGGGAACCGCCGGAGTGAGAGGGCAAACCCTTTCTCCACACACTTTTCCACCGTGCGTTGGCGAGCCGATGTTTCTTTTCATCCGTTCTCCGCTTATCAGCCCAGGAAAGATCGCGGAAAGTTGGGGCGGGCCCCTTCGGTAAGAGAAACTGTGTCGCGCTATGCACAATTCCGTTCCCTCGCCGGGGAGTTTTCCACAGCCTGGCCCGATTTCCGGTATTAAGCAAAAGTTTTGTTTATGACGTTTAGCCGATGTCATTACTATCTTTTATGCGAAACGCCGGTCTGCGCCTTGCAGGTGTACAGGCGACCTGTTATGATGTGGGGGAACTGCGGCCGGCAAGGCCGTGCCTCTGGAGGGGATCCCCGAACAGCGTTGGAGGAGGTTCGCTTGAACGCACGGCAGGTCTGGCAAGCGGTGCTGGGCGATTTGCAGCTGCGTTTGCCAAGGAGCGATTTCGAGACCTGGTTCCAGGGGACATCGATCGTGGCCTTTGAGGATGGCCTGGTGGTCGTGGGTACGCCGAATTCGTACGCCAAGCAATGGCTGGAACGGCGAGCGGGCGATCTCATCCGGCGTACGCTTTCGAACGTGCTGGGCTATACCGTGCAGGTGCGGGTGGTTGTCACCGGGAACGGCGCCACCACAACAGGGAAAGCGGAAGCCGGGCGGCGTAAACGAGCGCCGGCGCCCGCAGAAGCGGAAAGCGCACCGCCATCACGGCAGCTTCCTCTCTTTCCGGCCCTCTCGATGGGGCTGAATCCGCGTTACACGTTCAGCACGTTCGTCGTCGGCAGCAACAACCGTATGGCCCATGCGGCGGCGATGGCGGTGGCGGAAAACCCCGCGCACGCCTACAATCCGCTCTTCATCTACGGGGGAGTGGGCCTGGGAAAGACGCACCTGCTGCATGCGATCGGGCATTATGCGCTGCAGCGGAACGGCAACCTGCGGGTGCTGTATGTCTCCTCCGAGACGTTCACGAACGATCTGATCAACGCCATCCGGCGGCAGCAGACGGATGCCTTCCGGCAGCGCTACCGGAGCAACGACATCCTGCTGATCGACGATATCCAGTTCATCGCGGGCAAAGAAAGCACGCAGGAAGAGTTCTTCCATACCTTCAATACCTTGCATGCAGCCTGCAAGCAGGTGGTCATTACGAGCGACCGTCCCCCGAAAGCGATCCTTACCCTGGAGGAGCGCCTTCGTTCGCGGTTCGAGGGGGGCCTGATCGTGGATATCCAGCCTCCGGACCTCGAAACACGGGTGGCCATCCTGACCGCAAAGGCGGAGGAACGGGATGTCCCGCTGCCTGAAACGGTCGCCCAGTTCCTGGCGCAGCGGGTGCAGAGCAACATCCGCGAGCTGGAAGGGGCGCTGAACCGGGTACTCGCCTTCGCGGAGCTGAACGGGCTGCCGTTGAGTGTGGAACTGGCCCAGAGGGCACTGGACGAGGTCTTTTTCCAGAGCCGCCGCCGGCCGGTCACGCCGCAGCGCGTGGTAGAGGCGGTCGCGCGCCGTTTCGGTCTGAGCCCGGAGGATTTGTGCAGCAAGAGCCGCAAGCAGGAGATCGCCGTTCCCCGCCAGATCGCGATGTACCTGATGCGGGAGGAAACCGGGGCGTCGCTGGCCGAGATCGGCCAGCAGCTCGGTGGCCGGGATCATACGACGGTCCTGTACGGTTGCGAGCGGATCGCCCAGGAGATCGAAGTGGACGCCTCGCTCCGGCGGGAAGTGCTCTCGCTGCGCGAGGCGCTCCACGGGGACGAGAAGTTTTCCACCTTAGAGCAGGCAATTCCCCCGGGGTAGGCGAAGGCAGTCCTTCGCCTACCGGGCGGGAATTCTCGCGGCGAGCACCTCGAGCAGGCGGTCGATTTCCTCGGGGATGTTGTAGAAGTGGGGGGAGATCCGCAGGTATCCCTCGCGTTGCGCGACGAGGACACGGGCCTCCTTCAGCCGGGCCCAATCGCGGCGGACGTCGGATGTGCGGCAGGTGACGATCCCGGCGCGGTGCTCCCGGTCGCGTGGGGTCAGGATCTCGAGCCCGAGTGCCTGCAGCCCCTCTATGAGGCGGTCGGTGAGCGCCAACAGGTGGGCATAGATCCGCTCGACCCCTACTTCCAGGAGGAGGGATAGCGCGGCGTGGAGGCCATAGAGGCCGGCCACGTTCGGGCTACTGGGTTCGAAACGCCGCGCGTCCGCACGCAACGTCCAGTCGTAGGCCAGGTACGGCTCCGGGTGCACCACCGCACCGTAGTAGGCATATACCGGCTGGAGCCGTTCGATCCATTCCCGCCGCACGTAGAGCACCGTGATGCCGATCGGAGCCATCAGCCATTTCGCGCCGTTGGCCGCCAGGATGTCGATCCCGCAGGCCCGTACGTCCATCGGTACCGCGCCCAGGGACTGGATCGCGTCCACCACGAACGCCGCGCCGGCCTCGTGCGCCAGCTGGGCAAGCGCGGGAAGGTCGGCACGGTAGCCGGAGAGGAACTCCACCGAGCTGACGGTCACCACGCGGGTACGGGTATCCAGGTGTTCCGCAAGGCGCTCCGGGGTCAATCCCCCACGGTCGTGCGGGACGATGCGCACCTCCACCCCCTTGCGCTGGAGGTTCATCCACGGGTAGACGTTGGCCGGGAATTCCATATCGCACAGGATCACGTTGTCCCCGGGCTCCAGAGGAAGGGACTGGGCAGCGAAGTTCAGCGCATCGCTGGTGGAGCCCACGAACGCCACCTCCTCGGGCGTAGCGTGGAGGAGCTGAGCGGCCAGCGCTCGCGTTGCCTCGGTGATCGGCTGCTGGTCTTCCAGACCGAGCTCGCCCATGCGGCGTGCCTCGAGGAAGCGGACCATCGCTTCGACCACCCGGTTCGGCAGGGGCGAAACCGCGGCGTGGTTCAGGTAGGCCCAGGTCCGGGTCACAGGGAACTCTGTCGCACGGTAAGCAGAAAGCTCCACAGCGAGCTCCTTCGCTCAACGACGGCGCAGTGGGTTAGGCCCCAGCGCGCGGATCCGTTCCGTCAGTTCGGTTGCGATTTGGGCGAACCGCGTCCCTTCCGCGGAGGAGAGGTTGTAGAAGTCGAGCCGCTCCGGCTCCAGACCTACGGCGACCAAGATCTTGCGAGCGTAGGCGACGCGTTTTCGGGCCCGTCGATTACCTTCCAGGTAATGGCAGGTGCCCTCCAGTCAGCCGGCGACAAAGACCCCATCGGCCCCCTGTTCGAAGGCATGCAGGATATGCAGCACGTCGACCCGGCCGGAGCACGGGACCTCCACCACTTTGACGTTCGGGGGGTACGCAAGGCGCAGGCTCCCAGCCATGTCGGCAGCAGCATAGGCGCAATAATGGCAGCAGAAGCCAACGATCTGCGGTTCGAAAGTATCCATTTGCGCCTCCGGTCTCACATCCCGGCCACGGGAGTTCGGAACGGATCCCGATGCCGACATCCTGTCGGCCCGCGGGGCATTTTACTACAGTGTGTTGCAGGGTGCAAACGGTTGGCATCTGCAGCAAGGTTGACGCGCGCCTGCGGCGTATGGTATACTGACCCCCGGTCAGTCCACGTCTCAGCGGCCGGGCAATCTACCCCTTGGCTGGCTTCCTGTTTGCTCGGCCGGTCCGTTTCAGTCAGCCCATCGCCAAGGAGGCAGCCATGTCGGCCGTGGAAATCTACCCGGACATCTTCTGGGTGGGCGTGAACGATCGCACCACGGACCTGTTCGAAGGGCTGTGGCCGATCACCCAGGAAGGCGTTTCGTACAACGCTTATCTCGTCCGCGACGAGCACCCCGCGGTCATCGACCTGGCCAAGTCGTTCAAGGTCGACGAATTCCTGGAGCAACTCGCAGCACTCGTCGATCTGCGTGCGATCGATTTCGTCGTCCTCAACCATCTGGAACCGGACCACACCGGCATCCTGAGGACGCTCCTTCGCATTGCTCCTCAGGCGCAGATCCTGTGTACGGAAAAAGGGAAGGCTATGCTGGAGACGTTCTACGGCGTGCGGGAGAACGTACGCGCGGTCGCGGACGGGGAAACGGTTTCCCTGGGCCGCTACCGCCTGCAGTTCTTCCACACCCCCTTTGTCCATTGGCCCGAAACAATGATGACCTACGAACCCACGCACCGGGTGCTCTTCTCGTGCGACGCCTTTGGAGGGTACGGCGCGCTGAGGGGGGCGCTCTTTGACGATCAGTGCAGCGACCTCGCGTTCTACGAACGGGAAGCGTTGCGCTACTACGCGAACATCGTGGCCCGGTTCAGCCGGATGGTGTCGCGCGCGATCGACAAACTCGCAGACCTCCCGATCGCGGCGATCGCTCCCTCGCACGGGCTGATCTGGCGCAAGGACCCGGGCCGCATCGTCGAACTGTACCGCCGCTGGGCGGGGTATGCCACGGAGCCAGCCGAGACGGGGGTTACGCTCCTGTACGCCTCGATGTACGGGAATACGGAGAAGATGATGAACGCGGTGGCCCAGGGGATCTCCGGCGAGGGCGTTCCGGTAGAGATCTTTGACGTCACGCGCACCCACGTGAGCTACATCCTCCCCTCGCTCTGGACGCGTACCGGGGTGATGGTCGGCGCCCCGACCTACGAGGGGGCCCTTTTCCCGCCGATGGCCCACGTGCTCGACATGGCTGGCCGGAAAGGGGTACGCAACCGGCGCGTGGCCCGCTTCGGAAGCTACGGGTGGAGCGGCGGCGCACAGAAAGAGTTCGAACGGCTGGTCAACGAACTGGGCTGGGAACTGGTCGACTCGTTCGAATTCGTGGGGGCCCCGACAGAAGAGGAGCTGCGCCGGGGACAGTCGTTCGGGGCAGCCTTTGCCCGCACGATCGCGGGGGAGACCTCTGTTTGACGGGCTTATGCCCGCGTGCTATGATGGATTCGGTTTCGGCTTGGTTGGTCTAACTGGGAGTGAGCCCCCATGGAGAAGCAGGAACAGCCCCTCCTGGTGGTACACGACAAGGTCACCGGGGAACAATGGGAGTACCTGATGAGCAGCGCCTCCGTGCGGATCGGCCGCGACGAGACCTGTGGCCTGGTCCTTCGCGATCGGCAGGTCTCGCGTCACCACGCGACGATCTTCCGTGAGGGCGGGCGGTACTACCTGCGCGACGAAGGCAGCCGCAACGGGACCTTCCTCAACGGCAGCCTGGTCACCGCAGTTCGCTCGCTCCAGGACGGCGACGAGGTCGGTATCGCGGCCCGCTACCGCATCCTTTTCGTCGGAAGCGAATCCACGGCCCCGCTCTATCGCCCGGGGCCTACGCGCCGGGGGATCTACCTGGACCGCGCCAGCCGTCGCGTCTGGGTGGACGGGGTGGAGGTCGTACCACCGTTGTCCGCGGCTCAGTACCGCCTGCTTGAGCTGCTGTGCGACCGCGGGGGGGCCATCGTGACGCGCGACGAGATCGTCGCGGCCGTATGGCCCGAGGAGGCCAGCGAGGGCATCACGGACCAGGCGATCGACGCGGTCGTGCGTCGGCTGCGCCAGCGGCTCGCGTCGACCGGCTGCACGGAAACTTATATCGAAACGGTGCGTGGGCACGGCTTCCGCCTCAGGCAGGTTTGAACCACGCGCCTGTGGAACCAGACCATGTCCCATCCTGAGACGATCGTTATCCTGGACTACGGGTCGCAGTATAGCCTGCTCATCGCGCGTCGGGTGCGCGAGGCGCACGTGTACTGCGAGCTCCTGCCGTGGGACGCACCGGAAGAGCGGGTGATGGCCCTCCAGGCGTCCGGTTTTATCCTTTCCGGCGGGCCGGCCAGTGTGTACGACCCCGAAGCGCCGACCCTTCCCCGTTATGTGCTTTCCTCTGGCCACCCGGTGCTGGGCATCTGCTACGGCATGCAGCTCCTGGCCCACGTGCTCGGAGGGAAGGTGTCGCCCGCCGGTCGGAGGGAATACGGCCCCGCCGAGGTGCGCTGGACCATCCCCGACGATCCCCTTGTCCAGGGCTTGCCCTCGCCGATGAGGGTCTGGATGAGCCACGGCGACCGGGTGGAGGCCTTGCCGCCGGGCTTCCGGTGTCTGGGGACCAGTCCGAATTCCCCGATCGCGGCGATGGTCCATCCGGAGCGCGCCTTGTATGGCATCCAGTTCCACCCTGAGGTTGCGCACACCCCCCAGGGGAGCGACCTGCTGCGCAACTTTCTCTACCGCATCTGTGGCTGCACCGGCCGCTGGACGCCACAGGCGTTCATCCCGGAAGCGATCGCTGCCTTGCGCGCGCGCATCGGGCAGCACCGTGTCGTTTGTGGGCTGAGCGGCGGCGTCGATTCGGCCGTGACCGCAACCCTGCTATGGCGTGCTGTGGGAGAACAGCTCACATGCATCTTTGTCGACACCGGGCTGCTGCGGCTGGGGGAAGCAGAGCAGGTCGTGTCGCTCTTCCGGGACCGCCTGGGGATCCCGCTCGTCGCGGTCGACGCTTCGGGCGAGTTTTTCCGCGCCCTTGCCGGGGTGGCAGATCCGGAGGAAAAGCGCCGGCGCATCGGCGAGCTCTTTGTCCGGATCTTCGAGCGCGAAGCCCGGCGGATCGAGGGCGTGCGTTTCCTTGCGCAGGGCACGCTGTACCCCGATGTGATCGAGAGCGCGGGGCATAACCGCCCTGGTGCCGGTCCCGCGGCCCGGATCAAGACGCACCACAACGTGGGGGGCCTTCCGGACGATATGGAGCTGGAACTTGTCGAGCCGCTGCGGGAGCTTTTCAAGGACGAGGTGCGCGCCGTGGGGGAGGCGCTGGGACTTCCCGAGGAGATCGTATGGCGGCATCCTTTCCCCGGACCCGGCCTTGCGGTACGGGTGCTCGGGGAGGTGACCCCTGAGCGCGTCGCGACGCTGCAGCGCGCGGATGCGATCGTCGTCGAGGAGCTACGCCGCGCCGGCTGGTACCGCAAGACCGCACAGGCGTTCGCCGTGCTCTTGCCCGTGTACAGCGTGGGCGTGATGGGGGACAGCCGCACTTACCAGCAGACGGTCGCCGTGCGGGTGGTGACGAGCGACGACTTTATGACCGCAGACTGGGCCCGCCTGCCGCACGACCTCCTGGCGGAAATCGGCCGGCGGATCGTGAACGAAGTGCCCGGGGTGAACCGCGTAGTGTACGACATCAGCAGCAAGCCCCCGGCGACCATCGAGTGGGAGTGATGGCGCGGGACCTGCCTCAACCAGGGGAAGCGACGGCGTAGATCTTCAGCCCCGAACGGCGGTCTCTACGTAAGCCAGGCGCAGGGCGCGCAGATCGAAAAGACGGCACCATCGTGCGAGCGCCCGGTTGAGGTCTGCCGGGGACACCGTATCCCGGCCGGCCTCGCGCGCGATCAGGAAGGCGTCGTAACGGCTCAGGAGCAGCATCGCCGTGAGCGCCCGCAGGCCCAGCCAGGCGGTCCGGTACAGCAGGTGCTGTTTTCCCTCCAGGAAATGCCGTACGAAGCGCGCCAGGAAACGGTCCGCGGCTGGCGCATCGGCCCAGGGCACCACTTCCCAGGCCAGGTGAGGGCTTTGGCCGAGTGCCTCGAGCACCGCGCACGCCTGGCGGCTTCCCTCCCTTCCTTCTGGCGTCTCGATCAGAGCGTCCGGGTCGGCGCTTGCCGCCCCTGCCAGCGCTCTTGCGAGCCGCGCCAGGCCATCGGCCGTAAGCCCCGGGCCCGGCTCGCTGCCTCCTAGGCCAAGCCACGCTTCGGTCAGCGCTTCCAGGAACGCCCCGGGACGCGTGGCCGGGGCTACGGGGCAGGATAGGAGCGTTTGCTCCCACTGGAGGTACGCCTCCAGTGGTACGGGGATGCCATCGCGCAGCTCGATCTCAGCCGGCAGGAGGTAGACCTCTTCCATCTCGGCGGCCAGCGCCCGGAGCGCCTCGGTTCGGGCAGTGAGCGGTTCGCCGATATCGTAGGTCGCATGGATGTGCGGGCACTCGAAGGTGAGCGAGAACAGGATCCCGTCCGGGGTTACCACGGGGAAGGCAAGCGGGAAGAGGCGGCAGACGAACGGCTTGGCATCGGCACCCAACTGCAGGTGTACCAGGCAAAGGTTTTCCTCGTCCAGGAAGACGCACCGCACGGGATCGCTACGGGTGGCGATGGTCGTCTCGAGCCGTCCCCATTGCAGGCCGGGGCGAAGCTGGCAGAGCGGTCCGGATCCTGCAGGGAGCAGCCCGGCCGGCCAGTCCACGGCTTCCAGGCGGCGGCGCTCCTCCGGGGAGACGGGCACGGCATAATGACAGCAGGCGCCGCAGCGCAGGCAGTCGTGACGGGCATCGTCCACAACGCGGATCGGCCGCGCCGCAAGGTCGGGGACGGGCCCGCTGTCCAGCACCGGCGCGAGGAGCCGATCCTCTTCCCGGTTACGGCGCCGTAGCGCGCGGAGCATCTCTTCCTGTTCCGGATCTTCCAGGAGGAAAGCATCGCTCAGGTCGTCGACGAGCTCCTGCACCTCGGCCAGGGGCCGGCGGAGGAGACGCGCGATCTCCGGGAGTGTGTGCTGTCCGTCCAGGAGTTTCACCAGCGGCAGGTCGTCCGGGTCGAGCTCGAACACGGTGCGCTGTACCGGGTCGTACAGGAGCACGGTGTCCGGCTCCTCCGGCCGGCCGCTCATGAGCTCGATATCGCGACGCAGGCGCGGGAACTCTTCGGTTTCCATAACTCGCCTCCAGCAACACAGGCTATTCTATCAAAGGGCGCGTTTGACAGCAACCCCGGTTCGCGGTATACTGTTTATTGGAAATGGTGCCCGTAGTTCAATTGGCGGAGCGTCTGACTGTGGATCAGAAGGTTGAGGGTTCGAGCCCCTCCGGGCACCTGGGGCGGCATCTCCATCAGGGGTGCCGCTTTTCCTATTTCCGAGGAGGAAGATCATGGAAACGTGGGTGAACCGCGCTCTGGAACTGGGGGTGGACGCGGCTTGCCCGATCTCCGTGGAACAGGTGGTCGTGGGGGACTGGGTGAGGCTGAAGTGCCAGTTCGGGTGCGGAGGTTATGGACAATGTCTGACCTGCCCGCCCCATTCTCCCGCGCCGGAAACGACGCGCCGGATGCTTCGGGACTACCGACGAGGGTTGCTCCTGCGGGTAGAGGGAAGGGGTGAAGGGGAAGAAGAAGCCGCAGCGCGGCGGCTTCAGGAGGCTGTAGCGGCCCTGGAGCGGGAGATGTTCCTTTCGGGTCACTACCGCGCGTGGGGAATGGCGGCCGGCCCTTGTCTCTTCTGCGAAACCTGCAACCTGGCCGGACCTTGCCGCTTTCCTCACCTTGCGCGGCCCTCGATGGAAGCCTGTGGGGTCGACGTCTATGCGACGGTGCGGTCGGCGGGCTGGGAGATCGAGGTCGTGCGCGCGACGGATGCACGCTTTCGCCTGTTTGGGCTGGTGCTGATCGAATAACCGTGCGGCCGGCCTCTCGCAGGCCGGCCGCACGACCTCGCTTCCCGGTGATCCGCTATTTCCTTCCCCACGGGGTTGGGTTAGAGTAGAAGGTCCAGGTATCCCCTTCGCCTGTCGGCAGGGCTTCCATGTTGCCCGCCCGGTCCACCGCGACGGTCGCGAAGTAGTACCGGCCGTTGCCACAGGTCGGCGTGTAGATGAACGAGAGGAGGTTCTGCGGGTAAGCGACCAGGCCCGAGTCGTGCCACTGGGGGCCGAGGGCGTTCGGGCACGCCACCCACAGGTGGACCTCGGCGACTCCGCTCAGGTCATCTTTGGCCTGGAAGAAGATCTGGATCTGAGGCCCGGTGCTGACCCTTGGCGCGAGCGCCTTCGACTCCGGCGGAGTCCAGTCGACGACCGTGACGGCATCCCCAGTGCCGCTCGGCAGCGGCTCCAGGGGGCCCGAGCCATCGAAAGCGACGGTGGCAAAGTAGTAGGTGCCCGGGCCGAATTCGGGGACATACTGGAACGAGTCCCCGGTCAGCGGACTCACGACCAGTCCCGTATCGTGCCAACCGACGCCTGCGGCGAAAGCTGCCCACAGGTGCACTGTGACCATCGCGGGCTCGTAAGCAGTGAGACCGACCCGGACAGGAATCGGCCCGTTCCCGGCGTAGGAAGGCGCGATGGCGAACGTATCGAGAGGCTTACCGGTCGGGCCGGCGGCCGCCCATCCCAGCACAGGAAAGGCGAGGCTTGCTACGATCGCGCTGAGAAGCAACACGGGTGCGACCTTCTTGCTACTCATGGCATTCCTCCTTTCGCTTCTGCCCTGAAAGTGCTCGCTTCACGGCTTGGCTCCCAAAGGGTCTGCCCTTGCTCCGCTTCCAGGGGCTTCTTGCCCTGGCAAGGTTCAGGGTAGCCGAGTGGTGTGAACGGCCAGTTATCACCAAGTTGCTTTCCGGTTAACAGGGGATGCGCTGCGGGGCCTGAGGATGGCCCGAGGTGGCCGGAGCCGTGGTTCTTCAGACCTCAGCGATTCTTGCGGCAGATTTCAAGGAGATAGGCCCAGGCGGCTCCCAGCCAGTTCAGGCGACGGCGCAGGGGGAGGTCCAGTTCGCTCTTTTCGCACACCGTGGAGATGCTCAGGCGGTCGATCTCCGGCTTCAGGGCGCGGATCGCTTCTCGATCGCCCTGCTTCCACAGCCGGGTGACGCGTTCCAGCATCGCTTCGGCTTCCGAGATCCGCCGGTCGATGCTGTCCGCCACAGCAGGCGCGACCAGGCCGTAGCGTTCCTTCAGCCGGTTCAGCCGTCGGCCGGCCTCGTAGGTCACGGAGACGATCTCTTCGCGGCTCATCCACCGGGTCTCGTAGTTCAACGTCTGCAGCCACGTGGGGCCGAGCAGAGCGCGCCGGTGTTCTTCCAGGGTGCGGTAGAAGAAACGGTAGCCGTGCCGCTCCGGCTCCTCGAAGGCGCTCGATCCGGGGTCCACGAACGGTGCGAGCGGGGAGATGAAAGGATGGAGCCGGCCGTCTCCGCCGAAACGCGCGAGCAGATCGCCGCAGTAGGCGATCGTTTCCAGCACCGAGTCCCGGTCCTGCTCCGGTAGGCCGATCATGAAAAAGACATCGAGGCGGCGACAGCCAGCGCGCAACGCCGCGGCCATCGTCTCCTCCACCGGCTCGTTGTCGTACGGCTTGCCGAATGCCCTTCGCACGCGGGGGTCGTGCGATTCCAGCGACACTTCGAGCACAAATCCCGGAAAGGTCCGGCCGAGCTCCTGAAGGAACGATTCCGGGGCCGGCCCGAACAGCTCCACGATGACCTCGCCGCCGATGCGCAGGCGGCGGGCGGCCGCCAGGAACCTTCGGGCGTAGTCGTCCCCCGCCTGTCGCAGGTCTCCCAGGACGAAGATCGGGCCGTGGTTGAAGCGGCGCACCGCCGCCAGGTCCTGGGCGAGCTGCTCCGGGGCCCGGTAGGCCGGCCGGGCGCGGTTGCAGACGACGCGGTAGGCCGCAGCGGAGCCTCCGCACGTCAGGCACGCCTGGGTACAGCCGCGCACGCTCAACGCCGCCGTGATCGGGTAGTCCATCCAGCGATCGAACGGGATCGCGCTGCGCAGGTCCATATACCTGGGAACGGAGCGTAGCAGGTGCCGATAGTCCAGTACTACCCCGTCCAGGGTCTCCGGCACCCAGGAAAGCGGGTTTGCGCGGATCTGGTCGCCCTCGCGCCAGGTCAAATTGGGGATGCGGTCGACCGCGCCGCCGCTGCGGAGCGCGGCCATCAGCTGCCGCACCGGTTCCTCGGTCGAGTCACCGCGCACGACATAATCCACAAACGGGTACCGGAGCAGTTCCTCGTGGTAGTAGGATGCGGACAGGCCGCCGAACAGGATCGGCGTCTGCGGATGCAGTTCCTTCAGGAGTTGGGCGACTGCCAGGCTGCCGTGGGCGTGAGGAAGCCAGTGGAGGTCGATGCCGAATGCGGCCGGCCGCAAGCGCCGCAGGAAGCCGGGAACGTCGAGCTCGGGTTCGCGCAGCATGCGCGCGGCAAGGTTCACGATCCGCACGCGGAAGCCGTGCCGTTCCAGGTACTCCGCGATCGTCGTGAAACCGATCGGGTACATCTCAAAGATCGGTCCCGAGGGGATGAGGTCGCTCACAGGGCCATACAGGATCGCTTCCTTACGAAAGTCGTACACGCTCGGAGCGTGCAACAGTACGAGATCGATCGCAGCCATCTTTTCCTCCGCGCGGGGGAGTATACCACAAAGGCGCCGAGTTTGCCAGGCGGCCCCGGTGTGCTATAATACCGCCGGTCGACCGGTAAAGGAGTACGCATGCGTGATTTCCTGCTCTTCCTGCTGCTCGTGGTGGTGGTAGGCGCGCTGATTGCTGTGGGTGTGGTCTACTACCAGGTCCATATCGTGCACAGCCCGATGCAAGGGATGGAAGGGGACGGGCCGGTAGAGGTAGAGTTCGAGGTGCAGCCGGGGGAAAGCACGGCGGACATTGCGCGCCATCTCGCCGAGGCCGGACTGATCCGTTCCGCGGGGCTCTTCCAGCTCTGGGCGCGTTTTCGGCAGATGGACGGCCGGCTCGAGGCAGGACGGTACCGGTTGCGTTCGGATATGACGATGAACGAGATCCTCGAGCGCCTGGTGCTTCCGCCGGAGAGCAACGAAAAGAGCTTCACGGTCATCGAGGGGTTGCGCCTGGAAGAGGTTGCGGAAAGCTTGGAGGCACAGGGGATCGTTTCGGCGCACGACTTTCTTTCCGCGCTGCAGGAACCCTACGAGTTCGATTTTCTTGCCGGCCGGCCCGAAGGGGCCTCGCTGGAGGGGTACCTGTTTCCCGATACTTACCGCGTGTCCTACAACGTGACTGCGACCCAGGTCGTCAAGGTGATGCTCGAGAACTTTGGCCGCAAAGTAACCCCGGAAATGCGCGCGCAGGCCCAGGCCCGTGGGATGACGCTCCACGAGGTCCTTACCCTGGCCTCGATCGTCGAGCGCGAAGCGGTGCTCGACCGGGAACGGCCGATTATCGCAAGCGTCTACCTGAACCGGCTACAGCACGGGATGCTCCTGCAGGCGGACCCGACGGTGCAGTACGGCCTCGGCTACGATGCTGGAAGCGGCCGCTGGTGGCCGGACCTGGACGATTTCGCCCGGCTGGGGGTAAGCAGCCTGGCCGAGATCGACCACCCGTACAACACCTACCGCTACCCGGGTTTACCTCCGGGGCCGATCTGTAACCCTGGATTGGCCTCGATCCGTGCCGTGCTCGAACCTGCGGAGACAGACTATTTCTTCTTTGTCGCCAAGAACGACGGCACCAACGAGCACGCCTTCGCCCGCACGCTGGAAGAGCACAACGCGAACCTCCAGCGCTATCGACCCTGACTTTGCCCGGGAACTGTTTCCGGGCGTTCGGGAGGAAGTCATGTCGGCCGTCCGGGCACTGGCGGGCGCCTCACTCGGGCTTTTCTGCGGCGGCTTCCTCGGTTTCATCGTCTACCGGTTGCCGCGGGGCCGGCCGCTCTTCGCACGTCCCCACTGCTCAGCGTGTCGGGCGCCGCTCTCCTGGGAAGCGATCCCGCTGGTCGGTTTTCTGCTGCAACGCGGGCGCTGCCGTCGCTGCGGATCGCCGATCCCGCGCTTTTTTCCCCTGGTCGAGGGGCTAACGGCGCTCACCTTTGGCCTGATCGTCGGCCGGCTCGGCTGGAGCGGGCTTGCGGCGCTCTACGCCGCTTTTGCCCTGGCCCTGATCCTTACGCTTTTCCTCGATTGGCTCCACCGGGACATCTACTACATCGTCCTGCTCCCGGCTACCGCGCTCGCGCTGCTGGCCCCCTTGCTCCGCCTGGACCCCAGGCTTGAGCTGCGCAGTTCTCTTCTCGGGCTCGGTGTGGGACTCGTCTTCTTCGGGCTGCTCTTCGTGCTGGGGCGGATCCTCTTCCGTGTGCCCGCGCTGGCGCTGGGGGACGTCTGGCTGGCGGGGATGATCGGCGCGATGGCCGGGTTTTACGGGGCCATCCTGTCGCTCAGCGCCGGGATCGTGCTCGCGGCGCTGGGCGCGGGCTGGCTCCTGTTCCGCCGGAAGGCTTCCCCGGGCCAGTACATGCCGTACGGCAGCTACCTGTGTCTTGCGGCCCTGGGTTTCCTGTCCCTGTGGGCCCCGCTTTAGGAGGATAGGTTGGACGTCCGCGTGCTCGCACATACCCCCGAACCGCTGCGCGTGCTCTACACTGCGGCGCGCACCTGTTACAGCGCCGCACGCCCTTCGGAACTGTGGGAGGAACGGGTTCCCCGTGAGCAGATGGAGCGGCTAGTGCAACGGGTCTTCGACAGCGGTCACCATTCGGTGCTGGAACACGTGTCGTTTACCTTTGCCGTGGAGGGGATCTCCCGCAGCTGCAGCCATCAGCTGGTGCGCCACCGCCTGGCCTCCTACAGTCAGCAGTCCCAGCGCTACGTCAAGGGCCCTTTCCCGTACGTTGTTCCCCTCTCCTGGCAGAGGGCGGGCGAGGCGTTGCAGCGGCGTTTCGAGGAGGTAATGGCTGAGGCGGCGCGCCTGTACGAGGAGGCGGTGGCGGCGGGGATCCCGCCCGAGGATGCGCGTTTCGTCCTCCCGCAGGCGGTGACCACGCATCTCACGATGACCATGAATTTGCGGGAACTGATGCACGCCGTCGGGTTGCGCACCTGCGTGCGGGCGCAATGGGAGATCCGCGAACTCTTCGAGGCGGTGCGACGGGCGGTGATCGAGGTCGAACCTTTCCTGGGCGCCTTTTTACAGGTCAAATGCGAGCGGTTGGGCTACTGCGACGAGCGCGAATCGTGTGGCCGTTACCCGGTACGGGGCTGCGAATAAGGAGGAACCCGATGGCAGAGCGTTTCCTGGACAAGACGGTTGCCCAGTTCCTGGAGGAACTCGCGAGCAAGGCGCCGGTGCCCGGGGGAGGGAGCGTCTCGGCACTGTGCGGCGCGCTCGCGGCCGGCCTGGTCACCATGGTCTGCGACCTCACGATCGGCAAGAAGGCGTATGCCGGGGTCGAGGAGGAGATCCGTGCGATCCGGGAACAGGCGGAAGCGTTGCGGCGCGAGTGCCAGGACCTCCTGGAGGCCGATGTAGCCGCCTATGCCCGCCTTTCTGCTGCCTACAAACTTCCCCGAGAGACCGATGAGCAGCAGGCCGACCGCTATGCCGCGATCCAGCAGGCGACGATCGAGGCCACGGAAGTGCCCTTGCGCATCGCCGAGGCCGCCGCGCGGGTGGTGGAGCTGGCGGGCCCCGTGGCAGAAAAGGGAAGCCGGCTTGCGGTGAGCGATGCGGGGATCGCGGTGCTGCTGGGGGAGGCGGCGGTGCACAGCGCGCTCCTGAACGTACGCATCAACCTGCCCACGCTCGAGGACGAGGCGTTTGCCTCCCAGGTACGACAGCGGATGAACCGGGTGACCAGGGGCCTTGGGGAACGACGCTCCGCAATCCTCCAGGTGGTCGAGGAACGTATGGGCTAGCGCGTCGAGGGCACTTCTTCCCACAGGCGAAGGAACAGGTGCCACTGCTCGGGGTGGGCGCGGATTCCGGGTTCGATCGCCCAGGCGGTGCGCTGTACGTTTTCCCGGACGTCCTCGGCTTCGTTCCCGGTACGCACGATCTCCAGAGGCTGAAAGCGTAACCGGTACTGATCCCCTTCGCGGTGCACAAAGGCGACGAATACGGGCGCGCCGGTGTGCAGCGCCAGCCGAACGTGCCCGTCCGGAAGGAGCGTGGGCCTCCCGAAAAAGTCCACGATCGTCCCCTGACCCTTCGTCGGCCGGTCAGCGGCCAGGACGACGACCTCGCCTCGCCGGAGCGCGCGCAGCGCCTCGCGCACCGCGGCCGGACCTGCAGGAAGCACCCGGGCTCCACTCAGGGCGCGCAGCTCGTTCAGCGACCCGAAGCCGGCTTCATCCGGAAGGGTGAACACGCACAAGGGGAAGCCCTGTGCAATCACCGTGTAGCCGGCCAGGTCGAAGCTGCTCTGGTGCGGTCCGACGACGATGAGCCCCTTTCCCTGCTGAAATGCCTCCCGGAACTGGGTCCAGCCCGGCTCTTCGAAGATGACCCGGGAAAGCACCTGCTCGAGGGGCAAAGCGGGCAGGCGCAGCAGTTCGTAGTACGAACGCAGGGCATGGGCAAAGATCTCCGTCGCCATGCGGCGCAGTTGCCTGCGGTTTGCTGTTCCGAGCACAGGGGCCAGGTTGCTTTCAAGGATGGCGCGCCGCTTCGGGAAGACCCAGGCGGCCAACCGCCCAAGGGTCTCCGCGAGCCAGTATCCCCAGTGGAGAGGGACGCGGCGTGCAAGGGCGATCAGCCAACGCATCGTGCGTTCCCCGATCACGGGGCGCGCTTCTCGATCGCGCCAGGGCGTTCGCCGCATAGACCTCCTCCAGGAATTGCTGCACCGATGGCCGCTACCGGCTGTTCGCGCGCCTTTGTGCGGCCGTCCGGCGGCGTTCCACCTCGGCCTGCCGCACCTCCTCAGGAACGGGCTGAAAGGTCGCGAGGAACGATTCCCGGAACGCCTGGAATCGGCCGGCGAGGATGCTTTCCCGTGCCTGTCGCGTGAGTTCGAGCAGGAAGAAGAGGTTGTGGAGGGTCGCCAGCCGGAGGCCGAGGAGTTCGCCGCTCTGGAACAGGTGGCGCAGGTAGGCGCGCGAAAAGTGCCGGCAGGTGTAGCAACCGCATCCTTCCTCGATCGGCCGGGGATCCCGTTCGAACTGGGCGTTCCGGATATTCAGCCTGCCGGAGCGCACGAGCAGCGTACCGTGGCGTGCGATCCGTGTGGCGAGCACACAGTCGAAGAGATCGATCCCCCGCGCGATCCCCTCGATGATGTCTTCCGGGGAACCGACGCCCAGAAGGTGACGTGGCCGGTCGCGGGGCAGGAGCGGGATGCACACCTCCAGCATGGCGTACATCGTCTCCTTTGGCTCGCCCACGCTCAAACCGCCGATGGCAAAGCCGGGGAACCCCATTTCCGCCAGCACCCGGGCGCTCTCCGCCCGCAAGTCGGCGTACACGCTCCCCTGCAGGATGCCGAAGAGGGCCTGATCTGTCCGCCGATGCGCGCGCAGCGAGCGCTCTGCCCAGCGGTGCGTGCGCTCCAGGGCCTCCCGGGCATAGGCCCAGGAGCAGGGGTAAGGCGTGCACTCGTCCAGCGGCATGAGGATGTCCGACCCCAGCTGCTCCTGCGTCGCCACGACGAGTTCCGGGGTGAAAGTGTGCAGGCTGCCGTCGATGTGGGAACGGAAGGTCACCCCGTCCTCCGAGATCGTGCGGTTGGAAGCCAGGGAAAAGACCTGAAAGCCCCCGCTATCCGTCAGGATGGGGCCGTTCCAGCCCATGAAGCGGTGGAGGCCCCCGAGGGACGCGATAACGTCCGGGCCGGGGCGCAGGTAGAGGTGGTAAGTGTTCCCCAGGATGAGCGTGGCTCCGGCTTCGCGGAGTTCGTCCGGGGTCACGGTCTTGACTGTCGCCTGCGTGCCCACGGGCATATACACCGGGGTGGGGACGTCTCCATGCGGCGTGTGGAGGATACCGGCCCGGGCACCCGAACCCGGATCTTCTGCGACGATCTCGAAGAGGGGCTTGCCCGGGATGGTTTGAGGCGCGTCCTGCGGTGCCTGCGGGGAAGATATGGCATCCTGGGCAAGGGTGCCTTGCGGGGTTTCCGCCGGCAGCCGGATCGCCTCAAGGAGCCCGTGGAGCCATTCGACCGTGGGAAGGCCGCTCTCCCATTGCGTGGCCCAGGAAGGCAGCAACACGAGGCCGGCCTCCCGCAGGCGCTGGGCTGCGTCCGTAGCCGACATCCGTTCGCGAGCGCCCGTTGCGTGCACCAGTGCCCGCAGGGCGCCCCGCACTCGGCCTTCGTCGACTCCTTCGCGCAGCCGCTCGACACCCCAGCCGAGCAAGAGCTGTGCCGGGGCATCGTCCAGCGAAGCGGTCAGCCGCTCGTCTTCGAGCAATCGCGAAACGGCTGCCTCGATTTCCCGGGCCATCGCGGTTCCTTTCCTTTCGGATGCGTCTCTAGGGCGCCCGACATTCTACCACATAGACACGGTGCGTCAAACGCCCGGGGCTGTAGCGATTGCCGCAGCCCCGGGCGTAGCGACTTCTGTCCGGTGTGGAGCGTCTCCGCTCGTACCCGTTACTCGAGCGTGCAGATGGCGGTCGGCTGCTTGATGCGCAGCGCGAGGGTCTCGAAGACGCGGAACCGGTGTTCCATCGCGCTCGATTCCAGGTATGCTGTAACCATGTCCTGGCCCACGGCGAGGTCGACAAACTGCGGTTGGGCGGCGATCACGAGCACCCGGTCTTCCGGCATAGCTGGCGACTGGAAAACACCGCCGCGCACCCGTTTCTCCAGCAGTTCCTCCTCCAGGATCCCCTGCCGTCCGTACACCCGCTGGAGGAGCGCGTAGCGGTTCGGGTGCATAACCACCGTGTAAGGTCCGTAGATGTGGTTCGCGAAGAGCCGGGCGATGGCGGCGGAAACGTCGGCCAGGGCCTGGCCTTCGGTGTTCCAGTCGCCCAGCGAGGCCTTGGAGCGGTTGCGTGCTCCGAGCAGACCTTTGAAGATGAGCGTATCCTCATCCATTGCGCAGAGGGCGGCCGCAGCCGCGGCCGGCGCGGTGTCGAACGGTTGTCCGGCCCCGAACGAGGCCAGGTCCCGCACGCGGATCGCGAACTCGTGTGCCAGTTCCGTCAGCGGAAGCGGCTCGAGCAGCTCCGCGCGCACGGGTTCCCCGGGCTTGGCCACGTAGGTGTAAAGCGGGACGTTGTACGTACCGTAGCCCAGCGGCCCGTACAGGGTGAGGAAGCGTCGGCCCACGAGGATCTGGCTTGCCACCTGCTTCACGGTCTCATCGATCGCCTGCCACTGCGATGGTTCCAGCGGGGAAGCTTCCCGCATAAGGATCTGTTCCATAGTTACCCTCCTTATCATCCGTCGCTCCGGTCCTGCTTCAGGCTTCCGATCGTCCAGCCGGTCGGAGGCAACCCCTTCGTGGCCTCCAGCAGCCGGGTAAAGAGCGATTCGTGGTACAGTTCGTGTCCGCGGATATAGTCGAGCAGGTCCTTGAGCCCGGGGTCCTGGATCTGGCGCCCGAATTTTTCATACATCGCAGCGGTGTCGTGCTCCAGGCGGATGTCCGCCTCGAGCATCGCCCGGGACTGCAATGCGCGCTCCACGGGGTGATGTTCGAGCGGCATCTCCCGTCCGAGGCTGGAAAGCTCCTCGGCCAACCACCCCATATGCTGCATCTCGTTGATCGCCTGCAGTTCCAGCTGTTCGGCGGCTTCCTCGTCCGGGATGAGGAAGCGGTGGAACAGGTACTGCAGGATCGCGGCGTACTCGTGACGCACGCCCCAATCGAGCGCTTCGAGCTCCGCACCCACGGGGGCTGCGGCCGGGGCCACCGCCTCTTCCGGTGCGGTTTCCACGGGGGCGGCCAGTTTCTCGGCCAGGTGGGCAAATTTGCCCCGGTGGTGTTCTTCGTCCGCCAGGATGCGGGCCAGGTCGTCGCGCAGGGCCGGGTCGGTGGTTACGGCGATCGTTTCCCGGTAGTAGGCGATCGCCCGATCTTCGGCCGCCACGTCGCGTTCCATCCACTCGGGCGGTGTGGTGCCGGCCAGGTCCACAAAGCCGCGTTCCAGAGTCGGTTGGCCGCCGATCTGGACGATCCACCGGGAAAGCATCCAGAAGTGGCGCATCTCATCGCGTGCGATCCCCTCGATCTCGCACGCGATTTCCCCTTCTCCCAGGGCATAGGCGTGTCGCAGGTACTGGATCACCGCGGCGTGCTCGTCCGACGCTGCCTGAAGCAGCCGGGGCAAGATTTCGGACATCGTTCCCTCCTTTCGGGCTTGCCCGGCGATCGGTCACGAGGCCACGCGGATCTCCTGGGACGATTCCCAGATGCCGTGGATGTTGCAGAAAGCGAGCGCATAGAGCGTGCCCGACTTGTTCAGCTTCATCGAGAAGGAGACCTCGTGGTGGGTGTAGACCGGGCCGGTGTTTGGTCCGTCCACCGCTTCCCCGTGCGCCGTGAACTCGAAGTGACCCACCTGGTAGGAGAAGCGCGCACCCTCCGGGTGGAAGTAGACGGAAATCCACCGGATGTGGTGCTCGGTCGTGTTCGGATGGGCCACCGCTTTGCCCAAGGTCACCTTGACCGGGAACACCTCTCCTGCCTGCACCTCGGTGGGACACTCGATCACCGGGACATGCTTTTCCGTCTGCCAGTCCGCTCTCAGGAAATGCTCGCCGAGTGTGGTCACGGTTCCCTCCTTTTCTCTCTGCTGTCTTTTCCCCGCGGTTTCATTCTAGCAGACCGCCCGGCGGGGGTCAAGGGGCGGCCTAGGCGAATTCGGCCAGGAGCGGTTCGATCTCCTGGCGGCTCCAGGGGACGAGCGGCCGGTCGGCAAGAGGGCCGGACGCGAGGGCGGGCAGCAGCTCTTCGTAGGCCGGCCGGTCCTCCACCTGGAAGAGCACCCCGATGGGGATGCGTTCGCCCCATTCGAGCGCGCGTTCGAACGCCGCTGTGCGGTCCGTCGGATCGTAGCCCGGCTCTTCTTCTACCCGGTAGACCCGCGCACGGTAGAAGGCATAATCGTTCTCCCGATTGAACGTGACGCAGGGTTGAAGCACGTCCACCAGGGCGTACCCGCGGTGGCGCAGGGCGCGGACGATCGTGTCCGTGAGGTGCTCGAGGTCCCCGGACCAGGAGCGTGCGACAAAGGTCCCTCCCGCTGCGAGCACCGCTGCCAGCGGGTGCACCGGTTCTTCCAGCGCCCCCCAGGGCGAGGTGCGGCTTACCCGCCCTCGATCGCTGGTGGGCGAGTACTGGCCCTTCGTGAGCCCGTAGACCCGGTTGTCCTGCACGATGTCCACGAGGCCGATATTCCGCCGGGCAGCGTGCATCATATGTCCCAGCCCTTCCGCGTAGGCATCGCCGTCGCCGTGGGTACAGACGACCTTCAGTCCGTGGTTCGCGATGCGTACCCCGGTTGCGCATGGGACTGTCCGGCCGTGGAGGGTGAGCAAGCCGTTCGCGTGGGTATAGTCGGGCAGTTTGCTTCCGCAACCGATTCCGGACACGATGATTACCTGGTGGGGAGCCAGATCCAGCTGCGCGAGCGCGCGCTTGAGCGCGTTCCAGATGCCGTAGTTGCCGCACCCGGTGCACCAGGTGGGCCGCACCGGACTCTGATAATCCCGGACGTTTCCCATGCGTTTCCTCCCCCGCCGTGCCTTCACAGCTGCTCGAGGATCCACTCCGGCGAAAGGGGCCGGCCGTCGTACTTCAGGAGCCGCTCGGCGATCTCCCAACCGGTGGTCATCCGGATCAGGTCTGCCAGCTGGCCGGTGTAGTTGTTTTCAACTGCGACAAGCCGGCGCGCCCCGGCCAGGAGAAAGGAAACCGCCTCTGTGGGAACAGGCCATAGATCCGTAAAGTGGATCAGGTTCGCCATCCGCCCCTGGGCGAGCAGGCGGTCCACGGCTTCGCGCAGTGGGCCGTACGCCGACCCCCACCCCACCAGGGTCAGCGGCGCATCGGCCGGCCCGTAGAGCGTCGGTGGGCGCATCTCGCGCCGCGCTGTTTCCAGCTTTCGCATCCGCTTGTCGTGCATACGGGCGCGGTTGGCGGCATCCTCTTCGATGTGTCCGAACTCGTCGTGTTCGTCGCTCGTTGCGCTGTAGACGCCCCGCGGATGGCCCGGGATCGCGCGGGGCGAGATGCCGTTCGGCGTCAGGCGGTACCGCCGGTAAGGTTCGGCCATAGCGTCCAGCTGGGAGGCCTCCAGCAGGTCCCCGCGGTCGATAGAGACCGCCTCCAGGGCGAGATCGTCCGGCGAAACGTCGCGCAAAGATGTAGCCAGGTAATGGTCGGAAAGGACGATCACCGGGGTCTGGTACCGTTCCGCAAGGTTGAACGCCCGCCAGCCGGCTTCGAAGGCCTGCTCGATGGTTCCCGGGGCCAGCACCAGACGGGGGAATTCCCCCTGAGAGGCATGCAGGACAAAGAGGAGGTCTCCCTGTTCGGTGCGCGTGGCCATGCCGGTAGAAGGCCCCGGCCGCTGGGCCTCGTAAAAGACGACAGGGGTTTCGGTCATACCGGCCAGGCCCAGCGCTTCGACCATAAGCGAAAAGCCCCCGCCCGAGGTCGGGACAAGGGCCCGGACACCCATGTGGGCCGCGCCAATCGCCGCGCAGGCAGCGGCGATCTCGTCCTCCACCTGCATCACGGCCACACCGTAACGGGCTGCGTGCGCGGCGAGCCACTCGAGCACGGGGCTTCCGGGCGTCATCGGGTAGCCGGCGACGAAACGGCACCCACCCAGCAGAGCTCCCAGGGCAAAGGCCTGATTGCCGTTCAGCACCAACCGCGGTGCGGCAGCGCGCGTTTCGACGGGCCACGGAAAAAGCCCCCCGTACCGCTCGCGCGTCCATTCGTACGTCGCCTGTGCAACCCGGCGGTTCCCTTCGACGACACGTTCGCCTTTGCGCCGGAAATTCTGCTCGATCACGCTCTCCATCGGGGGAAGCTCGAAGCCGATGACAGCTGCGGCGGCAGCCAGGGCCGCGGTGTTCGCCATGACCTCGTCCCCGCCTACTTCGCGGGCGATCCGTGTGAGAGGCACCGGCAAGAAGCGGACGGTGTTCTGTGGCAGGGCACCTGGATCGACGGATAGGGCCTCATCGTACAGCACTGCGCCGCCCGGGAAGGTCTGTGCGGCATAGCGATGGAAGGTATCCTGGTTCAACGCGAGCAGCAGGTGGAACGGCTCGCTGTGGGAGAAAAGCGGGCGATCGGAGATACGGATCTGCGCGTAGTTAAAGCCCCCACGGATGCGGGAGTGGTAGTCGAACTCGGCAAAGATGTGGAGGCCGCCGCGAACCAGGGCCAGCGCGAAACCAGCACCGCTCGATTCGACCCCCTGGCCTGCCTCGCCGGCGATACGGATGGAGATATCTGTCGTGGCCATCGTTTACCTGCCTTCCTGTACCTGCCCTTCCTCAAGATAGCCGACCGGCTTGCCTGTGGCTGTAATCCAGGCAACCCAATTCCGGGCAAGCGCGTTCGACGGTGTCCTTCTTACGCCCCGCCGAGCAGCGCTTCGGCCTCTTCGCGACGCATCCGGGCTCGCTCGGCGACCAGGGGCTCGATCTTCCGGCCGAGCGCCCGATCGCCGATCACGATCGCTCCCACCAGGGTATCGTGCTGCAACACGAGTTTGATGTAGCGGCGGCCGTCGGGGGAGGCGGAACGGAGTTCGAGGGATCGCTTCTCCTCGGGCTGGACCGTACCCACCGAAAGGAGGTCGATCCCGGCGATCTTGAGCGTGTTTGTGGGCGTGACCTCCTTGTACTGTTCCGGGCTACCGGCCATATTGGCCGCGGCCACGGCGGCCTGGGCGAGGGCGACGGGGATGATCCCCCAGGAACGTCCCTGGAAGGACGCCGCGTCGCCGGCAGCGTAGACGTCCGGTGCCGAGGTGGTCATCGAGGCATCGACGATTACGCCACGGTCCACCGCCAAGCCCGCCTCGGCTGCCAGACGCACGTTGCAGCGCACGCCCGCGGCGATCAGCACCAGCTGGGCGGGGAACTCGCGACCGTCCTTCAGCAGCACCCCCCTTGCTTCGTCGTTGCCCACAACAGCCCGGGTATCCGCCTGCAGAGCGATCCGGATGCCCATTTCTTCGATCTGCTTTTGCAGCAAGGCCGCTCCTGGAGCGTCAAGCTGACGCGGGAGCAGGTGGGCCGAGTATTCGAGCACCGTGACCTCGAGGCCCAGGCGGGTGAGCGCGCGCGCGGCTTCCAGGCCTAACAGACCGCCGCCGATGACCACTGCCTGGCGGCAACGGCCGGCGTACTCGCGTATCGCCAGGGCATCGTCGAGTGTGCGCAGGGCAAAAACCCCGCGCTTCGTGCTCCCTTCGAAAGGCGGAACAAACGGATCGGCGCCTGTAGCAAGGAGCAGCCGATCGTAGGGTACCACGCGACCATCGGCGAGAAGGATCTGCTTGCGGTCGGGCTCCAGGCGGGCGACGATGGTACCGGTGTGTACCTGGATGCCCCGTTGCTCGTACCAGGAGGCCGGATGTACGTACAGCTGCTCCTGGGCGATTTCCCCCGCGAGGAAGTAGGGAAGGCGTGGGCGGTAATAATACGGGTACGGTTCAGCGCCGTAGATGTGGATCTCCCCGGCTCCCCGACGAGCGAGTTCGGTCGCCGCGGTAACGCCGGCGATCCCGTTGCCGACGATCACGTGCCGCATGAACACCCCTCCTTGAACGTTCGCCTCAGCGAGACAACCGCGGGCGCAGGGAACGGTAATAGAGGTACTCCTGGCGCGCAAAGAGGTATGCAGCCAGCATCCCGACGGCGAAGGCCCCGATGAGCGGCCAACCGGCCTCGATCGAGATCAGCCGGGCTGGCCGCAGCGGGCGAAGCGCCTCCGGATGCAGGTCCACGAACTCCAGGCCGGCCCAGTAGAGGAAGTGCATGCCGAGAGGCACGGACGGCAAGAACAGCGGTGGTATCCAGGTGCGCAACCGCTCCCCCTGATAGAGCGCCAGGTACGCGCCCATCAGTCCGGCGACGATCGCCGCCTGCCCGTACACCAGTCGGTCGTCTCCTGCCGGGACCCACCGTTCCAGCAGCCGTACGGATGCCGCGCCGCCCAAACCCAGCAAAGCGTACAGTGCGAGGAAGCGTCCGGAACCGCAGACATCCTCCACCTTGCGGCCCAGTACCCACAGGTAGATCAGGTTCACGATCGGTTCCAGCCAGATCCCTGCCCCGCCCTGGAAGAACAAATAGGTGAGGGAGATGACAAGCAGCCGTTGCGGGGGCTCTGCGGCGAGACGGTCGACGTTCAAAGTGTACGCTTCAGCCAGTGCCCTCCAGCTGCCCGGGTCGAGAGCATGCTCCGCGATCAACCCCGCGCCGAGCAGGAACAGCAGGGCAGCGGTCGCCCAGGAAGAGCCGAAGCGGCTGCGTGTATCCCCGATCGGGATCATCCGTTCCTCCTCTACCAGAAGAGCACGAGCGTTCCGGCCAGGAGGAGCAGCAAGACGCCCAGGATGCCGGCCATCCAGCGGTACAGGTCGAGTTCGGAGAGCTCAGTGCGTGCCCGCAGCTTCTCCTGAGCCTGCCGCAAGGCGGCTTCCAAACGCTCCGTGCGGGTCTGTGTCCGTCGGGGGAGGAGCCGCCCGATGCGGTTCCCCAGGGAACGGAAAAAGGGACGCCCGAAAAAGTCGGCAACCGCGCGAACGCTGCGCGATCGCGGCAGCGAAGCCACAAGGAGGGCAAGACGGCTGTGTCGAACCCTTTGCCATATGCGAAGCAGCGATGCGACCACAGCCTGCAGCCTCTGGCGGAAGCGCGCCTGAAACAGGTGAAGGTTGGTCAACAGTTGTCCGGTGGCCCGTCGTTGCCACGCCATGAAGTGCTGAAGCGCGCTGCTCTGTCTGGCGCGCCAGCTCCATCGGTGCACCCGTACCAGCGCCGGGTTCTCCATCAGGACCGCCAGTTGCGCAAAGGTGGGCAGGTTGCGCGGCGTCCTCGTGGCAGCGGTCAGGAAATATCCTCCGGCGAGGAAGGCGAAGATCCCGGACAGGGCATACGGAGAAACGAAAGACCAGTTGCTGCCGTAACGCAGGACGAGCAGGAGCAGGCCTGCAAGCAGCCAGGCCGCGACCCCCCGCGCCGTTTCCCGCCAGCGGTTGCGGAACTCTTCCGGAACGGACGGACGCAGCGTGCGGATCCGCTCCGCCGCCTGCTGGCCGATCGGCCCCTCGACCGACTGGAGCGCGCGGTATTCGGAGAGCGCGCGGTATTCATATCCTTGCGCGAGCAAGAGGTCCGCCATTGCCAGGCGTACCTCGTCCAGGTGTTCGTCTACGACGAGGGCCATCTCGTAGTGCTCGCGCGCCAGTTCCTGATCGCCCATCTTCTCGTAGAGGCGGCCCAGCTCGGCATAGACGTCGGCCTGAGGGGTACGGCTTTCCTGGTCCTCGCGCAGGATCTCCTGGCAAAGGCGAACGGCCTCTTCCAGCTCGCCCCAATCGCGATATGCGGCCGCCAGGCGTAGCCGAAGCTTGCGGCGGTGTGCCGGTTCGGTCGCCTCTTCCAGTGCACGGCTGAAACTCTTCAACGCGAGCTCGCGGGAACCACTTGCAAGAAACGCTTCCGCGGCGGCCTCTGCGATCCCCGGGAAGTCGGGTTCGAGGATCAGGGTCTTGTCCCACGCAGCAAGGGCCTGCTTCGGTTTGCCGTGCTGGAGGTACAGCTCGCCGAGGTGAAAGAAGTAGGCCGCGCCGTCCGAGGAATCGCCGATCTCCAGGCCGCACTGTGCGCAGGCAGGCCGCTCGATATCGACCCGCTCGCCGCAGGATGGACACTGGATGAAGAGGTCCTGCCCACAGTTCGCACACTGAAAGGCGGTGGGCGGGTTTGGCTCCCCGCACATCGGGCAGATGGTGCGTTTCGGCGGGCGGTATCCGGACTCACGGGCAGCGAGCTCCCGCAAGCCGGCCCGGGCCTGTTCGTTATCGGGATTGATCGTGAGGACCTTTTCCAGGCAGTACCGCTTTTCGGCAGGGGTTTCGAGCACCGCGCTGAGCCATAGCCATGCTTCCTCGTGGCGTGGGTCCGCTTTCAGGATGCGCGTCAGACACTCCCGGGCCCACTCCTTGTTGCCCGAGCGAAGGCTCGTGATCGCCTCGCGGAGGAGGAGCTTCAAGCGGGCTTGCTGCATGGCGCTCCTTTCAGGCGGCCGAGCCGCACTCTCCCGGGTCTCCTTTCAGCTTCGACAGCCCGTGGGGCAGGGCGGGCAGGATCGCCTCCAGGTTCTCCCGTGCGGCGCGCGGGCTCCCGGGCAAGTTCACAATGAGGGTCGTACCGGCGATCCCGGCCACTGCGCGGGAGAGCATGGCATGCGGAGTGCGGGCCAGGCTGCTTGCCCGCATCGCTTCCGCCAGACCGGGCGCTTCGCGCTCGATCACGCGGCGCGTGGCTTCCGGGGTCACATCGCGCGGGGAAAAGCCGGTGCCTCCTGTGGTCAGGATCAGGTCCACACCTTCGGCCACCCAGCAGCGCAGCGCTGCCTCGATAGCCGGGATCTCGTCCGGCACAATGGCTTCCGCGACCACGCACGCGCCCGGGAGGCGCGCCAGCGCCTCCCGCACAGCGGGCCCGCTCCGGTCTTCCCGCTCGCCGCGGGCGCCACGGTCGCTCACGGTCAGGATCGCCACAGTGTACCGTTCCTCGGCCATAGCCACCTCGCAGGGCGGCTCAAGCGAGCCGTGCAGATGCGGCCTTTCCTTTGCGAAACAGCATGATGTACTCGTGCCGGAAGACGTAGAACCCGCCGACGAGCGCACGGTAGCGCCAGAGCGCTTCTTGCTTCCTCTTTCCCCGCGTGTCGTGCAGGTTCTTGACCACGATGCTCTTCAGACGGTAGCCCCTGTGCAACACCTCCTGCATGCACAGGAACCCCAAAGGGATCCACTCGCCTCGCGCGTACTTGTCGCCGATCACCAGCGCCAGGTAGCGGCCGGTCGCCAGACAGGGCGTCACCCGGTCAACCACCTCCCCGAACATCTCCAGAAACTGCTCCGTGCTCTCGGCGCAGGAGAGGTCCCGCCGGTCTGCGGAGAAACGGATGATGTCGTGGTAAGGCGGATGGAGGAAAAGCAACTGCACCTGTTCCACGCCGTGTGACCGCAAGAGCGCCCGAAAATCGATCGTCCGGCTGTCCCCTACCACGAGTTCGCTCACGACCCCATCCGGGTTCGGCTCTTGCGCGAGCCGTTCCCGGGCACGCGCGACGGTTTCGGCGTTCAGCTCGACCCCCACGCCGTTCCGTCCCAGGCGCCGGCATTCGATCAGAGTCGTGCCGCTTCCGGCAAAGGCATCCAGTACCCATTCTCCCCGTTTCGTATAACGGAGCATGATCTGCCGCGGGATCTGGGGAACGAAGTTGCCCCAGTACCATCCGAGGTGGGCTCCGGACTGGTCCCGGTGGTCCAGGAGCCAGAGACTATCGGTCAGGATCTCGTCGTACTCCTTCCAGCGCAACAAATTGATGTCGTTGATCCTGCCGGTGCGCGTACCTTGAGCGGCATTTTGCAGCCTGCGGAGGTAGTAACGGGCGCGCTCGAGGGTGTGCGCCTCCATCACCTGCGTGAGCTCTTCGAGCCACACATCACGGCGTACAGTGAACGCATCGCGTTCCCGATCGGCAAGCAGGTTCGCGCTCCCATCCCGCGCCCCGTCCGTCGTAGCTTCCTGGAGTTCGCGCACCCGCTCTCTCAAGACGCCCGGATCATCCAGTTTCAGGGCATCTTCGAGCCAGTGCAGGAAGCGTTCCCGATGAAGGTACAGGAGCGTTCGATCCGCGGGGGCCCTTCCGGGGTGCTCCTGTGCTATCTGGTTGCCCGATTGCAGGCTTTTGCTACCCATAAGGGCCACCGTATCCCTTGGAGACGGGCAGCTCGCGCGCCGGGCGGCTCGTGCCTGTGGGCCGCGCCGGCCGCCCGGGGAACGCCCCGGGCGGCGAGCAGGCCGATAAGCCGGGTTCTGTCTGGGGCCGGCTGCGGCGCAGGCGGCCGGCCTTGGGCGACCATCTCTCTAGGCCGACGGTTTCCCGCCGGCTCAAGCGGCCTACCTGGGGCTCAGGGCAAGCAACTTGCCCTGCGGGCGGGCCACCCTGCCCCTGTTTGGCCTTGCTCCGGACGAGGTTTGCCCGGCAGGCCCAGTCGCCTGGGCCTCCGGTGGGCTCTTACCCCACCGTTTCACCCTTACCGGCCCTTGCGGGCCGGCGGTCTGGTTTCTGTGGCACTTTCTGCGGGTCACCCCGCCTGGGTGTTACCCAGCGTCCTGCCCTGTGGAGCCCGGACTTTCCTCGAGCGGCACACGCCACTCGCGGTCGCCTGGCCTGCTCCGCAAAACATTATAGCATATCCCATCCGACCCTACAAGGGGCGCGACGCCCGGTTGCATCGAAAACCGGGGTCTGGTATAGTATGCGTGAAGGGACATCGCGACCCGGAGGCAGGTTTGGAGAAACTGAACGCGTTTTTCGCCAACAATCGGGCCCTGATCTACTTCATCGGTGGGTTGTCGTTCTTCTCGATGGGGCTGGCCTCCGCGCTCCAGCGTCGGCGGTTCAGCCGCCTGAGGCTGGCGCGATGGCTGGGGCTCTTTGCCTGGTTCGGCATCCTGTACGGGTTGAACGAGTGGGGGAACCTGTTTGTGCCTTTGCAGGAACAGATTCCCCTTCCCACATCCGCGACCCGGTTGGCCATTCTCCAGCTCCTCGCGCGCGGCGCCGCGATGGCACTGCTATTCCAGTTCGGTGTGGAACTGCTTCGCCCGCCGGGCCGAGCAGGGCGGCTGTGGCGCTGGACCCCCGGCACCCTGGTGCTCCTGTGGGGAGTTGGGCTGCTGTACCTCTGGGGGATCGGGCGGGCACCCCGGGACGTTGTCCTGAGCACCGGCGACCTGCTGGCGCGCTACCTCCTGGGCTTTCCGGGAGCGGTGCTCTCGTGCCTGGGACTGCTGGAGCAGGACCGGGAGGTACGAGCGGCGGGCTTCCCGGGGATCGCCCGGTACCTCCTGGGGGCCGCGATCTCGCTTGCGTTCTTCGGTGTGGTGGGGGCCATCCTGGCTGTGGCCGGTCCGTTTTTCCCCGGAGAATGGCTGGCCTATCCGGCCGTCCTCTACGCGATCGGTGTCTTTGTCCCGATCTTGCGGGCGCTGGACGGGGTCGCGATGGCCCTCCTCATCGGGAGGGCGCTGGCAGTGTTCGAGGCCGAGACCGAAGCGCTGCTCGCGGATGTCGAGCGCCGGAACCTCCTTCTGGCCGATCGGGAACGGATCAGCCGGGAGTTGCACGACGGGACGATCCAGTCGCTCTACGCGGCCGGCCTGCGGCTGGAAGATGCCTATCACACTGTGCTCGAGTCCCCGGAGGAAGCACGGCTGAAGATCCGCGGGGTTATGGAGAGCCTGAACCAGGTGATCCAGGAGATCCGCGCCTATATTTTCGACCTGCAGCAGATGGGAACGGAGCAGAGCCTGATCCGGCGGATAGCCGACCTGGTGCGCGAGGCACGCCTGAACACGATGCTCGAGATCGACTTTCGGGTACATGGTCCCCGTTGTCCGGTGCCTCCGGACCGGGCTTTTCAGTTCTACCTCGTTGCTCAGGAAGCGCTCAGCAACATCATACGCCACGCGCAGGCGCGGCGGGCATCTGTACATCTCGATTTCGATGGACCGGTCGTACGGCTGAGCGTGGAAGACGACGGTTGCGGCTTTGTTCCGGAAGCGGTACCGCAAGAGCGGAGAGGGATGGGGTTGCGCAATATGCAGGAGAGGGCTGCCCTCCTGGGGGGGCAGCTGCGCATCGACAGCCAGCCGGGAGGCGGCACACGGGTGATCCTGGAGGCACCGTGCCTCTGTGCGCGTGCCGGGGAGGCAGGGGTAGTTGGCGATGACGCATCCACGCTGGCGTATCCTCATCGTGGATGACCACGAGGTCGTCCGATTGGGACTGTCCACGCTGCTTGCGCGTTACCCGCACCTCCAGGTCGTCGGCGAAGCAGCCACGGCGGACGAGGCGGTAGCCCAGGCGTTGCGCCTGCACCCCGACATCGTGGTGATGGATGTTCGGCTGCCGGGCAAGTCCGGAGTCGAGGCGTGCCGCGAGATCCGCTCCGCGCTGCCGGACACCCGCATCATCATGTTGACCTCGTTCGAAGACGATGCCGCACTTTTCGATGCGATCGCGGCGGGAGCCTGTGGGTACGTGCTCAAACAGATCGGCAGCGACGCACTGGTGCGGGCGATCGAGACCGTAGGGAAGGGGGAAGCGCTGCTCGATCCGGCAGTGACCGGCCGGGTATTGGGCCGGCTGCGTGAAACGACCTATCGCGCCCACCGGGAAGCCTTCTCCGGGCTGACCGGGCAGGAGCTGCGGGTGCTCGCCCTTGTGGCCCGCGGCATGAGCAACAAGGAGATCGCGCGGGCGCTGGGCCTTCGCGAAAAGACCGTGCGCAACTACGTGAGCACGATCCTGGACAAGCTGAACCTCGAATCGCGCGTCCAGGCCGCGACCTACGCGCTCCAGCATCACATCGAAGAGGTCGCTCCCAAGGCCGACGGGGTAGCGTAGCTTCCGGCCTTCCACCGGTGGGCGCGGCCTCGCTGTGATTTCCTCGTAACACCTCGCGAGAGGTTTCCCTCCCAGAGGTCAGGCCAATTCTCTCCGCACGGGACGGTTTGCCCCCCGAAACCAGGACATCTGTCCCAGGACGGCAGGCCGATGTGCGGGTAAAATCATATGTGGCCCATTTCACGAAGTCACTTCACGGACCTTTGGAGGGCTCGATGCGGTGGAAATGGTTTGTCCTTCTCAGCCTGGGCGGTGCACTGTGCGGTGCTGCCCTCGGGGGTGTCGTCGGTGCCGCACCGCAGCGGCAAATCCCAACTGTTCCCCATGCCATCGAGGGGCGGGAGGCCTGTCTCACCTGTCACGCTTCAGGGGAACTGAAGGTCCCCGAGGACCACGCCGGCCGGGGTAATGAAACCTGCCTCCAGTGTCATCAGGCTTCGCCAGTGACGCAGACTCCGTCCCCGTCGCCCCCTGTGCCGACGCCTGCGCCGACGCTCGCCACACCGGCGGAAACCGAACTCCCGACCTTACCGCCGGTTGCCCCTGGCGAGTACAAAGGGCCGCAGTTCTGTGCGGGTTGCCATAAGCCGCATTACCAGGAGTGGCAAGGGTCGACCCATGCGCTGGCGTTCCAGGATGAAGTGTTCCAGGCTGCCTGGGTGGAGAACCGGAAGCCCGGGTACTGCCTGGCGTGCCACGCTACCGGCTACAACCCCAATACCGGGATGCCGGTGGCGGAAGGTGTGACCTGCGAATCGTGCCACGGGACCTACAAGGAGGGGCACCCGGACACGGATATGATGCCGGTGGACCCGGCGGCGGAGCGGTGTGGTGTATGCCACACGACGACCTACCAGGAATGGCAGCTGAGCGGCCATAGCCAGCGGGGGGTCAACTGTGCCAGCTGCCACGCCGTGCATTCCCAGGGGCTGCTCTTTGCGACCTCCACCGCGTTGTGCGCGACTTGCCACGGGGACCGGGCGGAAGACTTTGCACACGCAGCCCATGCCGAGCACGGAGTGGTGTGTGCGGACTGCCACATGTACCGGCCCCCGGATGGCCCGGCGACCGGCGGCACCGCGCCCACAGGCCACCTCTTCTCGGTCCAGTCCCAGGCCTGTACCCAGTGTCACACCCGGGATAGCATCCACAGCCGTCGTGCGGAGTTCGCGCCGGCCGGAGAGGCGAATGTCGCCTTGATGCAGCGCATCAGCGTCCTGGAGCAACAGGTAGCGGATCTGGGCACGGATGCGCAGCGGAACCTGGTCTTCGGTGCGATCGGCGGCGCGCTGGGCGGTCTGCTGGTGGGCGCACTTCTCTCTTGGCTCCTGTACCGTCGCTCCGGAGGGAAAAAGAATGGCCCGGCTCACGCGTAGGGAATTCCTCGGCCTCTTTGCCGCCGCCGGGCTGGCTCCGCTGATCGATCGCCTGGTCCGGCCGTTTTCCCCTGGCGGTTCTCTTCGCGCGCTTCTTGGGCTGGCTTCCGCCACGGAGGGGAGCGTGCACCGCTGGGCGATGGTGATCGATCAGGGGGCGTGCATCGGCTGCAACTACTGTACGTACGCGTGCCTGGCGACCAACGATGTGCGCCCCGATGTTCCCTGGAACGAGGTGCTCGTGCAGACGGAACTTGCCAACGGCAAGGTATTCCTTCCCCGGCCCTGTATGCACTGCGAGCACCCGCCCTGTGTGAGCGTCTGCCCCGTGCGTGCGACGTACCGCAGGCCCGACGGTATCGTGGTCATGGACTATGACCGGTGCATCGGGTGCCGATATTGCATGGTGGCTTGCCCCTACGAAGCGCGACATTTCAACTGGGAGCGCTGGGAAGGCCCGAACCCTTATGTGCCGGATTGGGGACTGCCGGAAGTCCCGCGGCGTCCTCGAGGCGTGGTGGAAAAGTGCACCTTCTGCATCCAGCGCATCGAACTGGGCTTGACCCGTGGCCTGACACCCGGGGTGGATCGCGAGGCTACGCCGGCCTGCGTGGTCGAATGCCCGGTCAGCGCACGCTTTTTCGGGGACCTGAACGACCCGGAAAGCACGGTGTCCCGGCTGCTTGCCGAACGTCCGTACATCCGGCTGCGCGAGGACCTGGGCACCGCTCCCCGGGTCTACTACCTCACGACGCTGGAGGCCCTCCCGCCCACAACTCCGCCGGAGAGGAGGCCGTGACATGAAACGCGCGCTTCGTGACCATCCATACCTCCTCCCCTGGATCGCCCTCTTGCTCCTGGTCCTGGGGCTGGGAACTGTCGGCGCCTGGCAGGTCTACACGCGGGGCCTGGTTGTCACCGGGATGCATGACCTGGTCCCCTGGGGATTGTGGATCACGGTGGACCTCTCGGCCATCGGTCTGGGGGCTGGGGCGTTCCTGCTGTCCGCTGCGATCTATCTCTTGCGCTTGAAGCAGTTTCAGCCCCTGGCGCGGGTGGCCGTGGTGGTCGGACTGCTGGGCTACACTTCGGCCGCGCTCGCCCTCTTTCTGGACCTGGGGCGTCCGGAGCGGTTCTGGCATCCGCTCGTGTTCTGGAACCCGCATTCGGTGCTCTGGGAGATCACGATGTGCGTGGTGCTGTACACCGGCGTGCTGGTGATGGAAGTGGCGCCGGTTGTCGGCCATGCGGAGTGGTTCGAAGCCCGGGCGCCGGGGCTCGCCCATCTGCTCCAGAAAGCGCACAGCCTCGCCCCGGTGCTGGCAGTGCTGGGGCTTTTCCTGTCGTTGCTGCACCAGTCGTCCCTGGGGGCCACGTACGCTGTGGTGACCGCCCGTCCCCTGTGGGGAAAGCCCGGGACAGCGGTGATGTTCCTGGCGAACGCGGTGGCGGCGGGGCCGGCCCTCACGATCGTCGCCACGCTGGTGGCCGGCCGGGTGCTGCGGCGCGCGGTGGTGCCCCGGGAAACCCTCGAGCGGCTCGGGCGATTCGTGGGCGTCGCTCTGGCCATCTACCTGTATATCCGCCTGTGGGATTTCCTCGCGATGTCGTATACGCACGTTCCGGGACGCGTGGAGGGCATCGAACTGCTTACGCGATGGCCGCTGGCCCCTACCTTCTGGGTAGGGGAGATGCTACTGGGCGGTCTGGTCCCGGTGCTCCTGTTGCTCGTCCCTCGCTTGCGCACGCGTCCCTGGTCCCTTGGGATTGGGTGCGCGCTTGCAGCGGCAGGACTGGTGTGTACCCGGTGGGATGTGAACCTGTCAGCCCTCCTTGTCCGGGTTGGCTACGTCCCCGGGAAACCGGTTGGTGCCCTGGTGGCTTACCATCCCACCTGGGTGGAGTGGGTGACCACGCTGGCCATCCTCGCCTACGCGTTGCTCGGCTTCACGCTCGCGGTGCAGTTTCTCCCGCTCTTTGCGTCGGAACCGGCGCACGCACGGCTTGCTGCCTGGGAGGGGGCCGTGGTGGCCCCGTTACCGGGCAATCCCGGGCGGAATACGCGTGCCGAGGATGGCGGCGCTTAGGAACGGAAAGGAGGTGATGGCGGGAAGCACACTGGATCCTTGGGGGGACATTGTCTGTGGAATCACGATTGTCCCCCACAGTGAGACTCGAAGGAGGAGGTTGCCGATGAAACATGCTGCGCTCGTGTTGCTTGGACTGGCCTGTACCCTGGTCCTCGTGGCCTGTGGTCCCCAGTCCCCGCAGCCGACCGCGACGCCGTGTCCGACGGCAGAGCCGTGCCCGCCCTGTCCCACGCCGGCCGCGGAAGCTCCGTTCCAGGACCTGTGGGCAGCCTCTGCGCACGCCGATGCCAGCGCCGAGGCGTTCACCCACTGGAACGAGGCGACGCCGCCCGAAATCCCGCCGACCTGCGCCAAGTGCCATAGCACGCCCGGGTTCCAGGATTTCCTGGGGCTCGACGGTAGCGCGGCCGGGACGGTCGACAAAGCGGCCCCGATCGGCACCGTGATCACCTGCGTCGCCTGCCACAACGAGGCCACGCAAGCGCTGACGAGCACCGTTTTCCCCTCGGGTGCCGTGATCTCCGGGCTCGGCCCTGAGGCACGCTGCATGCAGTGCCACCAGGGGGTCGCTTCGGGCTCGCGGGTGGACGAGTCGATCACCGCGGCTGGCCTGACCGACGACGACACGGTGAGCGACAAGCTCGGCTTTACGAACGTCCACTACCGGGCGGCTGCTGCTACCCTCTATGGGCGGTTTGTGGCCGGGGGGTACCAGTACCCTGGCAAAGCCTACGACGGAAAGTTCGCGCACGTCGAAGGGATCGATACCTGCCTCGACTGCCACGACTCGCACTCGCTCGAGGTGCGTATCGAGCGGTGCGCGGAGTGCCATCGGGGCATCGCCAAGGTGGAAGACCTGCGGAACATCCGCATGGTCAGTTCGGGCGCGGACTATGACGGGGACGGCAACACCCAGGAGGGGATCTTCTTCGAACTCGAAGGCCTGCGCAACCTGCTCTACCAGGCCATCCAGGCCTATGCGAAGGAGGTCTCCAAGACCCCGATCGTCTATGACCCGGCCGTCTACCCATACTTCTTCATCGACACGAACGGCAACGGCACCGCAGATCCGGACGAGGTCAACCCCGGGAACAAGTACAACGCCTGGACCGGCCGGCTGGCCAAAGCTGCGTACAACTACCAGTTCTCGGTCAAGGATCCCGGAGCCTACGCGCACGGTGGCAAGTACGTGATCGAGCTGCTGTACGACTCGATCGAGGACCTGAACACCAAGCTCGCCCAGCCGATCGACCTGAGCAAGGCCCATCGCCTGGATGCGGGACATTTTGCCAGCTCCGAAGAAGCGTTCCGCCACTGGGATGCGGAGGGCGAGGTGCCGGGGACCTGCGCCAAGTGCCATACCGCGGGAGGCCTGCCCACCTTTATCAAGAACGGGGTGAACATCGCTGTTGAGCCTTCGAGCAACTTCTTCTGCTCGACCTGCCACAACGACTTTACCACTTTCTCCCGCTTCGAGGTGCAGCAGGTGACTTTCCCCAGCGGGGCCAAGATCGACAGCGGTAACCCGGACACGAACCTCTGCATGAACTGCCACCAGGGCCGCGAGTCGACGGTCAGCGTGAACCGGCTCATCGCAGGGCTGGACGACGACACGGTTTCGGACAAGCTGCGCTTCCTGAACGTCCACTACTTCGCTGCCGGCGCGACCCTCTTCGGCGGGGATGCCCAGGGGGCCTACCAGTACGAGGGCAAGGCCTACCAGGGACGGTTGACCCACGTCGAAGGGTTCAACAACTGCACGCAGTGCCATGACAAGCACAACCTGACCGTGAATGTCCAGGCCTGCAGCGGGTGCCATGTGAACGTCAAGTCGGAAGAAGACCTCAAGGCCATCCGGATGTCGCCCACCGACTATGACGGGGATGGCGACACGACGGAAGGGCTGGCGGGAGAGGTGGCCACACTCCACGAGAAGCTCTATGCGGCACTCCAGGCCTACGCCAAGGACGTCGCGGGGACACCGATCGCCTACAATCCTGCCGCCTATCCGTACTTCTTCATCGATACGAACGGCAACGGCCAGGTCGACCCCGACGAGGCCAGCGCGCAGAACCGCTACGCGACCTGGACCCCACGGCTGCTCCGCGCGGCCTACAACTACCAGTACGTCGCCAAGGATCCCGGGGCCTTTGCTCACAACGGCAAGTACATCCTGCAGGTGCTTTACGATACGCTGCAGGACCTGGCCAAGAAGGTGCCCGTCGACCTGGGCGGGGCGGTCCGGCCATAGTCTTTGGATGCGTCCGTGGGGGCAGCAGTCCTTCTGCTGCCCCCACCGGATCCTTTGACGTGGGGAGGGAGCTGTGATAAAGTAGTGGCGCTGGGGCGCGCGGGAGGTGGAGGTTCAGGCATATGTCGGGATGGTCCCATAAGCAGGTAGGCGAGGAGGCAAGATGCAGCGTCTCTGTGCCTGGCTGAGCCGTCGTCGCTGGTATGTTTCGGTGCCGCTCGTCCTTGCAGCCGGCATCGTGGCTTACCTCCTGATCGCGGGGCTGCTGGATTGGGCGAACTCGACCCGCTTCTGCGGCACAACCTGCCACTCGATGACGCCCGAATACACAGCCTACCAGGAATCGTTCCATGCCCGGGTGCGTTGCGCAGAGTGCCACGTCGGGCCGGGGCTGGGGGCCGAGGTCGAAGCGAAGTGGCAGGGGATCCGCGAGCTGTGGCTCTACGTAACGAACACCTACGAGCGCCCGATCCCTTCCCCGGTGGAGAACCTGCGGCCGGCCCGCGAGACGTGCGAGGAGTGCCACTGGCCCGAGGTCTTTTACAACGATCGGGCGGTTGTCATACCTCACTACGCGGACGACGAAGCGAACACGCGCACAAACACGTATATGCTGGTCAAGATCGGAGGAGGGGTCAGCCGCAAAGGACAGGGGAAGGGCATCCACTGGCATATCGAGAACCGCGTGGAATACATCGCGACCGATCCGCAGCGGCAGAACATCCCCTGGGTGCGGGCGCAATTGAACGGGGAGACGGTCACCTTTGTCGACATCACGCAGCCACTCAGCGAGGCCCAGATCGCGGCCGCCGAGATCCGCGTGATGGACTGTATCGACTGTCATAACCGGGCAACCCACATCTTCCGCCCCGCAGCGGTAGCAGTCGAGGAGGCGATGGCCAATGGCCGGCTGCCTACGGACCTGCCGTACCTGCGGAAGCAGGCGGTAGAGGTGATGCAGGCCTCCTACGCCAGCCAGGACGAAGCGCTTGCCGCCATCGCCGCCATTCCCGAGTTCTACCGCAAGAATTACCCCGACCTCTACGAGAAGCGCCGCCAGAGCCTCGAGCGGGTCGTTCAGGTGCTGCAGGAGATCTACCGCTATTCCCACTTTCCCGAGGCCAAGGTTTACCCGGATACCTATCCGGACAACCTGGGACACAGCGAGTTCCCCGGTTGCTTCCGTTGTCACGACGGCAAGCATCTCTCCGAGAACGGCCAGTCGATCCGCCTGCACTGCAACATCTGCCATACGATCCCGCAAACGGTGGCCGAGGGCCAGCCGGCCCCCGCGATCTCTTTGCGCGAGCAGCCGCAGCCGGAAAGCCATCTGGCGAGCAACTGGATCGCCGAGCACAGGCGTGCGGTCGACGCCTCCTGTTCCGCCTGCCACGAGACTCAGACCTTCTGCGCGAACGTGAACTGTCACGGCCGCACCTGGCCCTACGTGAACCTTTCCGTGGTGACGCCACCTTATCCTTTGCCCACCCCTGGGGCGCCAGCGCCAACGCCTACGGTCGTCGTGCCGACGCTTTCTCCGACCCCGACGTCTACCGCTGGCCCGACGCCTTCGGTCGTACCGAGCTTCTCCGCTGAAATCCTGCCGGTCTTGCTCCAGAAGTGCGGCAGTGCCTGTCACAGTGCCCAGGTGGCAAGCGGAGGTTTCCGGGCGGTGGACTATGCCGGGGTGATGCAGGTGGTGGTGGCCGGGGACCCGGACGCGAGCCGTCTGGTGCAGGTGCAACGGGGGAAACACGCGGTGCTGCTGAGCCCGGAGGAACTCGAGCGGCTGATCGCCTGGATCCGTGCCGGCGCGCCGGACAACTAGATCCGCTCCAGGCGGGCGTACCCTGCGAGGAGCCGTTTCAGCCCCTTCTTTTCAAAGGCCACGGTGAGCTCCTGGTCGTCCCCGCTCGGTTTCACCGCGACCACGATCCCTTCCCCGAAGGTGGGGTGACGTACCCGGTCTCCGGCGGCGAAGGTGTCCGAGCGCAGGGTCGGTGAGCCGCTGGCTCGCTCGTCCTGCGCCAGGCGTTCGAGCAACCGGGAAGTGCGCATGCTTGCGGCCGGCCTGCGGGTAGCTTGGGGCGGCGTCTTTTCCTCGCCTGTGCTCACAACCGCCGGGTCGATCAGGTTGAGGTAGCGCGAAGGCGTACGGATCTCCGAGCTGCCGAACAGGGTGCGCTTGAAGGCGTGGAACAGGTAGAGCCGTTCCTTGGCTCGGGTCATCCCCACGTAGCAGAGCCGGCATTCCTCCTCCATCTCGTTAACGTCCCCCATCGACCGTGCGTGGGGGAGCAGGCCTTCTTCCATCCCGACGATAAAGACGACGGGGAACTCGAGCCCTTTGGCCTGATGGAGGGTGATCAACGTTACGGCATCGCTGCGTTCGTCGTATTCGTCGATGTCCGCGATGAGCGCGGTTTGCTCGATGAACGTGGCCAGGGCTTCCCGGGGAGCGAGCCCCGCATAATCCTGCACCACGGTCCGTAGTTCCTGTACGTTTTCCCAACGCTCTTCGCCGCTCTCGCGGTCCTGGAGGAGATAGTCCCGGTACCCGATCCGGGCAAGCAATTCGTCCAGGAGGACAGGAAGCGGCTGCGTTTGGGCGATAAGGCGCAGCTCGTCGAACAGAGCGCGGAAGGCGCGCAGGGCGCGGGCGGCGCGTCCGCTCAGCGGTATGTCCCCCGGCAGCGGATCCTCGGGCTCGCCGAGCCGCGCGAGCAGCGGCAGCATCCCTTCCCCCTCCCTTTCCGCCCAGGCGCGCCATTCCTCGATCGTCCCTCCGCCGATCCCTCGCGGGGGTACGTTCACGATGCGCAGGAGGCTCATACTGTCGTTCGGATTGTGCAGCAGGCGAAGGTACGCTAGGATGTCGCGCACCTCGCGGCGCTGGTAGAACCGGGTGCCCCCGACCAGTTTGTAGCGCAACCCGTACCGCAGGAAAGTCTCTTCGAACACCCGGGACTGGGCATTCGTACGGTACATCACCGCGATGTCGCGCAGCCGGTACCCGGCTTCGAGGAGGCGGGTGATTTCGTCCGCTACCAGACGTGCTTCGTCCTGCTCGTCATAAGCTTCCCGCACGATCACCGGGTGGCCGGGAGGATTCTGCGTCCAAAGCGCCTTGGCGTACGGCCGCTGGCGACTTGCCGCGATCACCCCGCGCGCAGCCTGAAGGATGTGCTGGGTGGAGCGATAGTTCTGCTCCAGGAGGATCACCCGGCTTTCGGGAAAGTCCCGTTCGAACTCCAGGATGTTGCGGAGCGTAGCTCCCCGCCAGGCATAGATCGCCTGTTCCTCATCGCCCACCACGAACAGGTTCCGGTAGCGGGCCGAAAGGTGGCGCACCAGGACGTACTGGGCGTGGTTCGTATCCTGATACTCATCGACCAGCACGTGCAGGAAGCGCTCCTGGTAGCGCCGTGCGATCTGGGGATGTTGCTCGAAGAGGAGCACGGTACGCATGAGGAGGTCGTCGAAGTCGAGCGCATGGTTCTCCTCGAGCAGCCGCTGGTACCGTTCGTAGACCCGGGAGACGATCTCTTCCCAGTAACTGGCCACCTGAGTGGCGTAGGTTTGTGGGTCGAGGAGCTCGTCCTTGGCACGCCCGATCCCGTACAGGATGGAGGCGGGCGGGTACTGCTTCTCGTCCAGGCCCAGCTCCTGCATAGCCCGCCGGACCAACCCTATCTGGTCGTCCGTATCGTAGATGAGGAACTGGGGGTCGAGCCCGATTTCGCTCGCCTCGCGGCGCAGGATGCGGGCGCAGATGGCGTGGAACGTGCCCACCGTGAGGCGGCTTGTCTGCTCTTCCCCCAGCAGGGAAACGAGGCGGTCACGCATCTCCCGCGCCGCTTTGTTCGTGAAGGTGACGGCGAGGATACGGTGGGCCGGGATGCCACAGACACGCACAAGGTATGCGACCCGGTAGGTCAGCACGCGGGTCTTGCCGGAACCCGGGCCGGCCAGTACGAGCACCGGGCCTCCCAGGGCTTCCACCGCCTGCCGTTGTTGCGGGTTCAGGGAGTCGAGCCAATCTGCCGGCATCGGGACCGCCTCCGAGCCTCGGCTGAGGTTACGTTGTTGGAGCGGGCAAGCGCTGGAACATCTTCTGGCCGAGACCACGGAGCCAGTCTTCGTCCAGCGCGCCGGCCGGCCCGTGGGCGATGATCAGGCCTGCCACGTTGCTCTTGCGGAAGCCCAGGATGTACCCTGGGCCCTTGCCCGGGATCTGCACGCGCGCGAAAAAGGTCTCATCGCCCAGCTGGGGCACGGTGAGCTCTTCCACCGCGATCGTCGCCCCCTGCCCGAGCGCGTCCCGCAGGCCGCTCTCGAAATTCGAGCGCGCGTCGCGCAACGTCGCCCGTGCTTCAGCGCTGGAAGTCGTTACCAGAACGACGGCGACGACCTCGGTCTCGGAAAAGGTGAATGTACGCATGTTCGCGTCCCGCGCGAGGCGGGTCTCTTCCGGCGGCTGCTGTACCAGCAGGAGAATCTCTTCCCTGGGCCTTTCCTGCATCGCGGCAGGACGCCCCAGGTCCTCGGTTGTGAGGTTCATCGCGGCAGCGCTCGCGTCGATGAGCGCCTCGCGGGCTCCGCACGAGGCCAACAGCAAGGTGGACACCAGCAACAGGATCCAGAGCACAGGTCGCTTCATAAGGTTCCTCCGTTCGTTTTTGTTGGGGGATCGTTTTCCACACACGGGTGCACGCGGAATCGGTTCTCGGAAACCCCTTCGCCGTTCTGGGGTTCCACGAAGGTCTTGCGGATCTTGGCTTCCAGGCGCGCCAGGCGCCGGGCCAGGTTATCCCCACGCGGGCAATCGCCGTACTCGGCGATCGCCCGCTGCACCGTGGCTCTTGCGCGCAGCAGGTCACGGCGCCGATGCTCGTAGTAGCGGGCCAGTTCCACGTAGGCATACAACGGGTGTGGGCCCGTCTGTGCCAGCAGTGCCTCCCAGATCTCCGCCGCTTCTTCCCACGCGCCCATACGCTTCAGCAGCATCGACAGGTGCTGCCAGGCGCGTTCTCGCTCCTCCGCAGGCAGGGCAAGGAGCAGCGCAGAGCGGTAGGCGGCAACCGCCTGTTCCAGGTCGCCCCGCGCCTCGTAGATGCGGGCGAGGGCGTAGAACTCGAGCCCCTGTCGGGGTCCGCCCCCGGACCAGGGATCCCGGAGCAGGTGCGCGATCTGCACTGCCAGCGTGACCATCGAGAGGATGTCCTGCGCGTTGTGGTAAAAGACTGGCTCGAGCACGCTCGCGTCCCGCTGGCGCAGGTAGTCGTAGTAGAGCGAGGGGACTCGCCACCCGGGAACGTCGATCGGGTCGCGCTCGATTCCCAGCAGGTGCTCCTCGAGCGAGGCGAGGGAGCAAGACGGCAGCCGTGCCCGCCACAGCCTTCGCGCCACCGGCAGGAGGTCCAGGTGCACTTTTCCCTCCCAGGGGCAGGGACGTCGCGCCATCGCATACCGCGTACCCAGGAGCGGGAGGTCGAAATTCTGCCCGTTGAAGGTGATCAACCCTTCCACAGGCTCAAGCAGGCCGGCGACGGTATCCAGGAGCGCGGCTTCCTGCGCCGGCGAAGGCAGGAACACCTGCCGGACACAGAAAGCATGCTCTCCCTCGAAGCGCCCGAGGCCGACCAAGAACGCGTAGCTCCCCGCACCGCCGGCAAGCCCGGTCGTTTCGATGTCCAGGAACAGGAGCGCGTCCGGCCGGAGCGGCCCCAGAGCATCCCGGGTTTGCAACGGGGTCCACCGGTCGGGAGGTTCCTCCAGGAAGGCGCCCAGCGGGAATCGGCCGTGCCGGTAGGTTGCCGGGTAGGTGCGGGTAACGAGGTAGCAGATGCCGCTTCCCGTTTCGACCCACGATCCCTCGGGCAGGCCATGGGCAGGCCGCACCGCCCGGCCGGCAGCCAGTTCGCTCGCTGGTCGCAATCCCAGCCGCAGGAAGTCCGGATCGAGCGGTTCGCGCGGTGCCCGTTCGCTCAGGGTTAACCTCCTGCCGCACCGCTCATTCTTCGTGCCACTCCTTCAGGAGCTGTTTCCATTCGCCTTCGAGCAGACGGCGCTCCGCGGCGTAGTAGATGTGGTCGCGTCCTTCCTCATCCCGGTAGACGAGGTCGACCCGTTCCGGAGTGGGCCGCATATACCCGATGTTGCCCCACCAGCGCACCTTGCTTTCGTCGAGCGGAATGTCCTGATGGTACATCCGGATGGCGTATGCGTAGGGGGAATCGGGCGGAAACTCGGAGGCCCTGCGTACCCGGGGGTCTACGCGGCCGGTCTGCATATCCCGGAACTGGTAGAGGATCTCGTCGCCGCTCACTGTGCTCCGCACGACCTCGACCCCGGTAGCGGGCAGCGGTACCCGCACCAGGTCGATCCACCCCTCCGACTCGAGCAGCTGGCTCCGGGGAACGCGGCGGAAGTAGCGCACGGTGCCGTCGGGCTGGCGGTGGGCCAGGTCGAAGTAGAGGTTGTTGCCGTCCCAGCGTACCCATTCCACCGCGGCCTGGTTGCGCCACCGCGGGATGCGTCCTCCCCACTCGCTGGTGGAAGACGGAGGAGAGGCCGGAGACACCGGAGGGGCGGGCGCAGGCTCCTCGGGAGCGGCCGGCGCAGCCTGAGCGCGGGGGGTACCCGCCCCCCAGCCAGCGCGCCCCTCCCGGGAGGGTGCTGGCCGGGACGGGCGAAGCGGACGGGCTTCGTCCGTCCCGGGTTCGCCCTCTTCGGGGAGCACCACGTTCTCTTCCACGAGGAGGGGACGCAGGGCCTCCACAACCTCGCGCCAGCGTGGCGTCAGGCCCCATTCCGAGACGCCGTAGAAGATGTGGTCCACGCGGCCGCTGCTTTCCCGGTGCACGAGATCGTAGACGCGCCGTTCCCCGCTGCGGTAGACCCGCCATACGCCACGGTCGCCCTTCCAGACCGCTCGGTTCAGGTCTGCCTGTCCCTGGCGCAGGCTTTCGTGGCGATCGATGGCATAGGCCCACAGCCCTTTCGCCCGTTGGCGGGTGACGCCTGAGGTGACGCGCAGGTCGCGGACATCGTAGAACCACACACCGTCCCGCAGGTGCATCCCGACGATTTCCACGCCGGCGCAGGGGAGATCGAGGCCAGGTGCCATCCCGGGTGCACCGAGCCCGACCAGCTCCAGGAGTTCAGCGCGGGTAGCGGGCCGGGTCTGTTCCCCGCGGCGCACGTAGACGACTCCGTCCCGTGTGAGGTAAGGCGGGGTCGATTCGGGCTGCACCTGGACCTGGACGAGATCGCGGCCCTCGAAATGGAGCAGTTCCAGGTTGAGAAGCGGAGGGGGGTCGATCTCCTCGCGCGTGTAGCGCAGGAGCGCGCTGCTCCAGGACTGGGGATCGGCTACCCCTACAGGCTGCCCCTCGCGGATGCCGATCACTACCGTCCCGCCGCCGCTATTGGCCAGGGCGGCAATCTCATGGCAGGCGCTCCGTGGCTCGATGTCCGGATCGAGCAGGACGAGGCGTTCCGGCCCACTGCGCCGCAACTGCTCGAGGTAAACGCGCAGCCGTTCGCGTTCCGGAAAGCGGATCCGGGCCAGGTCACGTGCCAGCAGCAGCTCGCGCAGCGCCTCGAAGCTCGGCCGGTCCATACGGACCTCCGTGTACTGTTCCCCGATCGCCCAGGGATGTTCTCCTTCGCCCGGAAGGGTACAGGCGTGGGCGTTAGAGCCCCAGATGACGGGTAGCGGGGCGAGCGTTGCCCCTGAGGCGACCGTGGATTCCAGGGCGAGCAAGCCTTCCGGAGGCGTTTCCCCTTCACGAAGCAGGGAGAAGCCGCGTGCCCGTTCCGTGTGGGCGGCGACGGCGATCCCGCCTGCCCGGGCGACGAGCGCGCAGGCTGTGGCAAAGTCGGCCTGGGCCTGGACCTCCGGCGCTCCTTCGCGCAGCCTTCCCATCGGGATGCCGAGCGTAAGGAGGAGGGCGTTCAACCGCTCCGGGGGCGTCTCCGGCGGGAAGAGCGCGAGCAGGTGTAACCCTTCCTGTGTGGTCAATTCAAAACCCGGGAGGATGAGGAGCCGGGACAGGAGCCGGCGGTACTCGTTCCACTCCTCTTCTTCGACCGGGGAAAGGCGGCCGGCCTCGTCGAGCACCGCAAGCCGGCTGATCTCCAGGCGGAGCTGTTCGTAGCCGCGGGTCGTATTGTGATCGACGAGGCCCACGATATCCAGGGATTTCCGTTCGGCCTCCCGCAGGATCTGCACCAGGGGCAGCTCCTTCTCGCGGTAGTCCAGGGAAGCCGGAGAATGCACGTGCAAGTCCATTTTCCACCAACGTTCTTCCGCTACCGACTCCATCGCTCACCTCACCGACTCGTGCGTCCGACGTACGCGGCCGGACGCGGCGATCGAGCCAAGGAAGGGCGGGAATCGCCGGCGGAGAGCGGGCATCCTATGGCCTAAGGATGGACCGGGGAGACGAACCTGGAGATCCAGGGGCTTCCGCAGCGCCGTGCCTGCTCCAGGAGACGGGGTACGACTTCGGCGGGGACCTCGACCGAACCCAAAGCCGGACCTTCTGGGTTTCCGTGAAAGTCGGTGCCTCCGGTGACGATCAACCCGTAGTGCTCGGCCAGCTCCTGCAATCGAGCCGAGAGTTCCGGCGTATAGTCCGAGTAATAGGCTTCCAACCCCACAAGGCCGGCTTCACAAAGCGATTCCAGGAACGGATAGGGAACCTGCTGAGAAAGAGCGGCCGCAAAGTCGTGGTCTGGGTCGGCATAGGTCGGGTGGGCCAAGACGGGAACCCCGTGCGCCAGACGGATCAGGCGCACGGCTTCCTCGGGCGTCAATTTGCAACGGGTCACGTAAGCCGGCCGGCCGTGGCCGATATACCGTTCGAAGGCTTCCTGGCGGGACGAAACATACCCGGCCTCAAGAAGGGCTTCCGCAACGTGAGGGCGGGCAACAATGCCCCCCTGTGCCAGTTCCTGGACCCGTTCCCACGAAATCGGTATCCCCAGCTCCTGCAGACGCTGGACCATACGCTCACCACGGGTGCGGCGTTCCTCCTGGAATGCCAGGAGCGCCTCCACCAGACGTGGGTGGCGATGGTCTACAAAATAGCCCAAGATGTGGCAATCCGCCCCGGGCCGGTTGGTGCTCAGTTCCACACCGGGAACAAAAGTCAACTGTAACCCCTGGCAGGCCGACCAGGCTTCGTCGATCCCTGCGACGCTGTCGTGGTCGGTCAGGCCAAGGGCCGACAACCCTTCAGAAGCGGCCTTTTCCACCAGCTTCTGCGGAGTCAGCCATCCATCCGAGGCGGTGCTATGCGTATGCAGATCGACAGGCCCCAACACACAATCCCCGGGAACAATCCCTCAGCGCAGGCGATTCGTCGCCTTCCTTGAACCTCCTCCAATCTACCGATGATGCCGAAAGCACGTCCGAAAAAGCCCTCGGCGCGGCTAGTTCCGCCGCTCGACGACCAGGCGCATCGCTGTCCGCTCCTCCTGCTCGATCGTCACCTCGGCAAAGCTCGGGATGCAGACGATATCGATGCCGTCCTCTTGCAGGTAGCTACGGGCAATCGCGATCGCCTTGACCGCCTGGTTGGTCGCCCCGGCGCCGATCGACTGGAGCTCGGCGCGGCCCGTCTCCCGGATGACTCCGGCGATGGCGCCGGCGACCGCGCTCGGACGGGAACGAGCGGACACCTTCAGCACACTGGGCCGGCCGCCCGCAGGCCGCGAGCCCTCGGCCGGATAGCCTGGCTCTCCAGATTCGGGCCGAGCCTCTTTCTTGGGTTCGACATTTCCGATGTTGCTGAACAGGATCTCCATCTCGTTTGCCTCCTTGCCTGCCTTCGGTTGCCAGCCTCGATGGGTAAGTAGAGGCGTGGACCGTGGAACGGGACCCAAGGAAGATCTCGCGTGCCTTTTTCTCCTCCGGGCTCTACGCACATCCGAGCGAAGGCAGTCCCTCGCTCCCCTCTACATGTGGAGTTCAGCGGGCATAGTCTACCGCCCGTGTCTCCCGGATGACCGTAACTTTGATCTGTCCAGGGTACTGCAGGCTCTCTTCGATCTTTTTCGCGATCTCTCTGGCCAGACGGATGCTGCCCAGGTCGTCCACGTCGTCCGGCCTGACCATGATACGGATCTCGCGCCCGGCCTGGATCGCAAAGGCGCTCTCCACGCCTTTGAAAGACTGCGCGACCGCTTCGAGCGCTTCCAGGCGCTTGATGTAATGTTCCAGCGTCTCCCGGCGCGCCCCCGGACGCCCGCCCGAGATCGCATCCGCAGCGGAGACGAGGAATGCTTCGACGGTTTGCGGCTCCTCCTCGCCATGGTGTGCGGCAATCGCGTGGACGATCGCCGGGGCCCGGCCCAGGCGCTTGACGATGTCGGCGCCGATCAACGCGTGGGGGCCCTGGACCTCGTGGTCCATCGCCTTACCGATATCGTGAAGGAGGCCAGCGGTGCGACATACGGTGACGTTCGCCCCCAATTCGCTTGCCATCAGCCCGGCCAGTATGCTCACCTCCAGCGAATGCTCCAGGACGTTCTGTCCGTAACTTGTACGGTACTTGAGGCGCCCCAGCAACTTGAGCAGGTCCGGATGCAACCCCTGCACCCCCGCTTCCATAGCGACCCGCTCGGCCTCCTCGCGCATCGTGGTCTCCACTTCTTGGGTCGCCTTCTGCACCATCTCCTCGATCCGTGTGGGATGGATCCTCCCATCCTGGATCAAGCGGGTCAGGGCAAGCCGGGCGATCTCGCGCCGTACCGGGTCGTGCGAAGACAGGGTAATCGTCTCCGGGGTGTCGTCCACGATGACGTCCACCCCGGTCAGCTGCTCAAGCGCCCGGATATTACGCCCTTCGCGCCCGATCACGCGTCCCTTGATCTCGTCGTTGGGCAGCGGCACGACCGTAATGGTTGCTTCGGCGACATAATCCGAAGCACAACGCTGGATGGCCGTGGAGATGATCTCCCGCGCGAGGCGGTCCGCTTGTTCGCGCGTTTCCGCCTCCACCTGGCGGAGCACACGCGCCAGGTCGTTCCGCGCTTCCTGTTCCACGGCGGCCAGCAACTGCTGATGCGCCTCTTCGCGGGTCAGCCCTGCGATCTGCTCCAGGGCCCGCAGACCCTGCTGCCGGAGTTCCTCGATCTGCTGATGGGTACGCTCCACCTCCTTTTCTTTCTGTAGAATGCGTCGTTCGCGCTGATCCAGTTCCTCCTGCCTGCGATCGAGCAGCTCTTCCTTACGGTGCAACCGGGCTTCCTGACGCTGCAGGTTGGCCCGGATCAGCTTGTTCTCCGCTTCCAGCGCTTCCCGCAGACGGATCGTCTCGTCCTTGGCCGCGAGCAGGATCTCTTTCTCCTGAATGCGCGCCTCCTCGAGGATCCGTCGCGCTTCTTCCTCCATAGCCTGGATGCGTCGGCGTGCGCGCAGCTGAAAGAGCGTGTAAGCCAAGACAAAGGCCGCAATCGCGCTCACCAGCGCAACGGCCAGTAGCCAATACCAATCCATCGTCGTAGACCTCCTTGATGGCGGCTTCCTGCCGGCAACAGGGAACCGACGATCCTGCCCGGCCCTGCGCCGGAACGTGCACACTACAGGAAGCCTGGTTGTTAAGGTTCGGAGAAGGGCCGGTGTGGCACCACCCGAATACGGTATTCCACACCCTTACAGGCAGTCTCTATCTGGAAAGACCTCCCGGTACGAGGGTCTGTATGGAGACCGGCAGTACAACCCCACTCCAAAACCCGTTTCTTTAGACCTTTTGTTATGATGATATTACTTTTGATGCCCGCTGTCAAGTTGTGCTCTCCGGAAGCCACAGGATCGCATCGAACCAAACGCCAAAGCCCACTTCATCCGTCCGCGTGTCGAGGTACACCCAGGCGTCACCCGGCTCGAAGTTGAACGTCCCCAGGAGGACCCATCGGGAGACATAGAGCGCCTGGTCCACGACCACCGGCGTATCCCCGCCGGCGTGGTGCACCCAATAGCGAGCCCCGTGCGTATCGGGAGTGGCGTTGTTCCAGTAGGGGACGAAGGCATAGACGCGGTAGCGGCCGGCCTTCGGCAGCTCGGGCCGCCACACTGCTGCCTCGCTCGGCCCCTCGAGCAAGACCGGGTCGGAGGGCGGGCCGCCCGCCCCGTACGTTGCCGGAGCCCAGTACGCATGCCCTCCGACGCCTCCCTGCCCGTCGTACCACGTGCTCCCGCTGCGACGAAACCCGGGTGCCCCATCGTCCACGACCACCGCCTGTTCCGGCCACTGACATGGGGAGAGGCGGTCTGCCCAGAGCCAGCGGCTGCCGGTTCCTGCCGGATGGAGTGCCCACGGATCTTCGCCTGTGCCGCACCAGCCTTCGGGATCGGTTTCCCGCCCGAGGAAGTGCACCCCGAAGTGCAGGTGCGGCCCGTCCGCGCAGCCCGTCGCGCCGGCGGTCCCCAGCCGTTCCCCCTGGCGTACACGCTGTCCCACGGTGACCTCCACCGTGTCGAGGTGCCAGTAGAGCGTCTGATAGCCGTTTCCGTGGTCCAGGATCACGCCTCGGGCGATTGTGGCGCAGCGATCGTTCGAATTGCCAGCCCAGGCGACTACCCCATCCGCCGCCGCCAGGATCGGCACTCCGGCGTCCAATGCGTAATCCCAGCCGTCGTGCCCGTCGTAGGGGAGCCCGGTGGCCTCTTCCCCCAGGAACGAGACGAGCGAACCGTCTTCGCTCAAGAAGGGCCCCTGATGGTCAAAGATCGATGTGACCTCAAAGGTTCCCTCGTACGGCTGGGCGAGGAAAGGGTGCTCGGCAGGGGCCGGCAGCCCCAGAAGCGGCTCCCGGGGGTCCTCTCCAAAGAGCCGGCGGTAGACGGCGACGAAGGAGGAAGGGCCCGGTCCGAGCAACCGCCCGACGTCGGAGGCGTCTCCCGCCAGCGCGACGACGCGCATCAGCGCATAACTCCCCAGGTTGGTCCCGGCAGGGATGGGGATCGTGCTGCCGTCGCTCAGCACGAGCTCGCGGGCGAGGGGAAAGTCGCGCGTGGCCCGGAACAGCTCGCGCACCGCCCAATCGATCTGGGGCTCGAGGCCCTGATCTTCCCCCTGCATACGGCCCATCGCCCACGAGAGCGCATCCGGCGAGGGATCGGGGGAATCCACAAGGCCGCTCTGGAACTCCAGGAGGGCAAGGACCACCTTCGGGTTCAGCCCGTAGAGGAGACACTTGCCCGCGAGGATGTCCGCGAGCGGCATCTCGGCATCGCCGATCCAGAGCGTGGTGTTGGCCAGTATCCCGGGTCGGCTTTCCAGGTAGCGGCGGACCTCCTCGCCTCCCCAGCCGGGCTCGTAGAACAGCCTCGCGTCGTCGAGCAGTGCCGGCAGGACGCGGGAAGCGGCGGTAGGTGGCGGGGTCGAGAACCGCCCGAAGCCGCGAGGCGTGGCCGTGGGGGTAACCGGCGTGCGGGTGCCGCGCGGGGAATGGGCGCGATCGGGCCGCAGGATGAGCAGCAGAAGCATACCCAGGAGCACAGGGATCAGCGCGAGCCAGAGGTATCGTCGGGATGACAGGGGAGCGCGGGCCGGTGGGGGCACACCGTTCACTTCAGGCCCTCCAGCAACAGCACCTCCATGCGGCCTGCCTCCAGATCCACCCGTTGCACGAAGCGCTCCACGGCCGGGAGGAGCCATTCCTGCCCTTTTCCCCGTACCACGAGCACTTCGTTCCCGCCTCGCTCCCAGATGTCAACGACTTCCCCCAGCCATTCTCCCTCTGTGCTCCAGACCTGAAGGCCGATCAGCTGGTAGTAGTAGTACTCGCCTTCCCCACAGGGTGGAGCGTCCTCACGTCGCACCTGAACTTCCAGGCCGCGCAGCGCCTCGGCCGCCGTGCGATCCTCGCAACCCGCCAGTTTCAGGACCGCCATCCCCCGCTGGAGCCGCGCGTGTAACACCTCGTACTGCACCGGCGGCTCACCGAGGAAGAGGTGCTTCGCCTGAACGACCAGCTCCGGAAAGTCGGTATCCAGGAGGACCTTGACCTCGCCCCGAACACCGAAGGGGCCAACGACCTCCCCGACCACGAGGAACTCCGGGGGCTCCCTCCTTCGAGTGGCTTGACGGCCAGCCATGGGCGGTTACACGACCTCCAGCGTCACCTCGCGTCCCTGGCGGGCGGCAGCCGCATCCAGGACATCCCGGATGGCGGCGATGATCCGCCCATCCTTACCGATAATCTTCCCCTTGTCCTTCGGCGATACGGAAAGGCGGTAGACCGGGCCCTTTCGGCCCCGTGCCTGGCGCACCTGCACAGCTTCCGGATGGTCCACCAACTGACGGGCAATGTAGAGGATCAGGTCTTCCATACCGGACTCCCAAACCAAAGAGGGTGAGGAATCCCTCACCCCGCTTTCCGATGCGCACCCCGAGGGCCAGGAAATGCGGGCGCCTCCTACAGAATGCCCTTCTGCTTGAGCAGCCGAGCGACGGCCTCGGAGGGCTGGGCTCCCTGGGAAAGCCAGTACTGGACCCGACTGGTCTCGATCTCGACCGTCGGGGGCTCGGTGCGCGGGTTAAAAAAGCCCACGATCTCGATAAACCGGCCGTCCCGGGGGGCGCGGGAATCGGCCACGACCAGACGATAGCTCGGTTGCTTGTTGGCTCCCACACGCCGTAGGCGGATCTTGACCAAACTTCACCTACACAGACAGATCGTCGTAAGGTTAACGCAACAAAGATAGTATATCACGGGCCTGGCCTTTCGTCAATTTGCGCATCAGCCGGCGGTATTGCTCGAAGCGGTTCAGGAGGGCGTTGACCTGCTGCACCGATGTCCCGGAACCGCGGGCGATGCGTCGTCTGCGGCTGCCGCCGATGATTTCTGGCCGGGCCCGTTCTTCCGGCGTCATCGAGAGGATGATCGCCTCCAGGTGTCGGAACTGGCGTTCGTCAACCTGTAGCTGCTGTGCGCGGAGTGCCGGTCCGAGCCCCGGGATCATCTCAAGGAGCTGATCGAGCGGGCCCATTTTCCGGAGTTGCCGGAGCTGGTCGAGAAAGTCGTTCAGATCGAACGCGCCCTTGCGGACCTTTTCCTCGAGCTTGCGTGCTTCCTCCTCGGTGTATGCGGCCTCGGCGCGCTCGATCAGGCTGAGGACATCTCCCATGCCCAGGATGCGGGAGGCCAGGCGGTCCGGGTGAAAGACTTCCAGCGCTTCGGCCTTTTCCCCCACTCCGAGGAACTTGATGGGCACGCCCGTCACGCTACGGATAGAGAGGGCAGCGCCGCCCCGCGCATCGCCGTCCACCTTGGTCAGGATCAAGCCCGTGAGACCAAGGCGCGCGTGGAACTCGGAGGCGACCCGGACGGCGTCCTGTCCCGTCATCGCATCGGCTACGAGGAGCACCTCGTGCGGCGACACAGCCTTCTGCACGCGCACGAGTTCCTGCATGAGTTCTTCGTCGATATGGAGCCGGCCGGCGGTATCCAGGATCACATGGCTACGCCGCTGCTGGCGCGCCTCTTTGAGGGCGCGCTGTGCCACGGTGGCTGCGTCCTTCCCGGCACCTTCACTGTACACCGGGAGCGAAAGCTGTTCCCCAAGGACCTCGAGCTGGCGCACCGCGGCGGGCCGGCGAAGGTCGGCTGCCACAAGCAACGGGAAAGCGCCGCGCTGCCGCAGGTACAGGGCGAGTTTGGCCGCGGTGGTCGTCTTACCGGAGCCCTGCAGGCCCACCAGCATGAGCACGGTCGGCGGCGAGGGGGCCTCCGCAAGCGGGATAGCTGTCTCCCCGAGCATCCGCACAAGCTCCTCGTGCACGATCTTGATCACCTGCTGGGCCGGTGTGAGGCTCCGCATGACGGCTTCACCCACCGCCTGGGTACGCACCCGCTCCAGGAACTCCTTGACCACACGGTAGTGGACGTCCGCCTCGAGGAGCGCCAGGCGCACCTCGCGCAGCGCCTCGTCCACGTCCTTTTCCGAAAGGCGTCCACGACTGCCCAGGCGACGAAAGACGGCTTGCAGGCGCTCCGTCAGCTGTTCGAACATCGATGCCTCCCCCTGAGGAGCCCAAAGCGGACGTTTTCGCCATTCTACACCAGGAGCGCCGATGGGGCAACTGGGGAGTCCCTCCAGTTGCCAACAAGGCAAGAACGGGCTTTTGTCGAGCGTACAAGCCCGTGACCATTTGAGGCCCGCGGCCGTAATTGCCATTCTTCGGACTTGCCGCTGCGGGCACACGTCGGAAGCTCGTGGTGCGGGGCTGAGTAAGCCAGGGCAATGCCGTGGCCTACCCAGCCCTTCGAAGGCAGATCGCCTTGCTCGGTTCCCTATCCTCGGATCGTTTGTTGGGAACTGGAGGGGAGCAAGCCATATGGCCTATTCGGCCACCCGCTGAGCGGCGCTGTGATGCCCGCGACCCTACGGATATCCTGAACTCGGCTCCGGGCAGCCCGGGCGGAGGGGCTGTGGGGGCGGGACGGGCCGCCTGGAGCCATCCCTTGGATCGCAAAGCGCGAGAGGAGGAATGAGCGATGCGCAAGACCGAAGCGGCGGTGCGTGACCAGAAGCGCGCGCGGTTTGCCCGCGGGCAAAAACGACGGTTGCCGACCTGGGTCGTGGTCGGGCTGGGTTTGGTGGGACTGTTGGCGATTTTCCTGGCCGCGGGGCTCCGCCGGCCGGCATCGAAGTTGCAGGCGGGGAACGCTCCGAAGGGAAGCGCTTCCCCGGAGCGGCCTGTTGCGGCGACCTCCGGCCACGATCCTTACCCGGAGGTCGTGGCAGAAGGCGGTACCGTACGACTGCCGCTCAGCGATTTCGCGGACGGCAAGGCTCGCTTCTACACCTATATGAACGGCGGACGGCCGATCGAGTTCTTTGTGCTGAGGAGCTCCGACGGGGTCGTCCGCGCAGCTTTCAACGCCTGCGACGTCTGCTTCGAGGCGCGGCGGGGTTACCGTCAGGAAGGCGCGGTGATGGTGTGCAACAACTGTGGCCGGCGTTTCCCGAGCAATCAGATCAACCTGGTGCAGGGAGGATGCAACCCGGCCCCGTTACGCAGGACGATCGAAGGGGAGTGGCTCGTGATCGATGTCGAGGACCTGATAGCCGGCCAGCGCTTCTTCTAGGAGGTGTCCTGTGCGACGGATCGACGTGGCTCTCCGCAACCTGCGCCGCAGAAAAGGGCGTGCTGCGCTCCTTGTGCTGGGCCTTGCCCTCGGGACTGGCACAGTCGTTGCCTTGATGGCGATCACGGCTACTATGCAGCACGACATCGGCCTGAAGCTCGACCAGTACGGTGCGAATGTCCTGGTTGTGCCACGCTCGAGCAACCTTGCGCTTTCGTACGGAGGCCTTACAGTCGCCGCCACAGCCTACGATGTAAGCGAGCTCTCGAACGCTGACGTCGAACGGATCTGGGCGATCAAGAACGCCGCCAGTCTGAACGCGGTGGCGCCAAAGTTACTGGGGGCTGCCCGCCTGCGAGAACAAACAGTCCTCTTGGCTGGTGTGCTTTTCGATCAAGAGTTGAAGCTGAAACCCTGGTGGACTGTAGAGCAGGGCCGGATGCCTGCGGCACCGGGGGAAGCCCTCGCGGGTTCCCGTCTGGCAGAGGCAACGGGGCTTTCTGTGGGATCGAGCGCCGAGGTGCTTGGGGAAACGGTCCGCGTGGTGGGGATCCTTGCGGACAACGGCTCCCAGGACGACGACATCCTGTTCGTCGACCTGGCGGTCGCCCAGCGCCTGCTGGAGCGGCCCCGCGCCGTGAGCCTAGTCGAAGTCGCCGCGCTGTGCAATGCCTGCCCCATCGAGCAGATCGTGGAGGAGATCGGGCAAGCGGTGCCTCAAGCCCAGGTCACGGCTCTCCGGCAGGCCGTCACGCTCCGCATGGAGACCGTCCGGCAGCTAGAACGCTTCGCGCTGGCCGTTTCGCTGGTCGTGGTCGTGATCGGTGGGCTGGTGGTACTCACGACCATGCTGGGAGCGATCACAGAGCGCAGGCAGGAGATCGGGCTTTTCCGCGCACTGGGGTTCCGCCGTCAACACGTCTTCCAGGTGGTGTTGAGCGAGGTTGCGCTGATCAGCCTGGTCGGGGGTTTCCTGGGCTGGCTGCTCGGGATGGCCGCGGCGACAGGCCTCACGCCGCGAATCGCCGGTGTGACGGCCCCGGTCTCCTGGGATCCGGTGCTCGCTCTGGTGGGAATCGGGGGAGCGCTGGTCCTCGGACTGGGGGCCGGACTTTACCCAGCGCTGCAGGCCACCCGGCTCGACCCGACGATCGCGTTGCGTTCGCTCTAAGGGGAAGTCAATGGTCGATGTTGTGAGTGTGGTCAAGGTCTACAATACGGGCGGAGAGCCGGTGTGGGCATTACGGGGGGTCGATCTGCACGTCGCCGAGGGGGAATTCGTGGCCATTATGGGGCCGTCGGGTTCGGGGAAGAGCACGCTGCTCACCGTGATCGGCGCGATGAACCCGCCTACGGATGGCCGGGTGCTGATTGACGGGATCGACGTTTACGCACTTTCTCCGGAACGCCAGGCGGATCTTCGTTACGAGTACATCGGGTTCGTTTTCCAGCAACTCCAGCTGCTTCCGTACCTGACAGCGCTGGAAAACGTGCTCCTTCCGCTCACGCTGTCGCGGATCTCGAAGGCGGAAAAGCTCGCCCGTGCACGTGCGGCCATGGAGCGCGTGGGCCTCGATGGGAAGGTGAACCGTCTCCCTTACCAGCTTTCCGGGGGAGAACAGGGGCGTGTCGCGGTAGCGCGGGCGATCGTGAACCAGCCCCCGTTGTTGCTGGCGGACGAGCCCACGGGCAACCTGGACCGGAACACCGGCGTGCAGGTACTCGAGCTGCTCCGTTCCCTCAACCGCGCGGGGCAGACGATCGTGATGGTCACCCACGACCCCCAGGCTGCCGCTTACGCCGATCGCATCGTACACCTCGTGGACGGTCGCGTCGTATCCGCGTGATCCCCGTCTTGTGCGGGCTGCCCCGTGCTCCTTCGGGTTGCTGAGGGAGGACGGGGCAGCTCGTTTCCCGCGAGCCTCGCTGCGCAACTTGCAGCGACGCGCCACCCCCGTGCTTAACCCCCAGCGCCCCGACCTTCACCGAAACCCGGTACCCCTGTCCGTTTGACAGAAAGGGCAGGCCGTGATATACTTCCGACGGTGAAAATTTAAGATTGTAAAGCAACTTCTCCGCAGGGTGTGCTCCGGAGGGATGCGATGTCGTGGGTAGTCGTCGTGCCTTTGGCGGTTGCGTTTCTGAGCCTCGTGGGGCTGATCACCGGATGGAAACACCTGACGAGGGGATGGAAGCTGCTACTAGGCCTGTTCCTCGTGGCCGGCCTGGTGTTTGCCGGCATTTCCTGGGTGCGGGGGCGCCGTACGGTCGACCCGTTCGCAGGGGGCGAGATCTACACGGTCGCACGGGGCGATGTGGCCGAGGTCGTGGAAGCTACGGGGAACCTCTCTCCGCAGGAGCAGGCGACGCTCTCTTTTTCCGCCCAGGGAACTCTCGCGGAGCTCCTGGTGCGCACGGGGGATCGCGTGCAGGCAGGGCAGTCGCTCGCTCGCCTCGAACAGCGCGAACTGGAGCTGCAGGTAGCACAGGCGAAAGCGGCTCTGGAGGCGGCGCAGGCGAACCTGGAGAAGGCGCTCGCCGGGAGCCGACCGGAGGACGTGCGTGTGGCACAGGCGTCGCTCGACCAGGCCCTGGCGAACCTGGAAGAGCTCTCCGTCACCCTAGCCGCCTCCGTGGAGCAGGCACGTCTGAGCTGGATCCAGTCCGCGAATGCCCTGCGCGATGCCCAGGCGAACTATGAGAATATCTACTGGCAGAACCGCGAGCTGGAGGATCGCCTGGAAAAGATCGGGGAGGAGCTGCCGGATGCGAACCGGGATGCGGAAGCGCAGGCCTGGCGGGCGGTCGAGAATGCCCAGGCGGCCATGGAGCAGGCCCGGCTCTCCTACGAACAGGCGCTGCAGCGCCAGCAGACCTCGCTGCGCAGCGCACAGGGCCAGGTCGATTCCGCGCGGGCGAACCTGCAGCGACTGTTGAACGGAGCGACGACGGCAGAAATCGCGGCGCTGAAAGCGGCGGTCGCGCAGGCTCAGGCGAGCTACGAACTTGCGGTAGCGCAACTCGAGAAGGCCACCCTGACAGCGCCTTTCTCGGGGGTAGTGGGTACCGTGCTCGTGCGGCAGTACGACCGGGTCGCGCCCGGGACGCCGGTGCTCGTGCTGCTGGACCCCTCCGCTTTCTTCATCGACGTCGAGGTGGACGAAGCGGACATCGGGCAGATCGTCCTTGGGCAGAAAGCAGAGGTGCGGCTGGATGCCCTTCCGGAGACGGTGTTTCCCGGGCGCGTGACGGAGATCGCGCTGTTCCCCACAACGGCGCAGGGCGTGATCACCTACCGCGTCCGCGTGCAGCTCGACCGCGTGGACGAGGGGGCGGTCCGGCCCGGAATGACGGCGAACGTACGCATCATCACGCGGCGGGCGAGCGGGGTGCTCGTGGTGCCGCGGCGGGCCGTGCGCCTCGAAGGAGGGGAGGCCACGGTGGAAAGAGTATCCCCTGACGGCCGGCTGGAGCGGGTGCCCGTGCAGCTCGGCGTGGGCGATTCGTTTCAGGTGGAGATCGTTTCCGGCCTGAGCGAAGGCGACCGCATCTTTGTGCGTAGCGTAGTCCAGCGGAACCCGGTCCAGCAGATCCTCGAGAGCGGCGGCGAGCGCAGCCGGCCGACCCGGCCCTGAGGGAGGACGCCATGTCCGAATCGCCCGTCATCCGTGTCGAGGGGATCACCAAGGTCTACCGGATGGGCAGCGTGGAGGTACACGCGCTGCGCGGCGTTTCCCTGGAAGTTTACCCGGGAGAGATGCTGGCCATCATGGGCCCGTCTGGCTCCGGCAAGTCGACGCTCATGAACGTGATCGGATGCCTGGACACCCCGACGAGCGGCAACTACTGGCTGGAAGGGCGCCGCGTGGACGGTCTGAGCGACAATGAACTGGCGGAGGTGCGCAACCGCAAGATCGGGTTCGTCTTCCAGACCTTCAACCTGCTCCCGCGCACCACCGCGTTGCAGAACGTGGAGCTGCCGCTCATCTACCGTGGGGTCGGTATGGTCGCCCGGCGCAAGCGGGCCATCGCTGCACTGGAAGCTGTGGGCCTGGGGGATCGTCTCCACCACCGGCCCAACGAGCTCTCGGGTGGGCAGCAGCAGCGGGTAGCCATTGCACGCGCGCTGGTGAACGAGCCGGCCATCCTTCTGGCGGATGAGCCTACGGGAAACCTGGATAGCGTTTCCGGGGAAGAAATCGTGGCGATCTTCCAGCGGCTGAACCGTGAACGGGGGATCACCGTGATCTTTGTCACGCACGACCGCACGATCGCCGAGCACACGCGCCGTATTGTGCACCTGCACGACGGACGGATCGTACGGGAGGAGGAGGTCGCAACCCCCCGGATCGCGCGTGTCGCAGCGCGGGAGGTCGAAGGATGAGCGTGCTGGAGAGCATCCGGATCGCCCTTCGGGCGCTGGCAGCAAACAAACTGCGTGCTGCGCTTACCATGCTGGGCATCATCATCGGGGTGGCCGCTGTGATCGCGTTGCTCTCGCTGGGACAGGGGGTGCAGGCCACGGTGCAGGAGCAGATCCAGGGGATCGGCTCGAACCTCCTGATCGTCTTTGCCGGAACTTTTGGCGGCGAGGAGCAACGGGTCCAGCCGCTTACCTACCGGGATGCCCAGGCGCTGGCCGATCCGTGGAATGCCCCGAGCGTAGCCGCTGTGGCGCCCGTGATCCAGCGCGAGGCGCGCGTGAGCGCCGGCAAGCGCGACGGACAGGCCACGGTGGTCGGCGTTACGCCCGAGTACGCCTTTGTCCGGAACGCGCGGGTCGTAGCCGGCCGGTTCATCCAGGAGGAGGATCTGGCGACCCGCAGTCGGGTCTGCGTGCTGGGACAGAAGGTTCTGGAAACGCTCTTTCCGGACGTCGATGCGATCGGGCAGACGATCCACATCGGCACGGTGCCCTGCCGGGTCATCGGGGTCATGGAGCCGAAGGGGGCCGGTGGGTTCGGTGCGGATGCCGACCGCTATGTCTACGTCCCCCTGACCACGGCCGCGACCCGTTTGTTCGGCTTACGCACTGCAAGCGGCGATTTCCCGGTGACGCTGATCAACGTCGCCGCGCTCGGCCGGGAAGCTGTGGACCCGGCGATCGAAGAGGTCACCTGGATCCTGCGCGAGCAGCATCGCCTGACCTATCAGGACAACGACTTTACCATCGTGACCCAGCAGGACATCATCGAAGTGGCCGGCTCGATCATCAGCATTCTGACCATCTTCTTGGGGGCGATTGCGGGCATCTCGCTGCTCGTGGGCGGGATCGGGATTATGAACATCATGCTGGTCTCTGTGACCGAGCGTACCCGGGAGATCGGCATCCGCAAGGCGGTAGGAGCCAAGAAGCGCGATATCCTGTGGCAGTTTCTGATCGAGGCGATGGTCCTGAGCGTGCTGGGCGGGCTGGTGGGGATCGTGCTGGGAGCGCTTGCAGCAAACAGCGTCGCCCGGCTCTCCACGGAACTCCGCGCCATCCTCACGCCCGGGATCGTCCTGATGGCCACAGGGTTCTCCGCCGCGGTGGGGCTTTTCTTCGGCATCTACCCTGCGATGCGGGCGGCTTCCCTTCACCCGATCGACGCGCTGCGCTACGAGTAGTGGGGACAATTCTTCCGAAAGCCCCGGCTTGTGCGCCAGAGCACTTGACATCCCTCTGGTCCTGTGCTATCCTTCCTCCTCGGGAGAGGCTACCTGTCCCGCGACCTGTCTTCCTACGTATTCCACAATTCCATGCCTCTACAGCGGCCTAGCCGGCCTGAACGGAATCCGGTCGGCTAACTCGTTGTACAGAAAGGGGGTGAGAACCGGAACTCTAGCGCCTTGAGCAAAATCGCGGTAGCATCAAGGAGGTTGCCATGAACTGGCGACGCCGATGGAGAATGTGGAGCGTGCCGGTCCTTCTCCTCCTTGTCCTCGCCGCACTTCCCATCGCACAGGCGCAACAACCCGAAGGCACCGACAAGATCGAACCCGCGCTGCTCGATCGCTTCGCAACCGAGGGCTCATCCGATTTCATCGTCCGTTTTGTCGAGCAGGCGGACCTCTCCCCGGCAAAGGGGATGGACTGGAATGCGCGGGGCGAGTTCGTTTACCGCGCGCTGACCCAGGTGGCCGCGCGCTCCCAGGCCAGGGCGAAGCGGCTGCTCGAGCAGCAAGGCCTCTCCTACCACACCTTCATCGCCGGGAATGAGCTGTACGTCTGGAAAGGGACCCGGGGCGCAGCCGAAACGCTGGCCGCGCTTCCGGAAGTTGCCTCGATCCGCGCTCCGCGCGTCTACCACATCGATCCCCCCGTAAAGGTTGAATCCACGCCCCCCACGAAGGCGCTCGACTGGGGCATCATCGATACCGGTGCGGACCAGTTCTGGAGCGCCTTCGGGATGCAGGGAGACGGGATCGTCGTCGCCAACATCGACACCGGTGTACAGTGGGATCACCCCGCGCTCGACCAGGCCTACCGGTGTGCCTCGAACCCCACCGATCCTTCCTGCTGGTACGATCCCTCCAACATCTGCGGGGGCACCGTGTGCGACAACGTCGGCCACGGCACACACACGATGGGCACGATGGTGGGCGACGACGACCCCTCGTTGCCATATCAAGTTGGCATGGCCCCGAACGCCCAGTGGATCGCCTGCAAGGGGTGCGAGTACAACTCGTGCTCCGAGTTTGCCCTGAACGCCTGCGCGGACTGGGTTCTCGCCCCGGGCGGTAACCCGGCGAACCGCCCGCACGTGGTAAACAACTCCTGGGGCGGGGGTAGCTGTGACCCCTGGTACCTGCCGAAGGTACAGGCGTGGCGTGCGGCCGGCATCTTCCCTGCCTTCTCGGCCGGAAACAACTACTCGTGCAACAGCCTGGGTAGTCCCGGGGACTACCAGGAGTCGTTCGCCAGCGCGGCGCACGATTCCTCGCGGATGATCGCCGACTTTTCCAGCCGAGGCCCCTCTTGCTACGGGCACGATCCGTACACGAAGCCGAACATCTCCGCCCCGGGCGTGAACGTCTGCTCCTCCGTGCCGACGAACGGCTGGAACTGCTATTACAGCGGCACCTCGATGGCCAGCCCGCACTCGGCGGGAGCGGTGGCGCTCCTCTGGTCGTGCAACCCGAGCCTGATCGGTCAGATCGACGAGACCTTCGAGATCCTGCAGGACAACGCGGATCCGCCGCCGCCGGGCGATTGCGGTGCGCCTCCGGACGGCGAGGGGAACTACACCTACGGCTACGGCTACCTGAACGTCTACAACGCTGGCCTGCTCTGGTGCGGAGAGACCGGCTACCTGCACGGACACGTGACGGACGCCAGCACGAGTGCACCGCTTGAGGGAGCGCTGATCGTGGCCGAGCGGATGGGGGGCGGCGCGCCTACGGACTATACCGACCCGACCGGCTACTACAGCATGACCCTGATGGTCGGCACCTACACCGTCACCGCGAGCCTCTACGGCTACTTCCCGCAGACCGTCTACGGGGTCGAGGTGATCACCGACCAGGTGACCACCCAGGACTTTGCCCTCACCCCGGCGCCTTCCTACGTGGTCTCGGGCACGGTCACCGATGCGCTCACCGGCTGGCCGCTCTACGCCCGGATCGACATCGACGGTTACCCCTACGGCCCGGTCTGGACGGACCCGGTGTCCGGCTTCTACGAGGTGACCCTCGCGGGCGGGCAGGCCTATACATTCCACGTCCAGGCCTGGGTCCAGGGATACGTCCCGGAGAGCCGCGATATCGGTATGCTTACCGGGGACCGCACGGAGAACTTTGCCCTGAACGCGGACCTGGCCTCCTGCTCCGCGCCAGGATACCAGCCGGTCTGCTTCTACTTCGAGGACTTTGAAGCGGACGATGGCGGGTTTACGGCCGTCGGTGTGACCTCCTGGGAGTGGGGCGTTCCCACAAGCGGCCCTGGACAAGCGCACTCGGGGAACAACGTCTGGGCGACCAACCTCGAGGGGAACTATGGCAACAACGAGGACGGCTATGCCCAGTCCCCGGACATCGACCTGAGCGCCCTGGCCGGCCAGGGGGTGCTCCTCTCCTGGTGGCAGTGGCTGCAGACCGAGTCCGGCTTTGACTACGCCAGCGTCGAAGTCAGCAACAACGGCGGCGCTTCCTGGACGCGCGTCTACGGCGAAGTGAGCGGCAACATCGACCCGGAGTGGACCCGCCATCAGGTCGTCCTCGACCCCTCGTATGCCGTGAGCAACTTCCGCGTCCGCTTCCGGCTGCGCACCGACTTTTCTGTCGTCTTCCCCGGGTACTACGTGGACGACCTCTGCATCGTCCCGGCGCCGTCTCCGGTCACCGCTTTCTCCGACAACTTTGAAGCCGGCTACACGAACTGGAGCATGACCGGGCTCTGGAACCCGGAGTCCGAGAGCGACACCTGCGGCGCGCAGGTGGCTCCTTTCCCCAGCCCCACGCACGACGCCTACTACGGCCTCGACGGAACCTGCACCTTCGACAACGGCATGGCGAACTCCGGCGAGCTGAGCATGGTTTCCGATGTCGACCTGAGCTCGGCCGGTGGAGCCCTGCTGAGGTTCTGGAGCTACGAAGAGACGGAATGCGGCGGCGGCAACTGTGGCTTTGACCTGCGGTACGTAGACGTCTCGACGGACGGTGGTTCGAGCTGGGCGACGGTCTGGGGTTCGGGCGGTCCGGAGGGACAGTGGTATGCCACGTCGGTGGACCTCTCCGACTATGTGGGCGGTCCACTGCGCGTGCGCTTCCGGTTCGACAGCGTGGATGCTCTGTTCAACGACTACTTCGGCTGGATGGTCGACAACGTCGAGATCGTAACGACCACCGGAGCGGCGCTCATCCCGTGCCTGCCGCAGCCCGGCGGCCTGGTCGTGGGGAACGTGTACGATGAGAACACCGGCGATGCGCTTACGGGTGCGCGCGTGGCCAACGACAGCGGCCGGGCAGTCGTTGCCATGGCGACCGAGGATCCGGCGGTGGACGATGCTTTCTACGTCCTCTTCTCGCCCCCCGGTGACCACGTCTTCACGGCCACGATGGCCGGTGGGTACGGCGCGGATGTGGTGCTGGTAACGGTCGTGCAGAGCGATACCGTGGGGCAGGACTTTTTCCTGCCGGCCGGCTGGCTCTTCACCGATCCGCCCTCCCTCGAGGTCAGCCTCGACATGGGCACCAGCACGACCGAGCTGCTGACGCTCTCCAACGAGGGGACGTTGCCGCTGGCGTTCGAGATCAAGGAGCTGGACCGCGGCTTCCAGCCGTCCGCCGTTTCCATCCCGCCCAGCGACGGCAACTTCCTGCGCGGGAACATGCCGCCCTCCACGGCCCGTGCGCCTGTCTCGCCCTCGTACGTTCCTGGCGGTAGCGGGCTGCCGTTGCAGGGAGCTCCGGCGTTCGCTGTGGATATCTATCCGGGCGAGAACCTGGTCCACTTCTACTCGGACAACCCGGGCTCCTGGACGGTCGTAGCGCCGCTGCCCGGTAACGCTTACTTTGCCGGCGACTTTATCGGGGGCGACTTTACGACGCTGTACGTCATCGACTACTACCTGCAGGAGCTGCACGCGGTCGACACGGCGACCGGCGCGGTGACCGTGATCGGGCCGGCCATCCCCTACGGCGGCGAGGCCTGGACCGGCATGACCGGGGCGCCCGATGGCACGATGTACGCCTCCTCCACCAACCTCAGCCGCTCCACGCTCTACACGGTCGACCTGAGCACCGGCGCGACCACCGTGGTCGGCGAGATCACGAACGCCCCGTGCATCATCGACATCGCGATCAACGCCGCTGGGGAGATGTACGGCGTGGACATCTGCAGCGACGTCCTGGTGCGCATCGACCCGGAGACAGCCGCAGGCGAAGTCGTGGGCTCGCTTGGCTTTGATGCGAACTATGCCCAGGGGATGGACTTTGAAGAAGAGTCCAACGTCCTCTACCTCGCGGCCTTTAACAACGGGACCTTCCAGGGCGAGCTGCGGATCGCGGATACGGACACCGGGAACACGGTGCTCGTCGGACCCTTCCCGGGCGGCGCCGAGGTCGACAGCCTCGGCTTCGCCACCGGCGGGGTGGCCGATGTGCCGTGGCTCTCCGAGAGCCCGGTCACGGGCACGATCCCTGCTGGCGAAAGCCAGGAGGTCCAGGTGACGTTCGACGCGAGCGTCGTGGGACAGCCGGGGACCTACATGGCCACGCTCAAGGTGGACAACGACACGCCCTACGCTGCCCCCAGGGTCCCGGTGACGATGACCGTGATCGCCCCGGCGACCTACGGGAAGCTCCAAGGTACGGTGACCGGCCTGGGATACTGCGATGTGAACCCGGCCCCGCTGGAGGATGCCACCGTGCGCATCGAAGGGCAGCTGCAGACTTTCACCGTGACCACGGACGCCGATGGCTACTACCAGTGGTGGCTCGATGAGGCGAACAGCCCGCTGACGGTGATCGCGAGCTTCCCGGGCTACCAGACCGGTGTGGTGACCGGGGTGATCATCGTGGGTCAGCAGACGACCACGGTCGACTTTGACCTGCGGTTGCTGGCCCCGTGCGCCTCCGCTTCGCCGCTGGCGATCTCCGCCGAGGTCGTCGCGGGCGAGTCGGTGACCGAGGAGCTAACGCTCGCGAACACGGGCCTCGTGGCCTACACCTTCGAGATCACCGAGACCTGCGCGGCCGGTGCACCGGGCTGCCCGCTGGTGCCGATGGTTGTGGGCGGACAGAGCCTCGATCTGCCGGCCCGCACGGTGCGGCCGGATGCGGGGGCGAAGGGTTCGCAGCGCGCAGGCCTCGAGCGTGAAGCACGCCGCGTGTCCGTCCCCGAGCGGATGGTGCCCCAGACGACGTACGATGTGCTCCTGGTCTCTCCTGACAGCACGATGGGCGACATCTCGGATCTGCTCGCTGCGCTGGCGCTCTGGCCGGACCTCAACGTGGTCGTCTGGAACAACTACCAGGGCAATCCGGGCCTCGGGGACCTCCTGCCGTACGACGTCGTGATCATCGGGAACGACTACACCTGGGAATCGGCCGGCCTGAACAAGACCATCATCGGGAATAACCTGGCCGACTATATCGATGCCGGCGGGAAGGTCATCGAGAGCCTCTATGTGCAGAGCTGCTTCGACCAGTGGGGCTTTGGCGGCCGCTATATGACGGACGGCTACAGCCCGTTCACCTGCGCGACGACGGACAACTGGAACCCCGACACGATGAGCATCCTCCAGCCCATGCACCCAGTCATGCAGGGGGTGACCAGCATCGGAGACTCCTGGGGCCATCAGAACCCCGGGCTGCGCGCGGGGGCGGAGCTGCTCGCCCGCTGGAGCGCCTCCACCTATAACGCCGTCGCGGTGAACGAGAACGTGGTCGCCCTGAACCAGCTGATCTTCCACAACGCCGCCTGGAGCGGGGACGTCCCGATCCTCCTGCACAGCGCCATCACCTGGCTCGCGGCGGCGCGCACGGTCGACGTGCCCTGGGTGGCGGAGGAGCCTGAAGCGGGCAGCGTGGAGGCCGAGAGCACCTTCCCCGTGTCGGTGATCTTTACCGCGGATCCCGAGATGGAGCCCGGCGTCTACACGGCGACGCTGCTCGTGCGCACGAGCGATCCCGGCGCGGGCGAGATCCGCATCCCGGTGACGATGACCGTGATCCCGGCCGGCGCACACGATGCGGAATTCACCTGGGAGCCGATCACCCCGACCGTGGGCCAGGAGGTCACGTTTACCGGGAGTGCTATGGGCACTCCGCCGATCGCCTTCGCATGGGCGTTTGGCGACGGTGAAACCGGTACGGGCGCCACGGTCACCCACATTTACGACGCTGCTGGCACCTACACGGTGGTGATGACCGCCACGAACGCCTGGGGCTCCGACACCGTATCCCACCCCGTCACCGTGGTGCTCCGTCAGTGGTTCATCTACCTGCCGCTCGTGTACAAGGCGGCGGTTCCGTAGGAGCGGAAGGACCGGCAAGAAACCCTGTGCCGGCGGGCTGCCCGCCGGCACAGGGTTTTCTGGCGTACTAGAGCCAACCTTCTTGCCGGAGCGTGTCCCCGATCCTGCCGAGCACGTCCTCCAGGAAGGTCCAGCAGCCCGGCTGGATGGCAACGGCGATCTCTTCGATCAGGCCGGCCGCTTCGCGCAGTTCGATCGCTTCCACCCCGTGCTTGAGTTGCACCTGTCGCTGGTACCGCTCGGCCAGCACCTGGGGGTTCGCCTGCTCGAGGGCCAGGAAGGGGAGCATCGCCGGCAGGCTGTGCACCAGGGCCTCGCCGTCGCACTCGTAGTAGCGGCCCAGAGGATCGGCAAGTGTGACGAGCAGGGAAACGTCCTGGAACGCTTCGCGGATCCTTTCGCCCAACCCCGGATTCTGCTGCACGATCAGCCACTCCACGGCCATTTCCACAAAGTTGTGCGCTTTCCACAGCCCCATAGCGGCGGGCAGGCGGCAAATACGGGCCACGCGTGCGGCGTATGGCTCCGCCTGCTGGAACGCATACCCTTTCTGTCCTGTGCCGTACTGTTCGTCCGTGTAATAGTCCAACCCCGGCGGCAGGCACCCGTGGCTGATCACCCCCACAGCGAAAGGAAGGGCCTCCGGCGCCTCCTGCGCGAGAAACGCGTACAGGCCGGCACCGGAACGGTGTGTGCGGGCCCATGGCAGACCATTTGTCAGCACGGCATCGGGAAAAACGGCTCCCAACCGATGCAGCGGACCTGCCGAGGGGACCAGGCGCTCGATCACATAGACGTGCGTCGCCGGGAACACAACTCTACCCTTCCGGACAGCGCTCGCAGACCAGTTCCACCACGCGGTCCGCGTCCGCCTGTTCCTCGAGGTCGTACTCCTCGGCGTCCAGGATGAGGAAAGGCATGGTGGCCGAGGCGCGCCCTACCCATTCTTCGTATGCTTCGTGCAGCCCCCGCAGGTACTCGAGGGTGATCCCTCGTTCGAAGGCACGTCCGCGCGCGCGAATGCGCTCCAGGAGGAACTCCGGGGAGGCACGCCGGTAGATGATCAGGTCCGGCGCGGGGAGAAAACCGATCATCGTCTCGAAGAGCGCCCGGTAGTTCGCATAGTCCCGGTCGTCCAGGTACCCCTGGCGGTTGAGGGTTCGCGCAAAGATCTCCAGGTCTTCGTAGATCGTGCGGTCCTGGATACACGAACAGGGCTGCGCCATCATCTCCTGGAACATACGGAAACGGTGGGTGAAGAAGTAGATCTGGAGGCTGAAGCTCCAGCGCCGCATATCGGCATAAAAATCCGCCAGGTACGGGTTGTCGCGCACCTGCTCGTAGTAGGTTTTCCAGCCCAGCCGCTCGCCGAGCAACCGGGTCAGAGTCGTCTTGCCCACGCCGATGTTGCCGGCAACGCTCACGAGGTACCGGGGCATACTCACCCCCTCGGGCCGATCGTGGCCATGTAGACGGCCGTCTCTTCCCGTCCGTCGACGTCGAGCACGGCGTTCACTTCGTCGTCGAAAAAGGCGCCCACGGCACAGCAGCCGAGCCCGAGAGCGGTCGCGGCCAGATACAGGTTCTGCCCCACGTGCCCCGCGTCCAGATAGATGTAGCGATACGCGCGCTCCCCGTACTTGCGCACCGATCGGGCCAGTACCGCGGTCCACACGAACACCACCGCAGCGCGGGTGCACATCGTCTGCCCGAGGGCGGCGCGGGTCAGGCTCTGGCCGATGAGTTCGTCTTCGCGCAGGAAAGCGAGCCGGTGGTTGCGGACTTCGTAGTGGTAGAGGCCCGGGACGAGGCCCTGGACCCGGTTCACGCCCAGATAGGTTTCGATCGGGTACAACGCGCCGGCGGAAGGAGCGGTGCGGAACTGCCATTCCCCTCCCTCACGGGTGATCCCCTGGCTCGCCCAGAGGAGCTGAGATACCTCGTCCAGCGTCAGTGGGTCGGGGGCATAGTCGCGGATCGAGCTGCGCTCCCGCAGCACCGTCCAGATACCCCGGCCACCTTCGCTCACCGGGACCGGTAGCTCGATCCGTGCCAATGGATTCGGGTAGATCTTGTAGGTCCCGATGCGACGGGGTGCGGAAACGCGCTGGGGCCCCCGCGCTCGCCCTTCTTCCGGACCGATCTCCGAAGCCATTCTTGCCTCCTCTTGTCGTTCGGCCGGTCGTGCATCCAGTCGGTATGGTCCGCGGCCAGGCGCATTGTACTACATCCGCGGATGCCGCGCAAGGGGTCGCGGTGGACAAAACCGGTGAGGCCGTGTATACTCTCTCCCGGACAAACCCGTTACCGGGAGAGTTTACGATGGTCCCTTCGGCGATTCGGGTGCATATCCGGGGCATCGTGCAGGGGGTCGGTTTCCGGCCCTTTGTGTATAACCTTGCCACGGAGCTCGGGCTCTCGGGCTGGGTGCGGAACAGCTCGTCTGGGGTCGAAATCGAAGCCTTCGGCCCGGAGGCGATCCTGTCGGCCTTTGTACGGCGGCTGCGGGAAGAAGCGCCTCCGCTGGCGCAGATCGATACCTTTCAGGTCGCCCCAATCCCCTTGCCGGAGCACCTCCCGGCCGGCTTTGCCATCTACCACTCCGAGGGCCGGCCGGGGGAGTTCCTCCCGATCGCGCCGGATGTGGCGATCTGCGAGGCCTGTCGACGGGAGCTCTTCGACCCGCACGACCGGCGCTACCGCTACCCGTTCATCAACTGCACGAACTGCGGCCCCCGCTTCACGATCATCCGGGATATCCCCTACGACCGGCCGAACACGACGATGGCGCCGTTCCGGATGTGCCCGGAGTGCCAGGCGGAGTACGACGATCCGGCCAACCGGCGCTTCCACGCGCAGCCGAACGCCTGCCCGGTGTGTGGACCGCACGTCTGGCTTCGGCAGCCCGAAGACGCCGAGATCGCGTCCGGCGAGGCAGCGATCCAGCGCACGCGCAGCCTGCTGGCTTCCGGGCGGATCGTCGCGATCAAGGGGCTCGGCGGCTTCCACCTGGCCTGCGACGCCACGGACGATGCCGCGGTGGCGCGGCTGCGGGAACGCAAGGGACGTGTGGACAAGCCGTTCGCCCTCATGGCGTTCGACCTGGATACGGTGCGGCGATTCTGTCACGTGGGCCCCGAGGAAGAACGGCTGCTCACCTCCAGGGAGCGGCCGATCGTGCTCCTGCGCCGGCGGGAAGGTGCGCCGATTTCCCACCTGGTCGCACCGGGCAACCCCTACCTGGGATTCATGCTTCCCTATACCCCGCTCCACTACCTCTTGCTGGAACCGGCGCCGGACTTTCCGCCGGCACTTGTGATGACGTCCGGCAACTATTCCGAGGAGCCGATCGTCATCGACAACGACGAGGCCCTGAACCGCCTTGCGCCGCTCGCCGATGCCTTCCTTCTCCACGATCGGGAGATCTATGCCCGTTGCGATGACAGCGTGGTGCGCATTTTCGAGGGCCGGGAGCTTCCGATCCGCCGCTCCCGTGGGTACGCCCCGTTTCCGGTACGGCTGCCCTTCTCCGCACCGCCGCTGCTCGCCGTGGGGGCGGAACTGAAAAACACCTTCTGCCTGACCCGCGAGGAGTACGCCTTTCTGAGCCAGCACATCGGCGATATGGAGAACTATGAGACGCTCTCCTTCTTCCGCCAGATGGTCGAGCAGCTGACACGTACCTTCCGGGTGCGGCCGGAGCGCATCGCCTGCGATATGCACCCGGCCTATCTCGCCACCCGATACGCACGGGAGCGGGCCGCCTCCGATGGCATCCCTCTGGAAATGGTGCAGCACCACCACGCCCATGTCGCGGCAGCGATGGCCGAAAACGGGTTACCGCCGGATGCGACCGTGATCGGCGTTGCCTTAGACGGTACCGGTTTCGGGCTGGACGGGGCGATCTGGGGAGGCGAGTTCCTGATCGCCGATTACCGTTCCTTCCGCCGCCTGGCCCACCTGCGCTACTTCCCGCTGCCCGGGGGCGATGCCGCCATCCGGCGGCCCTACCGCGTGGCCCTGGCATACCTGTGGGAGGCCGGCATTCCCTGGGAGGGGGACTTGCCGCCTGTCGGCGCGGCATCGGAACTCGAGCGCGCGGTGCTGCGCCGACAGCTGGAGCGTGGCCTGGGAACCGTGGCCACGTCCAGCATGGGACGCCTCTTCGACGCGGTAGCCGCGCTGGCCGGCGTACGCCAGGAAGTCACCTATGAGGCTCAGGCGGCGATGGAGCTGGAGGGGTTGGTGGACCCCGAGGAGGAGGAAAGTTACCCCTTCACACTGGACGATCGGGGCGACGGACCCTGGGTGATCGATCCGAGGCCGATGCTCCAGGCCGTCGTAGCGGACGTCCGCGCAGGGCTCCCGGCGGGGAGGATCGCTGCGCGGTTCCACAACGGTGTGGCACAGGCGATCGCCCTGGTGTGCGAGCGCGCCCGGTCGGTGTACGGCGTCGACCAGGCTGTGCTTTCCGGCGGCGTGTTCCAGAACGTGACGCTCCTGGGAAAGGTGCTCCGGCGCCTGGTTGGGGCTGGCCTGACCGTCTGGACGCACCATCGGGTGCCGCCGAACGACGGCGGGCTTGCCCTGGGGCAAGCCGCAGTAGCGGCCGCGCGGTGGCAAAGTGCGGCCGACTGAGGCCCCGGGAGGCACGATGGAAACATACGCCGGGCTGGAAGCGTTTCGCGATCCCGAACTTGCCTCCAGGCTCATCGCCGCGATACGGGCGCGGTCCTGGCGGCCCGTGAGGTTGATGGAATTCTGCGGGGGACACACACACGCCATCCTGCGTTACGGCCTTCCCACACTGCTGCCCGAGACGATCGAGCTTCGCTCTGGGCCCGGTTGCCCGGTTTGTGTCACTTCGACGGCTGACCTGGATCGGGCGATCGCGCTGGCGGCTCTCCCTGGGGTGATCCTGTGTACCTTCGGGGATATGGTGCGTGTACCGGGGAGCCGCTCTTCCCTGGCGCAGGCGAAAGCGGAGGGTGCGGACGTGCGGGTCGTCTACTCGCCGCTCGATGCCCTGCGCATCGCACGGGAGAATCCCCAGCGGCCGGTGATCTTTCTCGGCGTGGGCTTTGAGACCACGGCGCCGATGGTCGCTTCAGCGGTACTTGCCGCCGAGGCCGGTCGGGTGGACAACTTTTTCGTCTACAGCGCCCACAAACTGACACCGCCGGCGACCCGCGCGATCCTGGATTCCGGCGAAGTCGCGCTCCATGGGATCATCGGCCCGGGGCACGTGACCACGGTCATCGGCGCCGAGGCCTGGCGTTTCCTCCCGGAGGAGTACGGTGTTCCCTGCGCCATCGCCGGCTTTGAACCGGTGGATCTCCTGCAGGCCATCCTGGCGCTGGTGGAGATGATCGAGGATGGCCGAGCAGGGGTCGCCAACACGTACGGCCGGAGCGTTCGGCCGGCCGGCAATCCGGCGGCGAAGCAGGTGATGGCCCAGGTGTTCGAGGCACGCGCTGCCGAGTGGCGCGGCCTGGGGACGATTCCCGAAAGCGGCCTCTTCCTCCGCGAGGCATACGCCCGGTTCGATGCCGCCACGACGTTCTCTGTGGATGCGGTGCCCGTCCGGGAACCTCCCGGATGCCGGTGTGGGGACGTGCTGCGGGGCGTGCTGCGTCCTCCCGAGTGCCCGCTGTTCGCGCGGGTGTGTACCCCCGATCGCCCGGTCGGCCCCTGTATGGTCAGTGCCGAAGGGGCGTGTGCCGCCTACTTCGCCTACGGCACCGAGGGGCGCGCGCCGGGCCACCGTTCGTGAGCGTGCGAGCGGCAGTTCCACGATCCGGCTTGCTGCCGGTCGATTTCGATGAAATCCGGCGGACGCGATGTTCCCGGAGCGAGGAAAGTGGTATGGAAAAGACGATTCGCCTGGCCCACGGTGCGGGGGGCCGTGTGATGGCGGACCTGATCGCCGAGGTGTTCGTCTCTGAGCTCGATAACGGGCACCTGCGCGAAATGGCCGACGCCGCGCGGCTGGAAGGATGGGGCGAAGGACGCCTCGCGGTCACTACCGATGCCTTTGTGGTACGGCCGCTTTTCTTCCCGGGCGGCGACATAGGTTACCATGCGGTTCACGGCACGGTGAACGACCTGGCTATGGTGGGGGCACGGCCTCTGTGGCTCACGGCTGCTTTTATCCTGGAAGAAGGGCTGCAGATCGAACTCCTGCGCCGGATCGTGCGTTCGATGGCCGAAGCCGCGCGAGCAGCCGGGGTCGTCGTAGTGGCGGGGGATACGAAGGTGGTCGAACGGGGGCACGGGGACGGCCTGTACATCACGACGACCGGGGTGGGCGTGGTGCCGCAGGGAGTGGACGTGGGGCCGGACCGTGGCCGGCCGGGAGACGTGGTGCTGCTGAGCGGCAGCGTCGGGGACCACGGGATCGCAGTGCTGTCCCGGCGCGAAGGACTGGCCTTCGAGACCGAGTTGTGTTCGGACAGCGCGCCGCTCCACGGCCTGGTACAGGCGCTTCTTTCGGCAGCTCCGCACACCCATGCGTTGCGTGACCCGACGCGTGGAGGGCTGGCAGCCGCGCTGAACGAACTCGCGCGTTCCTCCGGGGTGGGCGTGGAGATCGACGAAGCGAAGGTCCCCGTGCGGCCGGCCGTACGGGCGGCCTGCGAGATGCTCGGTTTCGATCCCCTTACGGTGGCAAACGAGGGGAAACTTGTGGCCTTTGTGCCGCCGGAGGAAGCGGAGGCTGCTCTGGCAGCGCTGCGTGCCCATCCCCTGGGACGGGACGCCGAAGCGATCGGCTTCCTGACGGAGGATCACCCGGGGATGGTCCTGGCCCGCACGCCGATCGGCGGCCGGCGGATCGTGGATATGCCGCTCGGGGAGCTCCTGCCGCGGATCTGCTGAGCCGGGACCCAGCCGGACGGTGGCCGCCTGCACTCCTGCGGCGGTATCTCTATCGAGGCCCATTCGTCCCCACGTGCAGCCATCGCCCCGACCGGCCAACTTCACGGGTACAGGAAGGCCCAGGTGCCCTGCCCACGCGGGCAGGGCACCTGGGTTCGTGTCTCGGGTATCTCCAGAGTCAGGGTGCAGTCGGGGACAGGTTGGCTGCCCGGAACTCGCCCGCGTCCGGATTCCCGCGGCGATAGGCTCTGCCGGCCTGAAGAAAGTCCCACGGTGCCCCCTGCTCATGCCCGTTACCCGGGCTGACCTCGGGGCTTTGTGTCATCTCACACCAGCGGCTTCCGACCCTGTCGCTCCGAGCGGCGGGGGGCTGCGCACCCCGGCCGATGTGTCCGCCGTTGCTGGAATCCCGAAGGAGGAGGTAGGCTCCGCCTCCGAGCAGCGCCGCTGTCAACACGATCACCGCACCGATGCCGAGAATGCTCTTGACCATTTCGTTACCTCCTGTTTTCGTTGTTGCTTTCGCAGTTCTTGCCTCACTCGTCTCTCACAACCGCAACCACACTGGGACACAGTTCAGGCCGCTTGGAGCGACCCAGCTGCGCCACGGTATGGCGGATCCAGGCCCAGTGGAGCACCTGGTGCACGATGAATACGGCCAGGAAGACCAACCCCAGCCAGCTGTGCAGGTCGCTGAGCGTGCCCCGGTTCAGCCCCAAGAGCACGGCGCGGAAACCGGGGTTGCGGCCGCCCTGGTAACCGCCTCCGGCCAGCAGGAACGGCAGCCCGGTACCGATCGCCGCAACCAGAACCAGCCCGAGCACGGCGTCCACAAGATAGTTCCAGCGCGCCTTCCTGGCCCGGCCCAGGAGCCATCGCCGGCTCATCGCCGCGATCCAGTCCCAGTGGAAGGCCACGTGCATCACGGCCCCGGCGATCATCACCAGGCTGGACTACACGTGCAGGTCGAACCAAACGCGGCGGGTGATGCCCAGGGACGCAGGCCCATCAAATCCTCGCCCACTCATCAGCCATGCAAACCCTGTGCCCAGGGAGAGCAGGAAAGCCGTGGCGATCGTGAGGTCCAGTGCCAGGTACCGTTTGTTCTTGTCGGACATCGTATGCCTCCTGTCGTTCTCGCTCAGTGCCTGACCGCGCATGGTAGCAGCCAACTGGGGAAGAACCGCGGAGTTGCGATGCAGAATGTATGCAGACAGCCACGCAGCTCCACGGGCCTGACGACGACGGTTGTGGTCCGGGGAAAACCGGCCGGGTCCAGGCACTGCCTCTGCGGCGAGGCCGGCCATTCGTGCGTGCGAATGTGGTGCGATCTGGCAGGCGGCCCGGGCTTGTTCTCCCGATTCCTGTGAGCGCAGAAGCGTCCGGTTGACTTTCGGTTCCTTTATGGTATAATTCAATTGCTCCCAGAGGGGGTAACTGTTTGGGCGGACGGGAGTCGCGGGTGGGAGTGACCTCCGAAGGAGAGAAGATGTGGGATGGGGTATAAGGCTGATATCTGAGGGTCCCTGAGCGGTCCGTCGCGCTTTGCTACCCGAGGGGTTGTTCGTCCGAGCCGTGGCCGTAGCGCGGGTCTGCATCGCGGCGGGACACGTGCGCGCCCACGGGAGGATCTTTGCCGTGTCGCGCGGGGCAGAGGGCCGGCGTGACCTCGAGCAGGCCCAGCTGGAAATCTACCTGCTGGGGCCGCCAAAGGTGATGTATGCCGGGCGGGCCCTCGCTATCCCTCGTCGCCAGACGCGCGCGCTGCTCTACCGACTCGCAGCGCGGTTGGAGCCCGTTCCCCGCGAACAACTCTGCTTCCTCTTTTGGCCCGACATCCCCGAATCGAACGCGCGACGTTTCCTGACCCATCTGCTGACCCACCTGCGCCGCGTGCTGCCGTTCTCCGAAGCTTTGCGGGATACCGGCGACCAGATCGGCCTGGACCCGGAGCGGGTGTGGTCGGATACGGCGACCTTCGAGAAGCTGTGCGGCTCCCTCGGTCGCGCCGACGCCACCGCTTCTTCTCCTGGCGGCCGGGTAGCCGAAGTCGTCCGCAGGGGGCAAGGGCTGGAGCAGGCCGTTGCGCTCTATCGCGGCCCATTCCTGTCCGGTTTCTCTTTGCCCAAGAGCCCCGAGTTCGAAACGTGGGCGGCGGAGGAGCAGCGAGTGTATGAGCGCGTGTATTTGAGGGCCCTGGCGGTCCTGCTCGAGGAGCGGGTGGCCCAGGGAGAGCAGCACGTGGCCATCGCTTATGCCCAACGCTACCTCGAAACCGACGAGTTGGCCGAAGATGTACATCGCCGCCTGATCGAGCTGTATGCCGCAACCGGAGACCGTTGTGCTGCCCTGCGGCAGTTCGAGCATTGCGCGACGGTGCTGGAGCGCGAGCTGGGGGTCAGCCCCTTGCCGGAGACACGGGCGGTCTACCGGGCCATCCTGGAGGATCGGCCGATGCCACAGGTGGCGACCCGGCCGGCCTGGACAACCCTTCCCGGTCTGCACACCCCGCTGGTCGGACGGGACGAGGCGGAACGGCAGCTGCAACAAGCCTATGGTCGCGCCCACGCCGGGCACGGGGGCGTGGTGCTCATTTCGGGGGAGGCAGGGATCGGAAAGTCGCGCCTGATGCAGGATTTTGCTACCCCTCTGCAAGAGCGGGGGCTTGTGCTGGTCGGTGCGGGCTGCCCCGAGACCCAGATGATGCCCTATCTACCCATCGTCCAGGCCCTCCGTACGGCGCTGGACGCGGGGAAGGGCAAGAGCCCCGTGCCCCTGGTCCCGTTTCTACGCTCGTTGCCACAGGTCTGGCTGGTAGAAGCTTCGCGGCTATTGCCCGAACTGCGTGCGATCTACCCGGATCTCCCCCCGCCACTCCCTGCGGAGCCGGAGGAGGCACGGAACCGCCTGTTCGAGGCCCTGAGCCGTCTCATCCTTGGTCTGGCCGTCTCGCCGCTGCTTCTCCGTACCGCTGCCCCCTTGCTCCTCTGTCTCGACGACCTCCACGCGGCGGACAAGGCTACGCTGGCCTGGCTGGCGTACCTGGGTCCCCGGCTCCGAAGCAGTCCGTTGCTCGTCCTGGGCACCTACCGGAGCGAAGAGGCTGAGACGGTGGCGGAACTGCGCCACAGCCTGGCCCGTAGCAGCGTTCTTACCGAGCTAAAGTTGTCGGGGCTGGACGAGGCCGGGGTGCTCCAGTTGCTGAGACATCTGATGGGGAGCCTTCCGGGCGCGGAGGCCTTTGCGTGCCGGTTGCAGCGGCTCACGGGCGGCAACCCCTTCTTCGTCCTCGAAATGCTCCGGGCCTTGATGGAGACGGACCAGCTGGCGGGCGCTCTGGCCGGAGTAGAGCTCTGGCTTCCCGATACCGTTCGGGAAGCGGTCGGGGCGCGTGTCGACCGCCTCAGTGCGGTAGCCCGACAGGTACTGGAGGCGGGTGCGGTGGTAGGCACCGGTTTCGACCTCGATGTCGTGCGTCTCGTGGCGGGGCGTCGGGAGCTCGAGGTCGTAGATGCGCTGGACGAGCTCGTAGCCCGCCGTCTGCTGGTGGAAGAACCGTCCGGATATCGTTTCCAGCACGACGTGGTGCGGTGGACCGTGGCGGCCAGCCTGAGTCCGGTACGGCAGCAGCTGTTGCACCGCCGCGCGGCGCGGGTTCTGGAGCGACTGGACCCCAACGCGGTCGCCGTGCTTGCTTACCACTTCGAATATGGCGGCGAACTGGGCAAAGCGCTGGACTACCACGATCGGGCGGCACGGCACGCCGCGGCACTGTACGCCTGGCGGGAAGCCGAGGAGCACCAGACCCGCATGCTGGAGCTGCTGGAGCGAATGGATCCCCAGCAGGTGGACCCAGGCCATCTTGCGCGGCGCGCTGAGGTACTGGCCGAGCGGGCACACCAGCGTTACCTCCAGGGCCGTTTGGCGGACCGCGATACGGACCTGGCGGCGCTGGTCACTTTGGCCGATTCCAGCGGAGATCCAAAGTTGCGCCTCTGGGCGGCGCTCCATCGCGCGCGTTACCTGAACCTGGGTGGACAGTACGAACAGGCGATCCTGGCGGCCGAAAGGGACCTTGCATGTTTCGTCCCCGACCCGGCCCTGGTGCCTCTGGAGGTGCGGCCGACGCTCTGCCACCTCCTGATCGAACTGGGCTCCGCTTACTACTTCCTGGGTCAACCGCGGGAGGGACTTCGGGTGCTGGGATCCGCGCTGGCGATGGCCGGGGAACGGCCGGCGCCGAACCTCCGGGGCCCGATCTGCCATTACCTGGCTTACCTCTACCTCCACCTTGGGGAGTACCATCAGGCGCTTGCCTACCAGCAGCAAGCGTACGCATGTCACCAGGCGGCGGGCGACGAAAACGGTATGGCCTGGGCGGAACTCGATCTGGGGTTTCTCCACCTGAAACTGGGGCACTTCCCGGAAGCAGAGCGACACCTGTCCGAGAGCCAGGCGCTTGCGCAGCGCATCGGTGCCCGGCCGGCCCAGGCCTACGCCCGAACCTACACCGGCTACCTGGAGCTCTACCGGGGTCGCTATGCCTCCGCTGCCGAGCGGCTCCGGCATACCCTGACCCTGCATGAGGCGGTGCACCAGGTGCATGGGATGGTAGCTGCTGAGGTGGGGCGTGGACTGGCACTCTACCACCTTGGAGCGTACGCCGAGGCCCGGTGCGCGTTGCAGCGCGCTGTGGAACAGGCTCGTTCCGTCTCCCACCGCCGTCGATGGATCGAAGCGCTTGTGGGGCTCGGTTTGGTGGAACTGGCTGAAGACCACCCCCTGGGGGCGCGGAGGTGCCTCGAAGAAGCGATCGGATTGGCCCGAGTCACCGAATGCCGGGAGGGGCTCGTCACCGCGCTTGCTGCCCTGGCGCGTGCAGAAAGACAGGCCGGCGACTGCGAAGCGGCAGCGCTCCGCGCCTGTGAGGCTGTGCGCGTGGCCCAGGAGGCGGATCTGCCGTGCGCAGAGATGTGGGGCGAGGTGGAGGTCGGCCTGGCTCTGCTGGAGCAGGGCGACCCCGTAGCAGCCCTGGGACACACCGCCCGGGCTGTTGCGCTGATGCCTCAAGCCCACGAAGGCTGGGTCGGTACCGAGGAAGCCTGCTGTGCCCACGCGTGCGTACTGCAGGCTCTGGGTCGCGCAGACGAAGCCCGCGCGCAGATCGTGAGAGCGCGGGCCATCGTCGCCGCGAAGGCCCGCCTGATCCCGGATGCGCGCGAACGCAGCCGGTACATTCGGGCTACAAAGCGGGGCCGATGGTGCGCTCTGGATCGAAACGAGCGAACCCGTTGCGGAAAGCGGCTGGAGGAATGACGTTCCTGCCGCTACCCTTGTAGCCATTTTGTAGCCATCTCTCGGGTATACTGCTGTCCGGAAACGGGCAGCAGTTTCGTTTGGCCGGGGTCGCGAAAACCATGGTGACGCATGTCGAGATTTCTGGAGTACGCGTCGTTCCTCGTGCGGCTGTCGCGCCAGGTGTGGTCGGGAACGCACGAAGTGGAATGGCACGGCGAGGTCGAGCATATCCAGAGCGGCCGGCGGTGGACATTCCGTACTCCGGACGATCTCCTGCGTTTCCTTCGCTCGCAAGCAGAATCTCCGCAGCTCCCGGGGGCACCGGAGAAAGATGGACCTGCGGGGGAGGTGTGATGCAGACAACCTCGGAGGTAGGCCGTTTACGAGTCCGCACGGAGGTGATGCCGTGAAGTTCGTGGCGCTATGGAGCCTGAAAGAAGGGGTCGACCAGGCAAGGCTGGGGGAAGTCCTTCGGCGACGTGCCCAATGGACGTTTCCCGCGGGTCTCCGCCTGATCGCGGAGTACTGGTCCGCGCAGAGCAGGCCGGCCGTCATATCGATCTTCGAGGCGGAAGATGCCGCGATCCTCCTGGTCAACTCGGTGGCCTGGCTGGACGCTATGGACGTGGAGCTTTACCCTGTCGTAACCTGGGAGGAAGGCCTGCAGAAGCTGACCCGTGGAGCGGCAAGCGGGTAACGGCAAGCGGGCCCTTGTGCACCGAGGAGAGGAAGCGATGGTGCTCCAGATCGTGAAGTGGGATATCCATCCGGACAAAATGGATGCCTACCTGAAGTGGACGGAAGGTGCAATCCGCCGCACCGTGGCTGTGCCCGGAGTGGTCGAGTTCCGGGCATACCGGATGGCCAGCGGCGCCTCTCAGGTGGCCATCACCTACGAGTTCGCCGATCTGGCTACCTGGGCTGCGTGGTACGCGACGGAGGAGGTCCAGAAGGTGCTGGACGAACTCTACACGCTCGCTCTGAACGTCATCACCGAGCTCTGGGGTCCTTCCCCGATGGTACCCAGGCCGATCCGGCCCGGTGGATAGGCCGTTACGGTGCGGATGCGCGAGACCAAGCAGGGGACGGACGCCTGGACCGGAGAGATCGCCGACGTCCCGTTTTCTACGTCTGCGCCTGGTCGCGGAAGCGTACCTCCAGGGGCGGAGCTCGGGCTCAGGCGTCCCGCTCTGCTTCGGTTCCCCGCCGGCTGTCTTGTCCGGCAGGTCAGGGAGGCATGGATGATCGTCCGGGTCCTGTTATCTGGCCGCCTCAAGCTGGACGGCTACTGCCGGGGAATGCCGGAAAACGGGGATGGCACCTTCCAGATCGATCTGCCTCCCGGGGGCACCGTGCAGGATGTCATCGGACGCCTGTCGATCCCTCTTGAGCAGGTGACCATGACGATGCGAAATGGCCGCCGCTGCGAGTTCGAGACCCCCGTACGGCCCGGCGACCGGATCGTCCTGGTTCCGCCCGACGTCGCCGCGCTCTGGAGCGCTCTCGGCAGGATGGATATGGCAGCGGAGAGCGTACTCAGCTTCTAGGGCCTGCAGGAGGCTGGAACCCCTGTGTTCGGGGACCGTGCGCTGCCGTCGCGGCCGGGTTTTCCTTTACACAGCCTGCGTACGGTGGTTTCGTGACTTTGCATCTGTGGGCTGACCGTTTCCTCGTTTTCCAGGCGGAGGGGATATGGTGATGCTGGGCAGCCAAGTAGAACGGTACTGCCGCCTGGCAGCTCTACCGGAACTCGGACGCTCTGGCCGAGAACAGCTCGCTGCAGCAAGTGTGGTTGTGGTAGGCTGCGGAGGGCTGGGGACGGTGTCTGCAGGCCTTCTCGCTCGGGCCGGCGTTGGCCATCTCCGGCTGGTGGACGATGACCGGGTGGAGCTGGCCAACCTGGCCGGCCAGGTCCTGTTCGAAGAGCGAGATGCTCGCGAGGGGCGTCCCAAAGTTCTGGCGGCTGCGGAACGGCTGCGAGCCGCGAACCCTACAATCCAGATCGAGCCGGCACTGGCTCGGTTGACTGCGGCAAACGCGGGCCGGTTGCTAGGGGATGCCCATATTGTCCTGGACGGGACCGATAACGACGCCAGTCGCCATCTGATCAACCGCTTCTGCGTGCGACGCGGCATTCCATGGGTCTTCGGAGCAGTCGCGCAAAGCTACGGCCTGACGATGAGCATCGTTCCGGGAGAGACGCCTTGTCTTGCCTGCGTGTTCGGCTCTCGCGGGCGCAGAACCACAGGCCCGGAGCAAGAGAAGTGTGCGCTGCCCAGCGTTTCCCATATCGTTGCGGCCCTCCAGGTCAGCCAGGCTGTTCGGCTGCTCCTTCGGGATGCGGAATACCCGAGAGGCCTGTTCTACATAGAGGTGTGGGGCCCCGTCCTGGAGAAACTGGAAGTCAGCAGCCCTAAGGAAGGTTGCCGCGTGTGCGGCAGACACTGAGACTGCACAACTGGGTGGGCGAAGGCACACCCTTCGCCCACCCAGTTTCTACACCGCTTCTACGCGCACCGCGCAGACCTTGTACTCGGGGATCAGGGCTACCGGGTCAAGCGCTCCGATGGTGAGGACATTCGCGTTCGAATCCGGGAAGTGGAACGTGGCAAAGACCGTGCCTGGCGGAACCCGATCGGTTACCCAGGCTTCGGCCTCCACGTGGCCACGCCGCGAGGCAACGCGCACGGGTGTCCTGTTCCTGACCCCCAGGCGGGCAGCGTCGTCCGGGTGTATTTCGATCCGGGGCCGGCCGTGGACCGCGACGAGCCCTCTTGCGCGCCGGGTCATCTCGCCGCCGTGCCAGTGGTAGAGCACGCGCCCAGTGGTCAGGATGAACGGGTACTCGTCGTCAGGAAGTTCGGCCGGGGGTACGTGCTCGATCGGGGCAAAGAGCCCCTTGCCCCGGGTGAACTGGCCGATGTGGAGGATGGGCGTTCCGGGGTGGGAGGGATCCCGTACCGGCCATTGCAGCCGTTCCCCCTTTTCCAGCCGTGCGACGCTGACACCCGCGTAGCTCGGTGTAAGGGCCGCGATTTCCTCGAGGATCTCGGCCGGGTGGCGGTAGTCCCAACCGGCATGTGTCCCGTTCTCGGGGCGACGTGGGCCGGCCTCCAGGATGCGCCGGGCGAGCTCCGCGATGATCTCCCAGTCTTCGCGCGCTTCCCCGGGCGGGTCGATCGCCTTGCGAACGAGCTGGATACGCCGCTCGGTGTTCGTAAAGGTGCCACTTTTCTCGGCAAAACAAGCTCCGGGCAGCAGCACATCGGCGTAGGCGGAGGTCTCGGTAGGGAAAATGTCCTGCAGTACGACAAAGTCGCAGCGGCTCAGGCATTCCCGCGCGTGGTTGCTATCCGGTTCGCTCATCGCCGGGTTCTCGCCCAGGATGTAAAGCGCCCGGATGCGTCCTTCGCCCGCCGCGGGGATCATCTGGGTCGCGGTCATGCCGACCTTTCCCGGGAGGGGCACACCCCAGGCCGCCTCGAACCTTCGTCGCGCGTCGTCGCTCGTGACCTTCTGGTAGCCCGGGTAGTAGTCCGGGAGCCCGCCCATATCGCAGGCCCCCTGCACGTTGTTCTGCCCACGCAGCGGGTTGACCCCGCCGCCTGGAATTCCCATGTTCCCCAGCAGCATCTGGAGGTTCGCCAGGCTCATCACGTTCCGCACGCCCACGGTATGCTGCGTGATCCCCATCGCCCACACGACGGCCATCGGCTTGTTCTGCGCGAGGATTTCTGCTGCTCGGTACAGATCTTCCGCGGGGACCCCGGTGATGGCGGCCACTTTGGCCGGCGTGTAGGCCCTGACGACCGCCCGGAATTCCTCAAATCCTTCTGTCCGCTGCTTGATGAATTCCCGGTCCTCCCAACCGTTCTCTAGCACGATGTACATCAGGCCGTTCAGCAGGGCCACATCGGTCCCCGGCTTGTGGCGCAGGTGCAGGGTGGCGAACTCCACAAGATCGATCCGACGCGGATCGGCAACCACGAGCTTCATCCCCCGCCTGGTGACCGCCCGGCGGATGCGGATGCCGAACACGGGGTGTTGTTCGGTCGTGTTCGAGCCGATCAGGAGCATAGCCGCAGCGTGCTCGGCGACATCATCCATCGAATTGGACATCGCCCCAGAGCCGAAGGAGGCGGCCAGACCGGCCACCGTGCTGGAGTGTCAAAGTCTGGCGCAGTTGTCGATGTTGTTCGTACCGATCACCTGGCGCGCCAGCTTGTTCATCAGGTAGTTCTCTTCGTTGGTACACTTGGATGAGGTCAGGATACCGACCGCATCGGGCCCCCAGCTGTCGCGTGCCTCGCAAAGCTTACGCGCGACGATCCCCAGGGCCACATCCCAGTCGACCTCGACCCACTCTCCCCGGTCGGATCCGCGCGGTCTCCCCTCAAGGAGGTAGCGCCGTACCCGTGGACGGGTCAGCCGGTCCGGGTGGTGGATAAAGTCGTAGCCGTAGCGCCCCTTCACGCAGAGGGCCATGCCGTTCACCGCGCCATCCGGGTTCGAGGTCACGCCGATCACCCGGCCATCGCGCACGTTCAGGTCTATGGTGCAACCCACGCCGCAGTAGGGGCAGATCGTGGTCACCTTGCGCACCTGGTGGGCGCGCCCCAGGCCGTGGCGCATCCGATCGGTGAGCGCGCCCGTGGGGCAGTACGCCGCACAGTTCCCGCACGATTCGCAGCGCGCCTCCAACATCGAGGTATCGGCCCCCGCCACGACCCGCTCTTCGAAACCGCGGTAAGCGACCCCCCAGACATACCTTCCCTGGATTTCGGAACAGGCGAGCACGCACCGCCGGCAGAGGATGCACTTGTTGAAATCGACCCGCACGAACGGATTGGGGTCGCTGTCGATGGGGAAACGCGTGCCCTTGTTTCCCCACGAGGGAGGGCTGACCTGGTACTCATAGGCCAGGTCCTGCAGTTCGCACGAGCCAGAGGAGTCGCACAGGAGGCAGTCCTGCGGGTGGTTGGCGAGCATCAGTTGCAGGGTGCGGCGCCGGGAGCGGATCACCCGTTCGCTTTGGGTGTGCACGACCATCCCGTCCGCCACCGGGAAAACACAGGCCGCCTGCAGGAATCGCTGTTTTTCCACCTCGACCACGCAGATGCGGCAGTTGCCGGTAGGGCTGAGGTCGCGATGATAGCAGAGGGTAGGAATGCGGATCCCGGCCGCCCTCGCCGCCTCCAGGATCGTCTGTCCTTCCTCGGCGGGCACGGTCCTGCCGTCGATGGTGATGCGGATCGCTTTTCCCATTGCCGAACTCCTACATCTTGCACACCCCGGCCGGGCAGGTGCCGTGGGCATGCGCTTCGAACTCCGACTCGAAGAGGCGGAGAGCCGAAAGGACCGCGGTGGCAGCGGTCTGGCCCAGGCCGCAGAACGAGCTATCGGTCATATGCTCGCCCCATACGCGCAGTTCCTCCAGGTGTTCGGGAGCCCCCTGGCCGCTGCACAGCTCGTTGAGGAGCTGGAGTTGCCGCTCCGTACCCACCCGGCAGGGCGTGCACTTGCCGCACGATTCCGCACGGAAAAAGGCGGCGACCGCCCGTGCGTAATCGACCATGCAGGTCTGCTCGTCCAGGATCACGACGTCCCCTGCTCCCAGCATCGCGCCTGCTCGCGCACAGGAGGCGAAATCGAGCGGGACGTCCAGGAACTCGGGGCCAACGATCGCTCCTGCAGCGCCGCCCAGATGGCATGCTTTGAACGGTGCGGAGCCGCGCAGGCCGCCGGCCGGCCCCTCGATCAGCCGCCGCAAGGTCCATTCGCCCAGCGGTGCTTCGAGCAGACCCTTTCGGCGCACGTGGCCCGAGATCGGGTAGAGTTTGGTCCCCGGACAAGCCTCCGTCCCGACCCGACGGTACCATTCCGCGCCATGGGCGACGATCCCCGGGAGGTTGCACAGCGTCTCGACGTTGTTGACCAGCGTGGGCCTGCCCGAAAGTCCGTACGTCGTGGGGTAGGGCGGGCGCAGGCGGGGTTCCCCCCGTTTCCCTTCCAGGCTTTCCAGCAGGGCCGTCTCCTCGCCGCAGATGTAGGCTCCGGCTCCACGGTGCACGTGAATGTGGAAAGAGAACTCTGTGCCCAGGATGTTGGTCCCCAGGTATCCGGCGGACTCGGCTTCCCGGATCGCCTGCTCGAGGATTTCTGCCTGGGGTACGTATTCGCCGCGGATGTAGATGTACCCTTCTTTTGCCCCGATCGCATATCCGGCGAGGGCGATCCCCTCCAGAAGCTGGTGAGGGTCGCCCTCGATCAGCACGCGGTCCTTGAATGTGCCCGGTTCGGATTCGTCTGCGTTGCAGACGACGCACGGGAGCCTGCCCTCCGCCCTGGCAGCGGCGGTGAAGCGCATCTTGAGCCCGCAGGGGAAAGCGGCCCCTCCGCGGCCCTGCAGCCCGGAGCGAACGACCTCTTCTACAACTGCCTCCGGGGTCATCTGAGTCAGCGCACGATGCAGTGCCCGGTAGGCGCCGGCCGCAAGGGCGTCCTCGAGCGAATCGGGGGAGATCCGCCCCACGTTGCGCAGGAGCGCGTGTTCTTGTTCGGGCACCTCGATGCCGAGGATATCCTGTGCAACGGTTGGTGGCTGCGGGGTTGCCTGAAGGACGTCCCGGACGGACTGTGGAGTTAAGTGGCGGTACAACCGGCCTTCGAAATAAGCCACGGGGCCCGCTGCGCAGTAGCCGATGCAGCTCGTGCGCCGTACGGCAATGCCCTTTTCCTCGAGCGCCCGGCGCACCTCGGCAGCCCCCTGAGCATAGCACGGCCCGTCGCCGCACAAGCACACGGCGGGCGGGGGTTTCTCGCCCACGTGCCAGAGAGCATAGAACGAGGCGATGCCCAGCACCTCCGAGACAGGCCGGCCGAAGTGCTGCGCCACAGCTTCGATCGCTACCCGTGGAAGGGAGCCCAGCGTCCGGTTCAGGCGATCCAGGGCAAGCGGCAAAGCTTCCGCTGTGGGCGGGACATGCGCGAGGATTTCCTGGATCGCGGGCTCGGGAAGGGGTTCCAGACCTCTCATGGCGGCCTCCTGTTACGATTCACTGCCGGCTCAACCCGCCACGAACGGTTTACCTCAGGGCTCCTTTTCTGGTCAGGCTCCCGTACTGTTGCCGCCCCGCCAGACCGGGCCCTTCTTGAGGAAAGAGGCCCCTCCCACCGGTACGGGAGCGCCCCGGATTATAGCACGTGCACAACGGCGCGTCAAAGAAACTGGGGGGCCGTAAAGCGGCCCCCCAGGACCATCTTCCCTAACTCAAGGGATGACTTTGAAGTACACGATCGACTGGTGATGTGATGTCGTCCCCTCAAAGACCCAGAAGTAGAGCCCGGGACCGAGGTCGAACTCGTCCGGTCGGAACCAGAGGTCGTCGGCCCGTCCCTCCGGGCCGATGTCGTACGTCTGGTAGGTTCCAGCGATCACACCGTTTACGTCGTTGATCCAGAAGCCGATCCGTTCGTGCGCCGCAAAGCCCCAGATGTCGATGTAGAAGGTCGTGTTCGCGTGGCCACACTTCGGGGTGATCGAACCGTCGACGTCGCCCGGGATGCCCGCGCATGGATCGGGCGGCTGTGTGGGGGCCGGGGGCTGTGTCGGTGCGGCCGGCTTTTTCGTCGGCTCGGCAGTAGGCACCGGAGTGTAGGTCGGCAGTGGGGTGTAGGTCGGCAGCGGGGTATAGGTCGGCGCCGGAGAAGGCGTTGGCGATGGAAGTGGGGTGTGGGTCGGGAATGGCGTATACGTGGGGAGTGGGGTGTAGGTCGGCAATGGGGTTGCGGTAGGCGCTGGCTGAAGCACCCCGATGCCGCATCCGGCCAGAAGAAAGGCGAGCACCCCGAGGCATAGCAGACCTAGCCAGCACGCTTTCATGGATCCTGCTCCTGCGGACGAACCGTCCGATCGGGGCAATCTGCCCCTCGGCGTCCAGCCCTACGAAGGCGGTCCAGCGACGAATGTCCCCCTTTTCACCTCCTGGAATGATTTTCCCCTGTTCCTCGGACAGCCGCGTCACCTTCCCCTGGTCAGAGAAGGAGGCGACGGACGACTTCCTCCCACGTGATGCCGACGACGCGCAGGCTGCCTGCTTCCCCGAGCTTTCTGGCCAACTCCTCGTCCGAAGCAAGTGCCTCCAGGTTCACCGCGATCTCTTCCGGCTGAGGTGCGGATACCAGTCCGGTGCGGCCGTGTTCCACGAACTCCAGCACACCTCCGGCATCTGCCGTAGTGACGACTGGTTTGGCCGCGTGGAACGCTTCTACGGTGGCAAATCCATAATCCTCGTCCACCGGGGCGTAATAGACTGCGCGTGCGCCGGCGTACAACGAGATGAGATCTGCATCCTCTACGTAACCAGCAAAGGTGACCCGGTGGGCGATGCCCAGCCGATGGGCCAGCGCTTCCAGCCCTTTCCGCTCCGGTCCCTGTCCGGCGATCACGCACCGGAGCGGGGCTCTTACATGGGGCAGCGCTTCCAGGAGAAGGTGCACCCGCTTGGCCCGGTCCAGCCGCCCGATATAGAGCACATAGTCGCCGTACGGTCCCGGATGCAGCCGGTCCCGATAGAGCGAAGGAGGGTAGAGCGGCGTGCTGCGCAACCCGTTGTAGTGTGCAAGTCGGCGCGAGACGTTCTGCGAAATGGTAAAGATGCGGCGGGCTTCTCCCAGGCAGCGGCGATCGATCCGCTGGATGATCTGTCGCACCTCGCGGTCTTCTTCCCGGTAGGTAAAGTCGCTGTAGGGGGTGCCATACCAGTCGTACGCCTGTCGGTGCTGGTGCACGAGCCAGACGACTTTGTGCGGGTGGCGCACGACATAGGAAGGGAACTTGGTGCAGATCACCTGGTCTACGGCCGACCCGTTCACGCGCGCGATTTCCAGCAGGCGCCAGGCGAGACAGCTCTTGACGATCTCCCGTTTGTCAGGGCCCCAGGCGAACGGAAGCCGCACCACCTCGGCCTGGTGCCCGTGCTCCAGGAGCGCCCTTACGAGTCCTTCAACGAGCAACTCCGCTCCGCCGCGGGTGAAGGGGACCTGCACCGCGCAGACGAGCACGCGCTTAGCGGCCATGTTGGCTCCCTCCCTGGCGGAGCGTCTGCTCCAAAGCCTCTACTTCCCGGCGGAGGGCGGAAATCTCCTCCTGAAGCTGGCCGCAAGCGGCCGCGAGCTGCTGCAGCGTGCGTTCCGTGGCCGCGTTGAACGCGTTCTGCTGTTCCACGATCGGGTTGATGTACCAGCGCAGCGCAAGGCGAAGCAACCGCTGGAAAAAGGCGAAAATGGCCTGGAGCGGCGTCCTCCAGACGATCGGCCAGTGGGCACTCACGCCCTGGTGGGCCCGTACCTCCTCCAGGCTGCGGGCGAGCTCCAAGCGGCTGTACACCGTTTCGGGATTCTGGATGCTCGACTCGTCCCGAGACGCGCGGTGCAACCGAACCTGGCGGCGAATCTCCTCCACAGTGGCCAGGATATCCACTTTTTCCGCATCGCCGGGGCGATCCGCCATACTGCCTCCTGGAGGGACATCGAGGAATGCGGTATCGGACGGTCCGGGGCGACTACGGCCTTCAATATAGCGCAGGCCTTGGGAAAAGTCAAGCCAGGTCCACCAGATTTCGGTACAGAGCTTCCACCTGTGCCACCACAATGGGGGCGGCCAGGTGCTCTTCGGCCAGCCTTCGGGCGCCCGCGCCCAACCGCCGTCGCTCTTCCGGCGCCCTCAGCAGAGCAACGAGCCGTTCGGCGAACGGTTCTGCCCGCGGGACGACGAGGGCCGCGTTCACGCCATCCGTTAGCAGTTCGCCAGTGCCGCCGGTGGCCATCGCGAGGATAGGCGTCCCGCAGGCGCACGCCTCCAGCAGCACGCGGCTCAACGGCTCTTCCCACCGCGAGGGGAAAAGGAGCAGCTCCGTACGTCGGAGCAACCGCAGGATTTGGTCGTGCTCTGCCCAGCGCAAGAAACGGGCCGGCCACCCAATCGCTCGCAGCTCTTTCTCCAGGTGCCCCCGGAGGGAACCGTCCCCGGCGATCACGAGCGCGGGCCGCTCTCGGGGCGGCAGGACCTGCGCGGCTCTCCAGAGGGCCTCGAGGAGCTCGAGCACGCCCTTGTTCCTCTCCAGTTTTCCCACGAACAGGAGGAAGGGGGGCGGGGCTTCCATCTCCGGTGCGGAAGCGAGGCGGTCCACTTCCTCCAGGTCTACCAGGTTCGGGATGACGTGCAGGCGGGAGGCGGGGACGATCTCCGCGAGCTTGTGAGCGACAAAGCGGCTGACCGCGATCACCGCGTCGGCTCGGGAAAGCGCCTGGGCCTTCCGTCTCACGTTCCCGTGGATATAGGGGTAGGCCGCGAGGGCGGCCACGCTCCCCAGGCAGCGTACCACTCCGCGGGGGCTGCAGTCCGTGCAGCTCGTGCCATCCCTGGAAAGGCCGGTCGCACGGTAGCACAGCGGCCAGTAGTCCCGCACGGTAGCGACCACAGGGATTCCGAGCTCCCGACCCGCGCGCACGGTCGCGGGCACAGTCTGGCTGTGCTGGGCATGGAGGATCTCGAACGTCCCGCTTCGGGCCTTTGTAACCAGATAGCGAGCCAGCCGTGGCCAGAGGAGTTCGTTCCGGTATACGTTGCGCAGGAACGGGATGCGTGGCGCCCGGTACGGAAACTCGTGCACCGCAAGTCCTTCGTACACCCTTTGGGCTGGTCGGCCGTTTCCCTCCCGGAGCACCACGACTTCCACACCGTGACCGCGCTGTGCCAGTGCTCGCGCCAGGTGGTAGCTGCTCCAGCCGGCACCGCCGCAGCGCGGCGGGAAGACATCGGCCACTATGAGGATGCGCACGGGGGACCCTCTCGGAGCTTAGATCTCCACGTACTCCTTCTTGACGAGCGCCTCTTCCGGGATGCGAAAGAGCGCGAGCAGTTCCCCGATCAGCCGAACTTTGTTCTCCGCATCCGCCCGCGACCAGGTGCGGCTCTTGATCTCCAGGAACGAGCCCAGGGGCGGTTGCACGAGGGTGTCGAGGTTCAACGCGAAATGCTGCCCTTTGTAGCTGATGTGCACGCGTCGGCGACGTTTCTCGATCTCGCGCACCTCGTCCGGGCGGAAATACTCCCGGTAAAAGCGCAGCGAGCGATCGGCGACGGCGGTATACCGGGCGCGCGAGAGGATGGCGGCGTTCGGGTACTCCTCGCGGCGGGTGGGCGAGGTCAGCGTGAGGGTGTAGGTCGGGTGCATCCGGCCGTTTTCATCCAGGAGGTTGTCCTCCCGGTAGCGGAGGCGGCCTTTCCGCTCATCGTGGAACAGGAAGTAGGTGTCGTACTGGAGCCGTTCGCTGCGTCGCCGTTCCGTCAGCTGGGGTGCAGCCAGCAGCTGTTCCAGGGTCAGGTACTCCGGCACACGGGCTTTGACCTGTACCTCAAAGATCTCCTCCTGCTCGACGCCCCCGATCGCCAGGATCTTGTCCAGGAGGTTTTCCTCGCGTGCAACGACAAAGCGCCCGATCTCGTCCGCCGTTTCCTGTGCCCTCTGGGCGATCTCTTCGAACGACAGCGTGGTCAGTACCCCATCGCGCAAGAGGAAACGGCCATCCACGAGCACGTGCCGTACGTCGGTCGGGCAGGCCGTGTAGACCAGTTGCGAGTAGATATTCTCCTCGGTAATGCGGTATCGGGGGATGCTATGGGGTTGACGCAGGTCGACGACCGCGATGTCGGCGCGCTTGCCGGGTTCCAGGGAACCGATCTCGTGATCCAGGCCCAGCGCCCGTGCTCCGCCGATCGTGGCCAGCGCGAGGGCCTGACGCGCCGGGAGCGCGGTGGGGTCACCCGAGCTCACTTTGGCGAGAAAGGAGGCCAGGCGCATTTCTTCGAACATATCCAGGTCGTTGTTGCTCGCGCAGCCGTCCGTGCCCAACCCCAGCGCGAGACCGGCACGCAACAGGCGCGAGTAAGGAGCGATCCCGCTGGCCAGTTTCAGGTTGCTGCTCGGATTGGAAATCACCCCGACGCCGGCATCCTGCAGGATCGCGATATCGCCGTCGTCGACGTGGACGCAGTGGGCAGCAACGACGTGGGGCGCCGAGAAGAGCCCGACCGCGCGGCACCAGGCAACCGGCGAGAGGCCCATCTCCTCCAGCGATTCGCCGACCTCGTGCGCGGTCTCGGCCAGGTGGATGAGCACCGGAACCTCGTAATCCCTGGCCATCGCCCGTACTTCGCCGAGGATCTCCGGTGTCGTCGTGTAGGGAGCGTGGGGGCCCAACGCGGGCGTGATCCTCGGGTGGCCTTTCCAGCGCTCGATGAAGCGGCGTGCGTATGCCAGGCTCTCGTCGTAGCTGTTCGCATCGGGAGCAGGCAATTTGATAATCGTTTCCGCACATACGGCGCGCATCCCCACCTGGTCGACGACCGCGGCCACAGCATCCTCGAAGTAGTACATGTCGACGAAGGTTGTGGTACCACCGCGGATCATCTCGGCGCAGGCGAGCAGAGTCCCCCAGCGGACGAACGCTTCGTCCACAAACCGGCTTTCCACAGGCAGCATGTAACCGAAAAGCCATACGTCCAGGGGCAGATCGTCCCGCAACCCGCGCAACAGGGCCATCGCGGCGTGGCCATGGCCATTCACGAGCCCCGGGATCACCGCCATCCCGGTCACATCCAGCGTCTCCGCCGCCTGGTAGCGGGCCAGGACCTCCTCCTGAGGCCCTACCGCGACGATGCGTTGTCCGGAGATCGCCACTGCCCCGGGGTCGTAAATATGTCCCTGCGCATCCATCGTTACGATGGTACCGCCCACGATGAGCCGATCGACCGTTTCTACTTCTGCCATCGAACCTCCACCGCAGTCGGGGTATCTTCCCTGCCCTGTAGCGGTAAGATCCAGCATGATCGCGCAGCCTGGCAAGGAAAATCGCTTCGGCCCCATTATAGCCGTACCGTCGGTAGAAGGCAAACCGGCGTTGACCGGCTTGGCGCCTATGCTATAATGGGGCCGCATCAGGTCTGGAGGAGGGTAGCGATGCCGGTCTACGAGTACCGTTGCCGGCGCTGTCGGGGCCGGTTCAGCATACTGGTGCTGCGCATGGACCAGGAGGTGCAACCGCGCTGTCCTCGCTGCCATACGACGGAAGTGCAGCGCTTGTTCTCCCGCTTTGCGAGCCCGCGCTCCGAGGAAGAGCAGCTCGAATCGCTTGCCGACCCCTCTATGCTGGCAGACGTCGACGAGAACGACCCGCGGAGCATTGCCCGATGGGCCCGCCGCATGCAGCGCACGCTGGGGGAAGAGATGGGGGAGGAGTTCGACGAGATGATCGAGGAACTCGAAGCGGGTCGCTGGCCGGAAGAAGAGGGACAGGAAGAAGGCGCGGAGAGCCCGGGCGCTGCCGATGAGGATTTGGGATGGGCGTAAAGCGCTGATCGAGGTACAGCGAGGAGGCTGACTTGCCCTTCTGGTCGCGTAAACGTGAGGATGCGGAGGTCGGGACCGACCAGCCAGCAGGCCTGGAGGAAGGCCTGGCGCGGACCCGGCAGGGGTTCTTTAGCCGCCTGGGACAGCTCTTTCGCCGCGGCCGGCTGGACGAGGAGGCGTGGGAAGAGCTGGAGGCCCTGCTCATCCAGGCCGACGTTGGTGTCGAGACGACCGAAGTGCTGCTGGCCCGTCTGCGCGAGCGGGCACGGCAGGAAGGATACCGCGACGGCGAGGCGCTCCGGGAGGCACTTGCGGAGGAGATGCGCGCCGTGCTGCGCGAGGTGGAGCGGCCTGTCCCACCCCCGCAGCCCGGCACCCCGTACGTGGTCCTCGTGGTGGGCGTCAACGGAGTTGGCAAGACCACCACGATCGCGAAACTGGCGTATCTCTACCGGCGCCAGGGGCATTCTGTGCTCCTGGCCGCCGCGGATACCTTCCGTGCTGCGGCGATCGAGCAGCTGCAGGTGTGGGGCGAGCGTGCAGGGGTGCCGGTGCTGGCGCACCGTGCCGGAGGGGATCCTGCCGCCGTGGCCCACGATGCCGTAGCGGCCGCCCTGGCCCGCGGCATCGATGTCGTGATCATCGACACCGCCGGCCGCCTGCATACGAAGCATAACCTGATGGAGGAGCTACGCAAAGTGCGGCGTGTGATCGAGCGGCAGATCGCGGGGGCTCCTCAGCAGGTGCTGCTGGTGCTGGATGCTACGACGGGGCAGAACGGTCTGGTACAAGCCCGCGTTTTCACCGAAGCAGTGCAGGTTACTCACCTGGCGCTGGCCAAGCTGGACGGGACAGCCAAAGGCGGGATCGCCTTTGCCATTGTCCGTGAACTGAAACTGCCGATCGCTTACGTGGGGACCGGCGAGCGGCTGGAGGATCTCGTCGCCTTCGATGCAGAACGGTATGTGGCCGCGCTGCTGGGGTGAGGGGGAGGTACGAGATGTCGTTTCCGGCCCGTTGTCGTGCCAGAGGGGATCGCTGGCGGGCGCTTGGCTGTATTGCCCTGACGGTTGTCCTCCTCGCCGCAGCCGGTTGTTATCTGGCCTCCGGGGAGCGCACTACGCTCCTTCCGGCCGACGCCTCCGGGAGAGGGGAGATCTCGGGACGCCTGGTGAGCGCGGACGGCTCCACGATGCGCGAGCTCCAGGTGGGTCCATCGAATGAGACGGTCGCGGTAGAGCTGACGGTCGAGGTAGAACGCGGGGAGCTCACACTCGAGATCCTCTCGCCGGAAGGGAACGCGGTGCTGGCGGCAGCGGCGCGCTACGGGCGGGCCGGCCGCGCAGACGGCGTCGTGCGGACAGATGAAGCGGGCCGACTCCGCTACCGTCTTTCGGCGCGGGAAGCCGGGAACGGCCGCTATACGATCCGCTACCGGTCGACCTGGGTCCCGACGCCGACACCGACCGCCCTACCAGCACCCTAGGGCGTTGGGGGTATCCGCGAGGTGTGGCAGGGCTTTCCAGTGTTGTAACGGAAGGCCAGGAACGTCGGTGGAGTAGCGCGAAGCGTGCGTATGGTAACCACGTCCCGGCTTTCCTGCGCTGCTCTTGGTCTCGTCATACTTCGCCACTCGACCCAAGGGTTTCGATACAGTCTTTGCAGGGCCTACCCGACTGGCGGGCGGCTTCTTCATCGGAAAACGGGAATGCCCTGAAGGTGCGGGCATCTTTCTTGCGTGCCTTTCCGAGGTATGATAAGATGAGGAAAGAGCGCAGAACCCCCCTTTTTGCGGCAACGACGATTGCACAGGAGGCGATCATGACCACTATTGAGGAGATCACCGCGCGCGAGGTACTGGATTCTCGAGGGAACCCCACGATCGAGGTGAGTGTGTATTTAGAGGGCGGTGCAGAAGGACATGCCATCGTTCCGTCGGGAGCTTCTACTGGAGCGCACGAAGCACTGGAGTTGCGCGACGGTGACCCGAGGCGGTACGGTGGCAAAGGAGTGCTGAAAGCCGTTGAGCACGTGAACGGCGAGATCGCGGAGGAACTGCTCGGGTGGGATGCCCTCGATCAGGCCGGCCTGGACCAGTTCTTGATCGACCTGGACGGTACCCCCAACAAATCGCGCCTCGGGGCGAACGCGACGCTAGGGGTTAGCCTGGCCGTGGCACGGGCAGCGGCCAACGCGCTGGGGCTGCCGCTGTACCGCTATCTTGGGGGTGTTGGGGCACGGGTGCTCCCGGTGCCGCTGATGAACATCCTGAACGGGGGAAAGCACGCGGAGAACTCGACCGACCTTCAGGAGTTCATGATCGCGCCCGTGGGTGCCCCCTCCTTCCGCGAGGCGCTCCGGTGGGGAGCAGAAGTCTACCACGCGCTGCGCAAAGTGCTTAAGGAAAAGGGCCAGAATACCAATGTAGGCGATGAGGGTGGGTTCGCCCCGTCGCTCGGGTCGAACGAAGATGCGGTCGCCGTCATCCTCGAAGCGATCGAACGGGCGGGTTATCGGCCGGGGGTCGATATCGTGCTGGCGCTCGATCCGGCGGCAAGCGAGTTCTTCCACGAGGGCGTCTACGAGCTAAAGCGGGACCAGCGCCGGCTGGACAGCGCGGGTATGGTCTCCTTCTATGCGGATTGGACGGCGCGCTACCCGATCGTGTCGATCGAAGATGGGCTCGCGGAGGACGATTGGGAAGGGTGGCGGCTGTTGCAGGAACGCCTGGGAGACCGACTGCAGCTCGTAGGGGATGACCTGTTGGTAACAAACACGGAGCGCATCCGGCGAGCGATCCAGGAAAAAGCCTGCAACGCGCTCCTGTGCAAGGTAAACCAGATCGGCACCTTGAGCGAGGCGATCGAGGCGGTCCGGCTCGCGCAGAACGCCGGCTGGCGGGTCATCATTTCCCACCGTTCCGGCGAGACCGAGGATGCGTTCATCGCGGACCTCGCGGTGGCGCTGGGCACCGGGCAGATCAAGGCCGGGGCTCCCTGTCGGACGGATCGGGTGGCCAAGTACAACCGCCTGTTGCGGATCGAGGAAGAGCTCGGGGACGCGGCGCGTTACGCCGGGGCCGAAGCGCTGGGGATCGTGGGCCGCTAGACCGTTGCAGCAGGGAAAAAGGTATGTTATACTAGGGGATGTCGGAGTCGAACATGGGCCTATCTTCGGGCCTCGATGTACCTATGGGTGGCGAACGGCACCCGGTGGAGGGTTCACTACCCCGGAGCGTCCCACATGTCCCTTCACGGTGGGCCCGACGACGGAGAGCAGGCGCAGTTGGCCCGGTGGCTCGACCGGCGGGGTTTGGCGGGACCCGCGTACCTGTTGCTGCAAGGGTTGCGGCCGCTGAGCTTCGTGGGCAGCCAGGGGCTGCTCTTCCTTCAGCCGCTGTTGCCCTCCGAGGAGTGGCGCCGCTGGAGCGGTGCGATCGCCCGGTGGCTGGATGAACCCGAGGCGCTGGAGGAGTTCCTAGGGGTACTGGAAGGGGTGCTGCAGCGTAAGCGTGCCCGGCGGGGCAAGGAGGCTGTCTGATGCGCTTGAACTTTGGTCAAGCAACCTTGCCCGCACTTGTCCTGCTTTTCCTCCTTGGAGTGTTCCTTCTTGTGTTGTCTTTCCTCCGGGCGCGCCGTGGGCACGGGGCGGTGGAGGGGCAGACGTTACCCGCACTGGAGGCGCTACAGGCGGCACTGCACCGCGCGGCGGAGATGGGGGAAACGGTCCACGTGTCGCCAGGTACGGGCAGCCTCGGAGGGGGAGGCCGGGCGGCAGAAACGTTTGCCGGCCTTGAGGTAGTCGGCAGCGTCGCCGAGCAGGCCTTCTCGCTGGGTGTTCCGATCGTATCCAGCGCGAACGACGCGCTGGTGCACATCGCGGTCGGCCGTTTGCTGGAGCGTGCCAGGGAGAAGACGGGCGCGCCTCGGGAGCTGGAAGCACGTTGCCTGTGGCTTGCCCAGCAGGACCGGATGGCCTATGCTGCGGGAGCCGTCGATCTCCTGTCGCGGCCTGAGGTCCGCAGCAACGTCCTGGTCGGAGCCTTCGACGAGGAGCTCGCACTGTTGCTCGATGCGGGCTCCCGCGGAACCGGGTTCCAACTCGCGGGCGTGGCATCGCCGGCAGGGGTCCCGTTTCTGCCCCTGTCCGGAGGAGCGTTCCTGCTGGGGGAGGAGATCTTTGCGGCGGGGGCTTACCTCCGACCGAGCCCAAGCCGAGCAGCAGGTGTGGCCACACAGGACGTCGTTCGTCTGGTGGTGATCGTCCTGATCCTCATC